>DASWVR010000156.1:0-46110 GCA_036401155.1 Piscinibacter sp. | reverse complement strand
CAGGCCCAGCACGCCGCGCGCGGCAGCGAGCGTGGCGGCGACCCTGGCGCCGGCCCGCAGGGCATGGATGCGCGACGTGGGCACGGCGACCGCCGCCGGCGCCGGCAGGCGCGGCGGCAAGAAGCTCGCCGGCGTGGGCATTCAGTTTCCCGCGGGTGGTGGCGCGGTGGCCATCGCACGCCGACACGGATCCACGGGTGTCATCGCACTCTCCGCAGGCGCAACAGCCTGTAACCAGACTCTAGTGCGGCCCCAGGCGCCTGCATTGCGCCGAGTCAACGCTCACGCGCCGTCCGGTGCCTGGCGCCGGCCGCTTCACACAGCTTTACGCGCCCTTGACATGCGTGCCGTGAACGAGCGTCGCGCCGCAGCCGTTTCTGGGACACGGCACCACCCATCCACGGTGCCGCTGCCAGCAAAGGAGTTCGATTCATGAGCAAGACACGATTCGTCATCGCGGCCGTGGCGCTTGCCGGCACGCTGGTCGCCGGGCTGGCGCAAGCGCGCAGCAGCAGCGACGTGCAGTGGTCGGTGACCATCGGCTCGCCGGTCGGCGTTCCGGTGTACACCCAGCCGGTGCCCGTCTACACGCAGCCCGTGCCCGTCTATTCGCGGCCGGTGCCTGTCTACACGCGCCATGTTCCCGTCTACACGCAACCTGCGCCGGTGGTCCATTACCCGCGGATCCAGCCGTACCCGCAATACCGGCAACCCACACGCTGGGACCGCGACGGCGACGGCATCCCCAACCGCCGCGACCGGCTTTACAACCCGCGCTGGGACCGTGACGGCGATGGCATTCCCAACCACCGCGATCGTGCCGACAACAGGCGCCACGACCGCGACGGCGACGGCGTTCCGAACCGCTACGACCGCCGCGACGACCGCTACGGCCACGGCCGCGGGCGCTGAACCCGGCGACGGCACGGGCTCAGGCGGGCGGGTCGGCAAAGCGGCCCACGCGTCGACGGGTCCCGTGTCGCCGGGCGCGTGAGCGGTGCGGCCGCGGACTTTCCGCGTGTCAGAGCGCGGCCTGCAGGCCGGAGGCTTCCCACTCGGGCAGGCCGCCGCGGAACCAGTAGACACGCTTGAAGCCCTTGAGCACCGCCTGCCGGCTGGCCTTGTACGACTTCCAGCACTCCGCGCCGTTGCAGGCGAAGATCACCGGCTTGGCCGGGTCGAGCTTGTCGAGCCCGGAGAAGTCGTCGAGCTTGGCCTCGAAGGCCACGTCCTTCAGGCTCTTCTCCACATAGGGTACAAAGATCGCGCCCGGCACGTGGCGGGTCTTGTATTCCTTTTCGGTGCGCGTGTCGACGAGGACCACGCCCTGGCCGACGAGCTGCTGCACCTCCTTGGCGGTCACCACCGTGGCGCCGGTCAGGTGGGTGGGCGTGAAGAAGCCGAGTTCGGCCACCGACTTGTACGCCGCCATCTCGGCATGCACGCCGAGCGGCTTCAGGCCTGCCGTGCTGCCCGAGGCCGAGAGCCACTTCGCGGCCTTGGCGCGAACGTCGGCCGGCAGGCTCTTCTTGATGACGACCGAGAAGCCACCCGGAACGAAGCCGGAGGTGGCGAGCACCTTGGCCGCGGCCGCCTGCTCCTTGGCCGCAGCCTCCCAGTCGCTCTTGCGCACCACGGTGGCATCGAAGAGTCCCAGGTTCACCGCGGTCAGTCCGGCGAGCGGATAGCGCGCGTACTCGACTGCGCCCATGTCCTTGAACGACAACCCGCTCGCATTGAGCATGCCGCGCGCCATGTAGGTGTAGATCGAGTCCTGCTGCGGCAGGTACAGGCGCCCGCCCTTGACGGCATCGGTGTCGCTGTAGCTGCCGCGCCCCACAAGCACGTACTGCTCCGACGCTTCGGTGGAGCCGATCAGTTCGTAGCCTCGCAGCAATGCCGAGGCGGCCACCTGCGCGGGCGCGATGAAGATGTCGTAGTCGCCGGTGCGCGTCGCGCGCATCGCGTCGGTGAGGTCTTCGCTGGTGAGCAGCGTCACCGGCTGCGCCGTGGCCGCGCCGAGGCCCTTCTCGACATTGGCACGCAGCAGCAGAAAGCCTTCCTTCTTCGACGTCGGCTCGACGGCCACCAGAACCGAAAGATCGGCTTGCGCGACCGCGCAGCAAGCCAACAACGCGGGCAAGAGAATCCCTGATTTGCGCATGATTGTTCCCTGAACGACTGCTGGAGCACCAGCGCGGGGGCGCGCTGTACGTACCGCGTACTCCTGGCTTGTTTTGATTGGTTTGCGGCGGTCAGATTTTGTACATGGGTGGGTAAATCTTGCGCGGCCATTTCGCATCCTTCCCACAGCGAAATAGTAACTTTTGGTTGCCAACAACCCTCCGGTCATCGAGGAGAAAGTCCCGTGCGCAGATGCAATACTTGCAACGCTGTTTGATCGTTTGACTTCGCTGCGGCCCGTTCTCACGGGCCGCTTTCGCAAATTCGGGAGACTTTCAATGCACACCATCAACTCCATTCAACGCCGTCACATGCTGGCCGGCAGCGCAAGCGCGCTGGCTGCGATCGGCTTCGCCAGCTGGGCGCGGCCCGCTGCCGCCCAAGCCAAGCCGCTGCCGGCGTACGCCGCATGGAAAGACCCCGCGAGCCTGATCGTGCACAGCTCGAACACGCTGGAGACGCGCCGCGAGGCATTCGGCACGAGCATCATCACGCCGGCCGACAAGCTCTACATCCGCAACAACCTGCCGTCGCCCGACCCGTCCATCCTCAACCACCGCGACGGCTGGGAGGTCAGCATCGAAGGTGTGCAGCATCCGCGCGCGCTGACCGTGGGGCAGCTCAAGTCCATGGGCATCGAGACGGTGGCCACGGTGCTGCAATGCTCGGGCAACGGGCGCGGCTTCTTCCCGAGCAAACCGAGCGGCACGCCGTGGACGGTGGGCGCCGCGGGCTGCGTCGTGTGGAGCGGCGTGCCGCTGCGCGCCGTGGTCGAGGCGCTCGGGGGGGTGAACCCGGGCATGGCCTACCTCACCGGCACCGGCGGCGAGAAGCTGCCCGAAGGGGTCGACCCGCTGAGCGTGGTGGTCGAGCGCTCGCTGCCGCTGAAGGCGATGGACGATGCACTGCTCGCCTGGGAGATGAACGGCGCGCCGATCCCGCTCGCACACGGCGGGCCGTTGCGCCTCGTCGTGCCGGGCTACCAGGGCGTCAACAACATCAAGTACGTCAAGCGCGTGGCGTTCACGTCGGCCGAGAGCAAGGCGAAGATCATGTCGCACGGCTATCGCATCACGCCGCCCGGCGCGAAGGCCGAGCCGAGCCAGCCGTCGGTGCTGGAGATGAACGTGAAATCGTGGGTCAACTCGCCGGCGCCCGACGGCAAGCTGACTGCCGGCACGACGCAGATCCATGGCGTCGCCTTCGGCGGCACCAGCGCGGTCAAGCGGGTCGAGGTGTCGGTCGACGGCGGCAAGAGCTGGAAGGAGGCCAGGCTCGTCGGACCCGACCTCGGCCGTTTCGCGTGGCGCCAGTTCGTGCTGCAGGCCCACCTGCCGGCGGGCACGCACACGATCGCGAGCCGTGCCACCGATGCGGCCGGCAATGTGCAGCCCGAAGTGCGTGTCGAGAACGTCGGCGGCTACAGCAACAACAGCTGGGCCGATCACGCCGTCAAGGTCACGGTGGCGTGATGACGCCGCTGGCGCCCGGGGCGGCGCGCGGCGGCGCGCGCCGCGCATGGGCCGCGCTGATGGTCGCCATGGTGATGGCAGCGCCGGCCGCGGCGTCAGACGATGCCGCGCAGATGGAACTCGGGCGCCAGCTGTTCACGCAGGGCGCCGTGCCGTCCTGCGCGGTGTGCCACACGCTGAAGGACGCCGGCGCGCAGGGCGCGGTGGGCCCGGTGCTCGACGAGATCAAGCCCGATGCCGAGCGCGTGGCCACCGCCTTGCGCAACGGCGTCGGCGCGATGCCGTCGTTCAAGGCGACGCTGAGCGAGGAGCAGATCGCGGCGCTGGCACGCTACGTGTCGGTGGCGACGGGCGCGGCGAAGTGAGGCCGGCGCGCGTTCACGCGCTACCGCTCAGCGGCGCGGGCATCCGGTGGCTGCGATATCGACCAGGCGAAAACTTCTCGAAATCGCCATCGAAGGCGCGTTGCTTGAGTTCTTCGTAGACGATCGAGCATTGCATCCACACCGCGTTGCTCAGTCGGCCGCGCCCGCGCCTCGCGATCGCACGACAGATAGGCCAAGCGGGCATGACCGCGGAAGTCGTTGCCCTCCGAAAGCTCGACCAGGCCTTCGCGCTGCAGGACGCCGACGTTGCGTCCGAGCGTGGACCGATCGAGCGCCATCTCCTGCGCCAGGGCGGTCAGGCTGGGGGTTTCCATGCGCGCGACCGTTCTCAACAAGGAGAACTGGGTCACCTTCAGGCCGAGCGGTTTCAGCGCGTCGTCGTAGGCGTCGGTGAGGGCACGCGCCGCACGGCGCACCCTCATGCAGGCGCATTTGGTGTGGATCATCGCAATTGCGGGTAGATGCACGCAATGCTCCACGCGACCGATGCGGGGCGACAAGTGCGGCACCCGATGCCGTCGAGGGCGCACCCATGTTGTGAGCAAACGGAACGATGACCTTCGATTCTTTCGCTTTTCACCCGTCGCGCCGCCGACCACACTGCCGGCTGCGACGACTCAGGGAACGAAGAATGTCTGCGATCGAACAGGCCGCGCGACGCCTCGCGCGCTCGGGCGGCGTTTCAGGCCTCCGGGAGGATCTGCGCATGCATGCCCCGGCCCTCGGCTGGATGGACGTCGACGCTACGCTGGGCAGCCGGCACCTCGGCTTGCCGTCGGATCTGTACCTCATCACCGCCTACTGCGGCGAAGGCCTGGTCTGCGGCGAGGTGGGTGAGGAGTGCGAACTGGAGGTGATGGTCACCTCGCTCAGGACACGCCCGGCACGTTTTCACTCGCTCGGCCAGGGGCAGCTCGCGCTTGCGCTGCTCACGCCGATCGGCGCGCTCAGCGTCTTGCGCACGCCGCTGGCGGACATCACCGACCGGCGCCTGCCGCTCGAGCACTTCTGCGGCCGCGCCGAACAGCTGCGGCTGCGCGGGCTGCTGATGTCGGCCCGGACGACCGAGCAGCGAATGCACGCCCTGGGCGGCTGGATCGAATCGCGTGCGCTCGGACGCCGAAGCTGGTCGAGGGCCGAGTCGCGCGTGACGCAGGCTGCGGCCGTCCTGCAGCAGCATCCCGGCGAGGCGCCGAGTGCGAACGGCCTGGCGTCGGCGCTGGCGGTGACGCGCCGCCAGCTCGAGCGCGACTTCCGCAAGTGGACCGGCGTGTCGCTCGGCGGCTATGCGCGCCTGGTGAGGTTCCAGCGGGCCGCCGCGGCCGTCGCCGAGGGCTCGCCGCTGCTGAACGTCGCGATGGCGTGCGGGTTTGCGGATCAGCCGCACCTGACCCGCACCATCCGGGAGTTCGCCTCGGTCACGCCGCGAGAACTGCGGCTGGACGCCGCCAAGCCAGGGCGCGCCGCGGCGCGTGCAGCGCTGGCCGGGCGGGTGCTGACGCTCGACATTCCCCACGCGAGCTTCGGCAGCGCCTGTCCGTCGAGCGGACCGCAGGGCGTCAGAGATACCGCGTCACCACATTGGGACGCTCCCGCTTCTTGCGCCAGTACCACGCACATGGCCATGCCATGAACAGCAGAAGCAACAGCCACACGAGGTAGGTGACGCCGAGGCTCGTCTTGGCGCCGACGATTGCCGCGGCGACGCCGAGCACGTAGAAGTGAAGCACGTAGAAGAAGAAGGGCACGCGGCCGAACAGCTCGAAGGGCCGCAGCGCCGCCGGCACGTGTGTTCTGGTCAGACGCCACACCAGCGCCAGGCCGGCGAACGTGGCGGCGAACGACCAGGCGAGGAACGGGAGGTCGGGCGGGTACTTGGCGAAGAACCAGAAGTCGAGATGCGTCACGCTCGTGTAGGGGTAGGCGTTGCCGTAGCCGCCGGGCAGCCGCACTGCCAGGAAGAGCAGCAGACACATGATGGCGAGCCCGGCCCACCGGCGTGCAGGCGCCTCGCGTGCGGCCGCGTCGCGGCCGGCGACGAAGCCGACGACGAGGATCGCGCACCAGGGAAGCACGGGGTACAGCGAGCGCAAGGCGCCGCTTCGCACGGGTTCGTAGAGGATCGCCCGCAGGGCGAGAGGCAACGCCGACACGTCGATCAGCGGGTGCAGGGCGAGCAGCGCGACGGCCGCGGGCAACAGCAGCTTCGAAGGCGCGTGCCGCACGAGTGCCAGCACGATGAGGCCGGCGCCGATCGAGCTCAGCACCGCGAAGGAATAGAAACCCATCGCGGCGCGCGGCAGACCCATCACGAACGCGTCGACCGCAATCAGCACCAGCCCGCGCAGGATCAGCCGGCGCGTGACCTCATGCTGCGGCACCCCCCGCTGATCGCGCGCGGCGCTGGTGAGGGCCACCATGAATCCGGCCATGAAGAAGAACGCCGGCGCGACCGGCACGCCGGTGAAGCGCGTCAGGAACTGCAGCAGGTCCGCGGCCGCCGGCGGCGCAGCCGCAGCCAGTTCCTCGCCGCCGCGCCCCGCGTTGAACATCAGCGACGCGTGGTCCAGCGCCATGTGCGCGACGAGCAGCCCGCGAAATACGTCGACGTAGCGTTCGCGTGGCGTGGTCGTGACCGCTGCGGGGGCCGCAGCGCCGGTGGCAGGCAGGTTCAGCGTCGAGTCCATGGTCGGCTCCTTCGATTTGCCGAATCCTGCGCTGCCAGGCGGTCCTCGGTCTTGAACGACCGCGACATGCGCGGCCCGGCCGCGTCGCGCTGGTCCGTCAGCGCGTGCCGGGAGGAACGCACTCCCGCAGCCATTGACGAAATCGCGACAGCGCGGGCAGGTGCACCTTGCTCTCGGGGTAACACGCAAAATAGCCGCGGCTGCTGACGAGCGGCTCGTCGAACGGCGCCTGCAAGGCGCCGGCGGCGATGTCGTCTTCCACCATGAAACGCGGGAGCAGGGCGAGCCCCATGCCGCTTCTCACCGCGCTGATGACGCCGATGGCGATCTCCAGGCGCGGACCTGCCAGCGTGTTGATGCCGTGCACGCCATGCAGCTCGCACCAGTCGGCCCACGCATCGAGGTACTGCGACTGATGCACCAGCGTGTAGTGGCGGATGTCCGCCGGCTCGCGCAGACGCGGCAGGCCCAGTTCGCGAGGCGGCGCGATGAGCACCGACTCGCGGCCGATCAGGTAGTCGGCCTCGGCACCCGGCCAATGGCCGTCGCCGTAGCGGATGGCGCAGTCGAGCTCGGGATGGGAGAAGTCGTACCCCTGCAGGTGGGACAGAAAACGCAGCTCGACATCCGGGAAGCGGCGCTGGAAGTCGGGCAGTCGCGGAAACAGCCACTTGGCGCCGAAGGTCGGCAGGGCCGACAGCGTCAGCGTGTCGGCGCCGGCGGTGCCCGCCACCAGATCGAAGGTCGCCGCCTCGATCTGGTCGACCAGCGGCTGCACCTGGGCCAGGTAGCGCGCGCCGGTGGCGTTGAGCAGCAGCCGCTTCTTGACCCGCTCGAACAGCGGCATGCCCAGCCAGCGCTCGAGTTCGGCCAGTTGTTTGCTCACCGCGCCCGCCGTCACGTGCAGTTCGGCCGCCGCCTGCACCACGCTGCCGCAGCGCGCCGTGGTGATGAAGGCACGCAGCAAATGGGTGGGTGGCAGCAGCTTGCGCATGGGGCGAAGGCAGTGGACAGAGGGATGCCGGGCGTGCAATTCTCTCGCCTCTCGCCCTCCCACCATGGATCGCCGCACGCTGCTTCGGATCTCGTCGGTCGCGCTGCTGCCGCAGCTCGCAGTGGCGCAGCCGCGCGCGGGTCGCATCGTCGTGCCGTTTCCCGCCGGAGGCGCCACCGACATCGTGGCCCGACTGCTCGCCGATCCGCTGGCGCGCGAACTTGCGCATCCGATCGTCGTCGACAATCGCGCCGGCGCGGGGGGCTCGCTCGGCATGGCCGAGGTGGCCCGTGCAGCGCCCGATGGCCTGACGCTCGGCATCGCCACCGTGTCCACCCATGGCGTCAATCCCGTCGTCTACAGGCAGCTGCCCTATGACCCGCTGACAGACTTCACGCCCATCGCCGAGTTGGTGAGGGCGCCCGGGGTCATGGTCGTGCATCCGGGCGTGCCCGCGCGCACCTTCCCCGACTTTCTCGCCCACCTGAAGGCCCATCCGGGCAAGCTGAGCTACGGATCTCCCGGCCACGGCTCGACGGGTCACATGGCGGGTGAGATCTTCAAGGCGTCGACCCACACCTTCATCGTCCACATTCCCTACCGCGGCGCGGCGGCGATGCTCACCGATCTGATCGGCGGCCGCATCCAGGTGGCGTCGGACCAGCTGGCCTCCGCGCTCCCCCACATCCGGGCCGGGCGCTTGCGCCCGCTGGCGGTGTCGTGGCATACGCGGCTGGCGCAGCTGCCCGACGTGCCGACCTTTGCCGAGCTGAAGCTCCCCGCGAACAACGAGCCCTCCTGGTTCGGACTGGTCGCCCCTGCCGGGCTGCCGCCGGAGAAGGTCCGCACGCTTCACGCCGCCGCGCGCCGATCGCTCGCCGTGTCCGAGGTCAAGGCCCGGATCGAGCAGCTCGGTCTTTTCGCGGCCGACTCGTCGCCGGAAGAGTTCGGCCGGCGCATCCGCGGTGAGATCGAGCGGATGCAGCGCGTCGCCAGGCTCGCGAAGCTCGTGCTCGACGCACCTTGAGCGCCGGTCGCGGCTGCCACGCGGCAGCCGCCATCTGGTCGCGCGCGTTCAAGACCGCAGGGGGTGGCGCACCCGAGACTGTGCCGCGAAGGCACGGGCGCTGGGTTCGTGCCACCCCTTTCGAACAGGAGCGCGAACGAGCGGCGACGCCATGCTTTCAAGAATCTGTCTGTTCCTTGCCGTGGGCTACCTCGTCGTCGGCGTGACGCTGGGCATGTATGCCGGCATCACCCAGGACTTCCGGCTGACCCACGTCCATGTCCACCTCAATCTGCTCGGCTGGGTGACGCTGGGCCTGGTCGGGCTGCTCTACGGCCTGCACCCTCATCTGCAGGCCGGCTGGTTGCCGAGGCTGCAGCTGGTGATGCACAACGTCGGGCTGGTGAGCTTCATGGGCGGCATCGGCTTCGGCCTGGTGACGGGAGACAAGGTGCTGTTGCCGGTGGTCGTGGGCGCGAGCCTCGTGGCAGCCGGCATTGTCACGTTGGCCGTTCACGTGGTGCGCCGATTGCGCTGAGGTTTCGTCCGCCGAGGCCGTCGGCCCTTCAATCTCCGGCCGAGCCGTGTCCAGGCCGGCCGGACGCCGTTCGGTGCAGCAGGCGCTGGTAGAACTGGATCATCTCGGCGTAGTTGGCCACCGACAGCCGTTCGTCACTGCCGTGAATGCGGCTCGTGTCTTCGGGGCGCACGCGCACGGGCGAGAAGCGATAGACCTTGTCGGTCAGTTCTCCGAGGTGCTTGGAATCGGTGCCGCCGACGACGAGTCCGGGGGCGACCACGACGTCGCCGAACACGTCCTGGACGCTGCGCGCAATGGCGCGGTAGCCGTCGGAATCGAGCGTGCTGATCGCCGAAGGCGGCTGGCCCGGCGAGAGCAGTTCCACCTCCACCCCGTCGGCGGCGACGACGCGCCGCACGTGGTCGAGCACGTCGCGTACGCGGTCACCCGGCAGCAGGCGGAAGTTGACGATGGCCTCGGCCGTGCCGGGCAGCGTGTTCTCCTTGTCGCCGCCGCGAACGATGGTGACCGCCGTCGTGGTCCGCACCACCGCGTTGGTGGCGGGTGACTGTTCCAGCGAACGTTCCACCAGCGGGGCGAACAGCCACAGGTTCGACAGCATCAAGCGGCGGGGCCAGCCCATGTGCGGGGCCAGGGCGGTGAACATCTCGTGGGCGACGCCGCGCAGCCGCGCCGGCATCGGCTTCGCCTCCAGTGCGGCGACGGCCCGGCTCAGGTTGCCGATGGCGCTGCGCCGCGGCGGCATCGAGGAATGGCCCGCGGCGGCGGAGGCGCGCAAGCGGAGGGTGACATTGCCCTTCTCCGCCACACCGATCAGGGCGACGGGCTTGGGCGCCCCGGCGATGATGCCTTCGGTCACCACCAGGCCCTCGTCCAGCGCGTACGACAGCGTCACGCCGCGCGATCGCAGCAGCGCCGCGATCGACTTCGCGCCACGCGTTCCACCCACTTCCTCGTCATGGCCGAAGGCGAGATGGATAGTACGAGACGGGCGGAAACCCTCGCGCAGCAGCGCCTCCACCGCCTCCAGCTGCGCGAGCAGGCGTCCCTTGTCGTCCCACGCGCCGCGGCCCCACACGAAGCCGTCGGCCAGCGTGCCGGCGAAAGGCGGATGGGTCCAGCGCGCCTCGGTGCCGGGCGATACCGGCACCACGTCCTGATGCGCCATCAGCAGCACTGCCGGTGCGCGCTGGTCGGTGCCGCGCCACGTGTAGAGCAGGCTGTAGCCGCCGACCCGTTCGCGTTCCAGCTGCGCATGCACCAGCGGGAAGCTGCGCTGCAGATACGCGTGCAACTCCAGGAAGGCCGCGGCACTGGCGTCGGGACGGTCCTGGAGCGAGAGGGTCTGGAAACGCAGCGCGCCGGCCAGCCGCGCGGCCGCAGCTTGTGCATCGACCGCGGGCAGCGTCGTGGCGGGACGCTCGCCCGCCCGGGCGCCCGGTTTGCCGGCCACCGCGAACAGCGCGCCGATCAGCATGGCCAGCAGCAGGGCCCAGATGGCAGGCGCCGCGCGCAGCAGCGGGCCCAGGTCGTGGTCGGTGAGGGGAGGTCGGTCTGCCATGGGTGTGATGTGGAGGAACTGCGGCGTGACATCACCCGGCATGCGGGTGGTCGTGAAGGCGTGCGGCCGGCCCCGGCCCGCCCCGCAGCGATGCCGCGAGCGCCGGCACGGCCGCCGCTGCGGCCAGCAGCAGCAGACCATAGAGCGCCATGAAGTCCGCCAGGCTCATCGAGTCCGCGACGTGGCGCGACAGGCCGACGAAGGCGGCGTAGAGCCAGCTCGTCGTGCTGAAGGCCCCCAGCGCCGTGCACAGCAACAGATGCGGCGCGCCCAGTGCGGGCGCGCGCCGCAGGATCGGAAATGCCGTCCGGTGCAGCAGCACGCCGTTGAACGTCAGCGCCGACACGACGGCCAGCTTGGCGACGAGCTTGGGATGCTCGGCCACGGCGGCCAGGTCGACGCCGACGTCCAGGGCGATCAGCGCCGCCCCGCTCAACCACAGCGCCGCCAGCGCATATGCCAGGCCGCGGCCGGCGCGAGCCAGTCGCTGCAGGTCGATCGCGCGCTTGCGCAGCAGGGCCGCATCCTCGCGCAGCACCACGCCGATCGCCACGCCGAACGCCAACGCATGGGCGAACAGGATGCCCTGCCGCGCCCAGGTGGTGATGTCCATGTGTGTCGCCTCGTCAGCGGCAGAGCGCCTTCGCCGGCGCCGCGCCGGCAGCCGGCGGGATCGCCTCCAGCTTGCCGAACAGGCCGTCGGCTTCGCCGTTGGGTCCGGCCGCGAAGTAGAGGTCGTCCGCTTCGCCGAGGCTGGCGCCGTTGCCGAACTGCAAGCCCCACAGGCCGTGGATCACCACCGGGTCGCCTTGCGCGTCGCGCACATGGTCGACGGCCTGCCGCGTACGCGGGTCGAAGGCGACGATGGTGCCGTCGCCGAAGTTGCCGATGAGCAGGCAGCCGCCGTAGGCTCCGAACTCTGCCGGCGCCAGGGCGATGCCCCACGGGTAGTTCAGCTTGCCGCCGTCTTGCCAGACGTGCAGCAGCCGACCCTCGCCGTCGAACTCCGCCAGCCGGCCTTCCGCAGCCTGCGGCGCACCCGGCGGGACGTGTCGGCCGTACATCACGAACACGCTCTGGCCGACGGTCTGCACGTTGAAGGGCGCGAAGCCGCCAGGGACGGGCCCACCCGGCGGTGCGAACGGGTCGGGCAGCAGGCCGGTCTCGGCGAAATCGCCGTCGTACACACGCACCCCCGGCTGCGCACCGAAGTCGGCCGCAAACAGGCGTTCACCCGAAGGCGAGATCGCGACGCCGAGGAAAGCCGAGTGGTTTGCGGTACCGTCGACGACGAGCACCGAGTCGACCGGATGGTCGAACGCACCGCCGCCGAGTGCACGCTCGGTCCAGGCGGTGAGCGTGCCGCTCGCATTGGCGAAGACGAACTTCGCGGGATTCTCGATGTCGCCTGCCGGGTGCGGCTGCGTGATGCGGAATTTCGTGCCGGGGTTGAACGCGATGCCGGTGGTGGGCCCCTGCGTCGCGACGGTCGTCAGCGCGTCCTGGAACAGCGGCTGTCCGCCGACGTCGCCCACGTATTCGAGCGACTGGCCGCTGCTGGCGCCGATCCAGAAGTGGCCACCGTGACCGGCAGGCCGGATGGCGATGCCCCACGCATTGATGAGTGCGGGTTCGACGATCTGCGCCTCGTAGCTTGCCTTGTTGGCGACCAGGTTGGTCTGGCGCACGCCCTCGACGCTGGCGCCGGGCGACTCGTCGCCCCCGCCGCCGCAAGCGGCTAACAAGGTGGCCGCGGCTGCGGCGATACAGGAAAGAAGGAAGTGACGCGGTGTCATGAACGGCTCGATGCAAGTGGTTGCGAAGGGGCGCAGTGTGGCGAGCGCCACCCGGTCGCGTCTTGCATCGTTGCGACATGAACGCGCGGCCGTTGCCGGGCCGCTGGCCTCCCTAGCGGCGGCCCGAGGACTCGTTCAAGTCCACCGCGGCGCGGATCAGCGCCTTCAGCGCCTTCTCGTCCAGCGTGTCGCCTTCGTGCAGGTCGATGGCACGCCGCACGTTGCCGTCCAGGCTGGCGTTGAACAGCCCCGCGGGGTCGGGCAGGGAGGCGCCCTTGGCGAAGGTCAGCTTCACCGCGCTCTTGTACGTCTCGCCGGTGCAGATCAATCCGGCATGCGACCACACCGGAACGCCCCACTTCCACTCCTCGACCACGTCGGGATCGGCTTGCCTGATGAAACGTCGGATGCGGGCGAGCATCTCGCCTCGCCAGTCCGCCAGCTCCGCGATCCGCTGGTCGATCAGCTGCGACGCGGGGGCTGATCCTGCGCCGGTCGCGACGCTGGTGGGTTGCTTCGTGGTCGTCGTCTTCTTCTGCATGCTCACATCCGTTCGCCGGGCAACTCGCTCGCCTGCTTCACCCAGGCGGCGAACTGGGCTTCGTCGAGCACGTCGTGTTCGTGGATGTCGAGGTAGCGCACGTCCTTCTGCTTGGACGGGCCGGGCGGCGGCGGGCACAGCGCGCTGCCGCGGAAGAAGGCCACCTTGACGTACTTGGTGAAGCAATGAAAGCTCAGGAACCAGCCCTGGCCCGCGATGCCGAAGAAGGGCGAGTTCCACTTGACCGCCTTGTGCACGCCGGGAACGGCGCGCACGATGAGGGCGTCGAGCCGGCGCCCCAGGTCGCGCTTCCATCCCGGCATGGCCGCGATGTAGGCCTGCACGGGGGCGTCGCCCTCGGCCTTCGCGATCTGCGGGTTGCCGCCCGAGAGAAGGGTCGGCTTCGCCGCCACCGGCTTGGCGGCGGACGGGCCCGCAGCCTTGGCCGGCCTTGCCGCCTTCGCCGGCTTCGCGGGTGTCTGGTGGGCCATCGTGCGCTCCCGTTCGCCGCCGCATCAACCTTGACGCCGCGCCTCGATCATCTTCCAGCCGTTTCCCGACGGATCGCGAAAGCCGGCGTCCACGGTGCCGTAGCGGTCGACGGGTTCCTGCGTGAACTCCACGCCGCGTTCGCGCATGCGCTCGCAGGCGGCGCGGCAGTCGTCCACGGACAGCACCAGCGGCGGCATCGCGCCCTTGGCCACGACAGCGTTCAGCGTCTGCGCCGTTGCCGCGTCGTGCACCGGCGGCCCCGGCCTGAACAGGCCGAGCTGGAACGACGGCTGCTCCGGATGCTGCACGGTGAGCCAGCGATAGTCGCCGTTGCGCACGTCCGTGTGCACGCGGAACCCGAGCTTGTCGACATAGAACGCGAGCGCTTCGTCCTGATCCCTCACATACAGACCGACCACTTGAACACCTTGATTCATTCGACCTCCTGTTGTCCGGCGCCGTTTATACCGGCCGCCGCGCGGCGCCGCTTCTCCGAAACTGCTGTGGCCAGGTCGGGCCGCTGGGCCGCGCTCAGAACGCATGCGGGCACGCGGCCGAGGTCGGTCGCGGGCCCTCGAACCTCGCCCGCCGGAAGGAGCCGCGACTCGTGGCCTGCGGCCCGCGTACGCGAGCGCAGCGCGCCGGGGCTCTCGCCCGTGACGTCGCGGAAGGTGCGGCCGAAGGTGCCCAGGCTCTCCCAGCCCGTCTGAAAGGCGATTTCGGTGATGGGCAGCTCGGTGTCGCGCAGCAGCGCCGTCGCGCGCTCGATGCGCCGCGTGAGCAGGTAGCGGTGCGGCGGCACGCCGTAGGCCTGCTTGAACGATCGCGCGAAGTGCGCTTCGGAGACGCCGCTCACGCTCGCCAGCCGGCGCACCGGCCAGGGCTCGTGCGAGGCAGCGTCCATCCGGTCCTTCGCGCGCAGCAGGCGGCGCAGCAGCTCGGGGTCCTGGTTTGCAGTGGGGTGGGCCTTGGAAGTTTCCATTGCAGCGCGCGACGGTACTCGAATCCCGGCCGGCCCTGGTGTCGCCATGGAGTCGGCAGCCGACGCGACCTACACTCGCGCGCACCGCCCTCGGCCCGACCGCTCGATCCGCATGCCCATCGTCTCCGCCGCCCGCCGCCTCGCTCTGGCATTCACCATGGTCGCGTTCGCCGGCTGCGCCGGCGTCGAGCCGTCCGCGCCGCCGGTTGAAGCGGACTCGGCTGCACCGCCCGCAGCGGCGGCCCCGGCTTCGGCGCCGGCGGTGCGTGCCGGCCTGCCCGTCACGCCGCGGCGCGTCGTGCAGGACACGCTCCACGGCCATACGCTCAGCGACCCCTTTCGCTGGCTCGAAGACGTCGAGGCGCCCGAGGTGCAGGCGTGGATGCAGGCGCAGACCGCGTACACGCGCAGCGTGCTCGATCGCATCGAGGGCCGGCGCGCCTTGCTCGATCGCATGCTCGAGGTCGAGAACAGCGCGCCGGCGCGGGTGTCGCGCGTGGCGCTGGTCGCCAACGGCAACGTCTTCCTGCTGCGCCGCGATGCCGGCACGGCGCAGCACAAGCTGGTGATGCGCAGCAGCGTGCAGGCGCCCGAGCGCGTGGTGGTCGATCCGGCGCAGCTCGGGCCCCGGCATGCGATCGACTACTTCATGCCCTCGCCCGACGGGCGCTTCGTGGCCTACGGCGTGTCCGAGGCCGGCTCGGAAGACGCCTCGCTCTACTTGCGCGACGTCGCCTCCGGCGCCGACCTGGCGGGCCCGATCGCCGGCGCCAACTTCAACGGCTCGAGCCCCTACCGCTGGACGCCCGACAGCCGCGCCGTGCACTTCCAGACCCTGCGCGAGCCCGGTTCGGCAAAGGACAAACACGAGGCCTTCCAGTGGTTGCGCGGCTGGCGCCTCGAAGCGCGCGCTGGCGCGGTGCCCGAGCTGATCAGCGACGGCCTGCGCGGCATCGGCCCGGCGCGCACCGTGCACGAAGGCCTGGCGGTGCTGCGCTTCGGCCGGTCGCGCCACGAGATCGCGCACTTCGAGGACGGCGTGCGGCGCGACCTGCGCGCGCTGGTGCGCAGCGTCACGGCCGCGGGCAGCGGCGAGTGGCGGCCGTTGATCGGTCACGACGACGGCATCTGGCACTTCGAAGTCCGCGGCGATCGGGTCTATGCGCTCACGCGCCGCGGCGCGGCGCGCTTTCAGGTCGTGTCGACGCCGGTGTCGGCGCCCGACTGGGCGCATCCGAAGGTCGAACTGCCCGAGCAGGCCGGCGTGGTGCAGGACATCGCGCTGGCGCAGGACGCGCTCTACGCCGCGGTGCTCGAAGGCGGCGCCGGACGCCTGCTGCGCGTGCCCTACGACGATCGGCCCGTCGAGGAGATCGCGCTGCCGTTCCCCGGCGCGCTGCGCCTGGCCGCGTCGCACGTCGAGCGGCCCGGCGTGCTGATCGAGCTCGGCGGCTGGACGCAGGCGAGCCACTTCTACCTCGTCGGCGCGTCGGCACGCCTGCCCGTGTTGACGTCGCTGCAACCGGCCGGCCGCTTCGACCAGTTGCGCGGCATGGAGTCGCGCATCGAGCAAGCGGTCAGCCACGACGGCGTGCGCGTGCCGCTGTCGATCGTCGCCACGCCGCAGGCCGCCGGCGCGCGGCCGGCGATCATCGTGGCCTACGGCGCCTACGGCTTCGCGCTGCAGCCGCGACTGCGCAGCGAATGGGTGCCCTGGCTGGAGCGCGGGTACGTGATGGCGACTTGTCACGTGCGCGGCGGTGGCGAATACGGCCAGGCCTGGTACGAGGCCGGCAGGATCCACACCAAGCCCAACACCTGGAAGGACCTGATCGCCTGCGCGGAGCACCTCGTGAAAAGCAGCGTCACCACGCCGCGCAAGCTGGGCATCATGGGCTGGAGCGCCGGCGGCATCACGGTCGGCCGCGCGATCACCGAACGCCCCGACCTGTTCGCCGCCGCCGCGCCGGGGGTGGGCGTGCTCGACGCGGTGCGCGCCGAAACCGAGCCGAACGGACCGAGCAACGCGGTGGAGTTCGGCACCGTCGCCAAGCCCGACGAGTTCCAGGCACTGCTGGCGATGAGCGCGTACCACCACGTCAAGCCGGGGGTGCGCTACCCGGCGGTGATCCTGCCGCACGGCGCCACCGACCAGCGGGTGGCGGTGTGGCAGTCGTCGAAGATGGCGGCGGCGCTGCAGGCGGCGAACCCGGACGTGCCGGCGTTGCTCAACATCGACTTCGGCGCCGGTCACGGCATCGGCAGCAGCGCGACGCAGCGCCTGAATACCTTCGCCGATTCGCTCGCGTTCATGCTGTGGCAGTTCGGCGAGCCGGGCTTCGCGCCGGTCGGCGCGCCCCGCTGACCACACGCAGGCGCCGCGCGCCGCAGCGAATGCGCGGGGGCGCGCGCATTCGGTCACACACCGGCGCCCGCGCTTAATCTCCGGTTCATCGGCCGACGCAAGCATCCCGTCCAGTGCCGCCGACCCCTCGGCGGCTGCAGCAAGGACGCACGGATGCTGATGGCCCTTCCTTCCAGCTCGCTCTGGGGGCGTCTCGTCGACGCGGCGCCGCCGCCGGAGCCGTCGCTGTCGGTGCACCGGCCGGGCGATGCCGGCCGCAGCGATGTCGAACGCTTCGTGCGGCAGGTCTACGCCTCGCGCTACGGCGCCGACCTGAAGAGCTTCGCGCCGGTGCTCGTGAGCCTGCGGCAAGACGGCGCCGTCGTCGCGGCTGCCGGCTTTCGGCCGGCGGCATGGGGCGCGCTGTTTCTGGAGCGTTACCTGCAGCAGCCGGTGGAGGCGCTGCTCGCCGGCGACGATGGTGTCGCCCCCGCGCGGCCGCTCATCGTCGAAGTAGGTCACCTCGCATCGACGCACCCCGGCGAGGGCCGGCGGCTGATCCGCCTGCTCGCGCCGCACCTCGCCGCCCAGGGTTTCGACTGGGTGGTCAGCACCTTGACCGAAGAGCTGCGCAGGCTGTTCCTGCGCCTGGGCGTCACGCCGCTCACGCTCGGCGTGGCCGACCCGGCGGCGCTCGGCGCCGACGCGGCATGCTGGGGCAGCTACTACGACCATCGCCCCGCCGTGCTGGCCGGGCGGCTGCAGTCCGCGCTGCGCTTGATGGCGCGCCGCGATCGTGGGAGCGATGCCGCGTGAACCGCCTTCTCGATGCCGACAGCCGCGCGAGGCCGCTGCTCGACGATGGCGTGCGGCAGTGGTCGCGCGCCGATCTGCAGCAGGAAGCGCATGCGTTGTGCGCGCAGCTGCGCGCGAGCGGCGGCCGCGTGCTCGCGACGCTGCTCGACAACTCGGCGGCCTGGATCGTGGCCGATCGTGCCGCGTCCGACGCCGGGCTCGTGCACGTGCCGCTGCCGCTCTTCTTCAGTGCGCAGCAGATCGGCCATGCGCTGCGCAGCGCCGGTGTCGACCGTCTGCTGGTGCCCGCCGACCGGGCGGCGCTGTGGCCCGGCGTGCCGCGACAGGACTGCGCGCTTGCCGGGCAGCATCTGATGCTGCTGCGGCTGCCCGCCGACGCCGTGCGCCTGCCGACGGGCACGGCGAAGATCAGCTTCACCTCCGGCACCACCGGCGCGCCCAAGGGCGTGTGCCTGGCCGCGGGCGCGATGCAGCAGGTGGCCGACGGGCTGGTCCAGGCGATGGCGCCGCTGCAGATTCGCCGGCATTTGTGCGCACTGCCCTTTGCCGTGCTGCTGGAGGACATCGCGGGGCTGATGGCGCCCCAGTCGCAAGGCGCGACCTGCATCGTGCTGCCGCTGCAGCGGCTCGGCTTCAAGGGCTCGTCGGCGTTCGACGCAGCGACGTTCCACGCGGCGGTGGTGCAGCATCGGCCGCACAGCGTCATCGTGCTGCCGCAGATGTTGCGGGCGTGGACCGGCCACCTGATGCGCCATGGCGAGCGCGCGCCGGAGTCGCTCGAGGTCGTCGCGGTCGGGGGCGCCGCGGTGGGCGCTCGGCTGATCGATGCGGCGCGCGCGCTCGGCATTCCCGCCTACGAAGGTTATGGCCTGTCGGAGGGTGCATCGGTGCAGACCCTGAATCTGCCCGGTGCCGACCGGCCCGGCAGTGCAGGGCGCCCCTTGCCGCATGCACGCGTGCGCATCGCCGACGACGGCGAGATCGAGATCGCCGGCAGCCTCTTCGCCGGCTACCTCGGCGACACGCTGCCGCCACCCGCGTGGTGGCCCACCGGCGACCTCGGCCGCATCGACAGCGAGGGCTTCGTGCACGTGCACGGCCGCAAGAAGAACGTGCTGATCACCGCCTTCGGCCGCAACGTGTCGCCCGAGTGGGTGGAGACCGCGCTGCGATCGCACCCGGCCGTCCTGCAGGCGGTGGTGTTCGGCGACGGGCAACCGGCGTTGAGCGCAGCGCTGTGGCCGCTGCAGCCGCAACTCGACGACGACGCACTGCAGGCGGCCGTCGATGCCGCCAACGCGGGCCTGCCCGACTACGCCCGCGTGCACCACTGGGTGCGCGCCCACGCACCGTTCGAGCCCGCGTCCGGCATGGCCACCGCCAACGGCCGGCCGCAGCGCGACGCCATCCTGCGCCTACACGCCGAGGCCCTGGGCCTCATGCCTCACGACCCAACCACGATTGCGGAGTCCGCATGAGCTTTCACGACCGCCTGCTCGAACAGACCGCCGACGCCCGCAGCGGCCTGCTCGGCACGCCCATCATCCAAGGCTGCTTGCGCGGCGAGGTCTCGCTGCCGAGCTACCTTGCCTTCCTGCGCGAGGCCTATCACCACGTGAAGCACACGGTGCCGCTGCTGCTGGCGTGCCAGGCCGCGCTGCCGCCGCGGCATGCCTGGCTGCACGATCCGCTGGACGAGTATGTCGCGGAGGAACGCGGGCACGACGAGTGGATCCTCGGCGACATCCGCGCCTGCGGCGCCGACCCGCAGCAGGTGCGCCTCGGTGCGCCCGCGATCGCGACCGAGGTGATGGTTGCCTATGCCTACGACACCATCGCGCGGCGCAATCCGCTCGGCTTCTTCGGCATGGTGCATGTGCTCGAGGGGACCAGCGTCTCGCTCGCCCTGCTCGCCGCCGACCGCATCCAGCAGCCGCTTCGCCTGCCCGATGCGGCCTTCAGCTACCTGCGCTCGCACGGCACGCTGGACCAGAAGCACACCGCCGATTTCGCCCTGCTGATGGACCGCATCGACGATCCGCAGGACCAGGCCGACATCGTGCATGCCGCGCGTGTCTTCTATCGCCTGTACGGCGAGGTGTTCCGCAGCCTGCCGCTGCCTCGAGCGGGGGCCGTGGCAGCGGCCGGGCGCGCGCACGAGGTGCCGGCGTGAAGGCGGCGCAGGCGCGCGTCGTGCTCACCGGCGCCACCGGCGGCATCGGGTGCGCGGCGGCGTCGGCCTTGCTGCAGGCCGGCGCCAGCGTGATGCTCGTCGGCCGCTCGCCGGCGGGGCTGTCGAAACAGGCGCGCGAGCTGGTGTCGCGCCTCGCGCTGGGGCCGGAACGGGTGTCGTGGTTCGCGGCCGATCTCGACGATGGCATCGATGTCGACCGCTTGCGCGAGGCCGCCGGCGCCTTCGGTGCCAACGTGCTCGTGCTCGGCGCCGGCCTGCCGAGCTTCGGCCGCTTCGACATGCTCGACCCGCTCGAGATGCGGCAGGTGCTGCGGACGAACCTGCTGTCGCCGATGCTGCTGGCCCATGCGCTGCTGCCGGGTCTGCGCAGGCAGGCGAAGGCGCAGCTGATCTGCATCGGCTCCGCGCTCGGCCGCATCGGGCTGCCCGGCTACAGCGTCTACAGCGCCACCAAGTTCGGCCTGCGCGGATTTGCCGAAGCGCTGCGCCGCGAACTCGCCGACACCGCCGTGCGTGTGCAGTACCTCGGCCCGCGCAGCACGCGCACGGCGTTCAACGACGCGCGGGTGGAGGCGTACAACCTCGCCACCGGCACGGCGATGGACGACCCCGAACGGGTCGCGAGGGCGCTGCTGCGCCTGCTCGAGGACGAAGCCGCAGAGCGCTTCGTCGGTTTGCCCGAGGCCCTGGCGGTGCGTCTCAACGGCTTCGCTCCGGCATGGCTCGACGGCGCCTTCGCGCCGCATCGTCGCAGCCTGCCGGCGTCGTTCGCCGCCGGCGAACCCGGCACGGCCCTGTCGCCCGGCTTCGCCGACCTGTCGACAACGAACCCCAAGCCATGAAGGACCACACCATGAAGTCAGCTGCCATGTTCACCCCCGTCACCTCGCCGCGCCGTCGCCGTTCGATGATCGCCGCCCTCGTGTGCACGGCCGCCGCCGTGTTGCCGACGGCCGGCTGGGCGGGCACCTCCGAGGTCGAGGCGGGCGTCGCCGAGCTGCAGCGAGATTGGGAGGTGATCCGCTACCAGACCCCCGCCGCCGAGCGCGAGAAGCGCTTCGAGGCGCTCGCCGCCAGGGCGCACCAGCTCAGCGAGCGACATGCCGGCCGCAGCGAACCCCTGGTCTGGGAAGGCATCATCGTGAGTTCCTGGGCCGGCGAGAAGGGCGGCCTCGGCGCGCTCGGCCTGGCCAAGCAGGCGAAGGCCACCTACGAGGCCGCCATCCGCCTCGACGGCAACGTGCTGGACGGTTCGGCCTACAACAGCCTCGGTGTCCTCTACTACAAGGTGCCGGGCTGGCCGATCGGCTTCGGCGACAAGGCCAAGGCGCGCGAGCTGCTTCAGAAGGCGCTGGCGATCAATCCGACCGGCCTCGATGCCAACTTCTTCTTCGGCGAGTTCCTGCTCGAGACGCACCAGCCCGACGAAGCGGTGAGTTACCTCGAACGGGCGCTGCAGGCGCCGGCCCGACCCGGGCGGCAGATCGCCGACGCCGGCCGGCGCGAAGAGGCGCGGCAGCTGCTCGAGAAGGCACGCAGCCGATAGGACGGCTGGCGGACGGGCGCGCGCAGCATCCGTCCTGTCATCCGGCGGAACGGGGCGCGGCGAAGCGCAGCGTGACGCGCATGCCGCGCCCGTCGTCGCGCGCGCCGAACGCCACTTCCAGCCCATGCAGCGCGGCGATGCGCCGCACGATGGACAGGCCCAGGCCGCTGCCGGTTTCCTGCTGGCCTTGCGGGCGGTAGAAGCGCTCGCCGATGCGCGACAGCTCGTCGGCGCTCAGCGGTGCGCCGTCGTTCTCGACCTCCATGCGGTCGTCGTCGAAACGCAGCGTGACCAGGCTGCGCGCAGGGGCATAGCGCAGCGCGTTGTCGAGCAGGTTGCGCAGCAGCACGGCGAGCAGCTGCGGATCGCCGAGCAGCGGCATGGCGTGGCGGCCGGCCGGCGGCCACTCGCAGGCGAGTTCGATCTGCCGCCGCTCGGCCAGCGGCAGGCAGTCGCTCATCGCCTGCTCCACCACGTGCTGCCAGTCGATCTCGGTCGATCGAGCCGGGCGCGCGGTGGCCTCCAGCTGCGACAAGGCGAGCATCTGGGTCACCAGGCGTTCCAGTCGATCGAAGCCGGCGCGCAGGCGTTCTTCGCTCTCCATACGTTCCTGCGGGTCGCCCGCATGGCGGTGCACGTCCCATTGCGCCCTCAGCACGGCGAGCGGCGTGCGCAACTCATGGGCGGCATCGGCGGTGAAGCGGCGTTCGCGCGCCAGCATCTCCTCGATGCGGCCGAACAGGGCGTTCATCGCGACGAGCAAGGGTTGCAGCTCCGCAGGCGCCTGCCCGGGCGCCACCGGTTTCAGGTCATCGGCCTCGCGCCGCCCGAGCTCGGCGGCGAGGCGGTCGAGCGGGGCCAGCGCGCGCTGCACCGCCCAGCCCATGACGAGCAGAAGCACCGGCAGCACCAGCAGCCAGGGCAGCGCCTGGCTCGCGGTGAGGTCGAACACCAGCTCGTCGCGTTCATGCACCTTCTGGCCGGCGGCGACCAGCCACTCGCCCGAGGCCGACTGCAGGTAGTACACCCGCCACGGTTCGCCGTTCAGCGGCTCCTCGACGAAGCCCGACGCGCTCGGCCGGTGCGGCAGCTGGACGCCCTCGCGGTCGTTGAGCACGCGCCGCCCGGTGGCGTCCCAGACCGCGACGGCGAGGTCGCGCAGGTCCGCTTCGCCGGCTTCGCTGCTGCCCGCAGGCGGCGTCGGTGCCGCGCCGTTTTGCGCCTGGGGGCCGAGCGTCGCCTGCACCTCGCGCGCCAGGCGGATCATCTCGGTGTCGAACAGCTCGTTGACTTCGTGCCGCGCTCGATCGACGGAAACCAGCATCGCCACCGCCCACACCGCAGGAGCGCACAGCAGCAGGTACAGCAGCAGCCGGCGTCTCAGGCTCATCCGATCGCTCCGCCGCGCGCGGCGGCTCGGGAAGGACCAGCGGCAACCGGGTGCTTCAAGTGCCCGCCTTGCCGGAGCCGAGGGCATAGCCCACGCCGCGCACGGTGCGCACGATGGCCGGGTCGATCTTGCGCCGCAGCCGATGTACGTGCACCTCGAGCACATTGCTCTCCGGACCGCTGCCGTCCCAGTCGTACAGGCACTCCTGCAGATGGGCTTTCGACACGACGCGCTGCGGGTGCTTGAGCAGCGCCTCCAGCACGGCGAGTTCGCCGCCGGTGACCGGTACGTCGCGGCCCTGCCAGCGCACCACGCGCGTGGCCGGGTCGTATTCGAGTTCGCCGTGCTGCCACAGCGCCTGCGCCCGACCGGACGCGCGCCGCACCATGGCGCGCAGCCGCGCCGCGATCTCGTCGATCGCGATGGGCTTGACGAGGTAGTCGTCGGCGCCGGTGTCCAGCCCGGCGATGCGTTGTTCGAGCGCGTCGCGTGCGGTCAGGATCAGCACCGGCGTCTGGATCTTGTGTGCGCGCCAGCGCGCCAGCCATTCCATGCCGTCGCCGCCGGGCAGGCCGAGATCGAGCACCACGGCATCGTAGGGGGCGCCCCGCAAGGCGGCATCCGCTTGCGCGCCGCTGCGGAACCAGTCGACGACGTGGGCGCGCTGGCGCAGCCCCGCCGCGAGGGCGTCACCGAGCTGGAAGTCGTCTTCGACGATGAGCAGGCGCATGGACCCCTGGTGGTTGTGATTACATCCGCCACCGTCGCCAGCGAGGCGGATCCTTGCGCTCGCGCAAGCCTCGCAGTTTATCGGCGCCGCGCCGCTCAGAAGTTGGCGATGCCCAGGTAGTCGGGCACCGAGCACGGCCAGCGGAAGCGCTCTTCGATCGCCTGGCGCAGCGAATCGGCCGCCTCGGGTTCGCCGTGCGTCACGTAGACATGCTGCGGCGGCCGCGGCAGTGCGCCGATCCACGACAGCAGGTCGTTGCGGTCGGCGTGGGCCGAGAAGCTGTCGAGCGTGGAGACCTCCGCCCGCACCGGGATCCACTCGCCGTGGATCTTGATTTCCGAGGCGTCACGCACCATCGCGCCGCCGCGCGTGCCGGCGGCCTGGAAGCCGGCGAAGACGATCGCGTTGCGCGCGTCCGGCGCGAACGCCTTGAGGTGGTGCACCACGCGTCCGCCGGTGGCCATGCCGCTGGCCGCGACGATGATGCTCGGGTAGTTCAGCCGGTTCAGCGCACGCGAGTCTTCTTCGGTGTTGACGATCTTCACCCCGTTGAAGAGGATGCGGCACTCGTCCGCCGAGAGGCGGTGCTCGTCGACGTGCCGCCTGAACAGGGCCGTCACGTCGGCGGCCATCGGGCTGTTGAGGAACACCGGCAGGTCGGGAATGCGGTGCACGACCTTCAGCTGGTGGATCGCATGCAGCATCGTCTGCGCGCGGCCGACCGCGAAGGCCGGCATCACGACCACGCCGCCGCGCGCGGCGGTGCGGCACACCACGTCGGCCAGCTTCACGAGGGGGTCCTCGGCCGAGTGCAGCCGGTTGCCGTAGGTCGATTCGATCAGCACGCAGTCGGCCCCCACGGGCGGCGCCGGCGGCTTCATCAGCAGGTCGTTGCTGCGCCCGAGGTCGCCCGAGAACAGCACCGAGCGGCCGCCGCAGCGCAGGTGCAGGCTGGCCGCGCCGAGGATGTGGCCGGCGTGGTGAAAGCAGACCTCGAAGCCCGACAGCGGTTCGAAGTTCTCGTCGAACTTGCGCACGTTGAAGCGTTCGAGCGCACGCAGCGCGCTTTCCTTCGTGTACAGCGGCAGTGCCGGCGCGTGGCGCGAGAAGCCGTGGCGGTTGGCGTAGCGCGCCTCTTCTTCCTGCAGGCCGCCGGCGTCGGGCAGCAGGATGTGGCACAGCTCGACCGTCGCCGGCGTGGCGTACACCTGCCCGCGAAAGCCCAGTTCGATGAGCCGCGGCAGGAAGCCGCTGTGGTCGATGTGCGCATGGGTCAAAACGACGGCGTCGATCGAGCTGGCGGGGATCGGCAGCGCCGACCAGTTGCGCAGGCGCAGCTGCTTCAGGCCCTGGAACAGCCCGCAGTCGACCAGCAGCCGGCGGCCGTCGTGTTCGACCAGGTATTTCGAACCGGTGACGGTCCCGGTGCCGCCGAGGAAGCGCAGTTGCATTGCGTGCTCCATGCAAAACGCGCTTCGAGAGCCTCAGCGCTGGGCCGATTGTTCTTTGCGCGGGCGCGGCGCTTCTTGACGCACCTCAACGGGGGGCGAAGAGCCGGGGTGCGTGTGCATACGCGCGGCCCACGGGGCCGCCGTTTCATGCTTGGACGCTGCGCGGCTAATCGCCCTGCAGCACGCGCAGGTAGCGTATCGAGTCGCCGGCCGGCGACGCGACCGGCTCCATGCCGTGCGTGCGCGCGAGGTCGCGCATCGCGTGGTTCTCGCGCAGCACGTCGCAGACGATGCGCCGCGTGCCGTGCCGCCTGAGGTAGTGGATCATCTTGGCCAGCAGCAGGTGGCCGAGGCCCTGGCCCTTCAGGTCCGAGCGCACGATGATCGCGAACTCGGCCTCGATGTTGTCGGGGTCGCTGATCGCGCGCACCACGCCGAGGGTTTCGCTCGATCCGTCGTCGCGCGGCGCGAGCGCGACGAAGGCCATCTCGCGTGCATAGTCGATCTGCACCAGCCGCGCGAGTTCGCTGCGCGGCAGTTCGCGCCGGCTGCTGAAGAAGCGCAGGCGCAGGTCTTCGGAGCTCAGCTGGTCGATGAAGGCCATGTGCTGCGCCTCGTCTTCCGGGCGGATCGGGCGCAGCAGCAGCGTTCGCCCGTGCCAGTCGACGGTCTCGGCCAGCTCGGCCGGGTAGGGCAGGATCGAGAAGCGTTCGGCGCCCCCCACCGGGCTGCGGCTCACGCGCAGCCGCGCGTCGAGCGCGATCACCCCTTCGTGGTCGGCCCACAGCGGGTTGATGTCGAGTTCGGCCAGTTGCGGCAGGTCGGCCAGCATCTGCGACACCGCCACCAGCACGTCGTGCAGCGCGTCCTGATGCACCGGCGGATGGTCGCGGTAGCCGGCAAGCAGCCTGGACACGCGGGTGCGCGAGACCATCTCGCGCGCCAGCGCGCGGTTCAGCGGCGGCAGCGCGATAGCGCGGTCGGCCAGCACCTCGACGGCCGTGCCGCCCTGGCCGAACAGCAGCACCGGGCCGAACACCGGGTCGACACTCGCGCCGATGATCAGCTCCTGCGCCATCGGCCGCTTGACCATGTGCTGCACGGTGAAGCCGGCCACATGCGCCTGCGGACGCAGCTCGCGCACACGCGCCAGCATCTCCTCCACGGCCAGCGCGAGCTCGCGCTCGTCGCGCAGGTTCAGCCGCACGCCGCCGACATCGGACTTGTGGCTGATGTCCGGCGACAGGATCTTCAGCACCACCGGATAGCCGAGCTCCTCGGCCGCCGCCGCCGCCTCGCCGGCCGACGGACCGACGGAAACGGTGCGCACGACCGGGATGCCGTAAGCCTGCAGGACGGTCTTGGTCTCGTGCTCGTCGAGCATCTCGCGGCCTTCGGCGAGCACGCGTTCGATGGTCACCCGCACCGCCTCGGTGTCGGGCGGGCCGTTTTCGCTGGCGGTCGGAGCCTCCTGCAGCAGCGCCTGGTTGCGGTGGTAGGTGCGCAGCATGGCGAAGGCACGCACCGCTTCTTCGGGCGTGCCGTAGTCGGCGACGCCCGCTTCCTCGAAGATGCGCCGCGCCTCGGCCACGGCGGCGTCGCCGAGCCAGCACGCCATCACGCGGTTGGCGGCCTGGCGCGCGATCGGCGCGCAGGCGCGCGCGATGTCGTCGCTGCGCACGATGGCGGTCGGCGCATGCAGGAACAGCACCGCGCCGCTCTGGCGATCGGCGAGCAGCGCCTGCAGCGTCTCGGTGTAGCGTTCGACCGGCGCGTCGCCGATGATGTCGATCGGGTTGGCCTGCGACCAGGTGGCCGGCAGCACGCTGCCGAGCTTGTCGCGCAGGCCCTCGCTCAGTTCGCGCAGCGGGATGCCGGCGAGCGCCGCGGCGTCAGCGGCCATCACGCCGGCGCCGCCGCCGTTGGTCATCACGGTCAGCGATTCGTCGCGGTTTCCGCCGAAGCGCGCCAGCGTCTCGGCCGCCATGAACAGGTCCTGCAGCGTGTCCACGCGCAGCATGCCGGCGCGGCGGATGGCGGCGTCGAACACCACGTCGGAGCCGGCCAGCGCGCCGGTGTGCGAGGCGGCGGCCTTGACGCCGTTGCCGGCGCGCCCGGCCTTGACGACGATCACCGGCTTGTTGCGCGCCGCGGCGCGGGCCGCCGACATGAACTTGCGCGGATGTTCGATCGACTCGATGTAGAGCAGGATCGAGCGCGTCTGAGGGTCGCTCGCGAGATGGTCGAGCAGGTCGCCGAAGTCGACGTCGGCGCGTTCGCCGAGCGACACCATGTGCGAGAAGCCGATGTGCCGCGATTTGGCCCAGTCGAGCACGGCGGTGACGAGCGCGCCGGACTGCGAGATGAAGGCCACGCCGCCGGCGAGCGCATCGGTGTGCGCGAAGCTCGCGTTCAGCCCGAGCCGCGGCGTCAGCAGGCCGAGGCAGTTCGGGCCCAGCACGCGCAGCAGGTGCTTGCGCGCCGCGTCGAGCATGGCCTGCTTCTGCACGGCCGTGAGTCCCGCCGTCATGACGATGACCGCGCGTGTGCCCAGTTCGCCGAGTTCGGCGATCAGCTCCACCACCGTGCCCGGGGGGGTGCATATCACCGCGAGGTCGGGCGCCTGCGGCAGGTCGGACGGCCGTGCGTAGACCGTCTCGCCGTCGAGGCTGCGGTATTTCGGGTTGAGCGGGTACAGCGTGCCGGCGAAGTTGCCCGCGCGCAGGTTGCGCCAGACGGTGGCGCCGACGCTGCCGGCCCTTTCGGAGGCGCCGACGACGGCGATGGACTTCGGCTCCAGCAGCCGATCCAGGTTGCGAATGCTCATGGGGAACGGTGAAAGGGGGTTCGGAGGGCGCTACGCGATCGTGCCGATCAGCAAGGCCTGCAGCACGAAGCGCCGCCGGTCTTCGGGCGGCGAACTGCCGTCCAGCTGGTCGGCCAGGCGCGCCGTCGGGTGGTCGCTGCCGGAGATGCCGTCGTAGACGGGCACGCCGGCATCGTCGCCCACCTGCTGCACCAGGGCGGGCGGCATGCCCTGGCATTCGACCGCGTCGTAGAGCCGGCCGAGCACGCGCGCCGTGTGCTGAACCTCCTGGGGCGTGGTCAGCTCCGACAGGCTGGGCCGGATGTGCGCCACGTGGGCGCCGAGTTCGACCGCGGCGCGGCGGAACAGCTGCGCGTCGGGATGATCCGCCGCCTCGCACAGCAGACCGAAGTTCTTGCCCTTCAGCAGCGGCTGCGTGGTGCCTTCCTGGGCGGCACGTTGCAGGGCGCGGGCATGGATCAGCAGCGCGGTGACTTCGCGCGGCGACATCGTTTCATAGCCCTGGCGGCTGCGGTTGGCAAGGTTCGGGGTCATGGCGTAGGAAGGCGTGCACCACGGCGGTTGCACGGTGCCGGAAGACTACCGGCGCGTCTTTCGCCTGCCTTGACGTCCGTCAAGGCTGGCTGCCTTGACGTGTGGTGATACGCGGTTGACACAAAGCGTTCACCCAGCGTTACCGAGCGATGCCGGCCGTTCTCACGCCGTTGCGACCCCCTCCATAGCATTCCCTCATCGCAAACGGCCACCGTTTCCCCAGGCCCCAAGGAGTTCCAAATGCTCAGCACCGCCACCTCGACCGCCACTTCGTCCCCCTTCGCACGCCAGGCGGCGGCAGTTCCGGCACGGTTCTTCAAGAGCGACGCCGCGGCCAACCAGCGCGCCAGCCAGCACATCGCCGACACGCTCAAGCTGCTCAACGACAAGCTCGCGCCGCAGCGCCGCGTGGTGCACGCCGGCGACGTCATCTACCAGGCCGGCGAGCGCTTCGGCAACCTCTACATCCTCAACTCTGGCTTCTTCAAGATCGTCAACCTCTCGCCCGACGGGCGCGAGCAGGTGGTGGGCCTCAAGTTCCGCGGCGACTGGCTCGGCTTCGACGGCATCGCCCACGGCCAGTACTCCTGCGACGCGGTGGCGATGGACACCGGCGAGGTCTGGGTCGTCCGCTACGACGCGCTGATCACCGCCTGCGGCGTCCACCCGGCGCTGCTGACGGTGCTGCACGAGGCGATGAGTCGCGAGATCGCGCATGACCGCGAATCGCTGATGTCGGTGTGCACCCTGCCGGCCGACGCCCGCGTGGCCGACTTCCTGCGCTACTGGGCCGATTCGCTGGCCAAGCGCGGCATGCGCACCGACCAGATCACGCTGCGCATGACGCGTGCCGAAATCGGCAACTACCTCGGCATGACGCTCGAAACCGTCAGCCGCGCTCTGTCCAAGCTGGCGCGCGACAAGATCATCGGCTTTGCCGAAAAGGGACGCCGCGACATCCACATCCCGCATGTCGACGCGCTGTCGGAGTTCGTGCAGCGCAGCCTCGCGCCGACCAACGTCGTGCTGCAGTGACCCGAACACGGCCCCACAGCCTCTGAGCAGGATTGCGCGCTGCGCGCCGCCCCGGGTGACCTGCGCCGGGGGCGTTTGACGCGAATCAACGCCCGCACGGCGCCCCGCGGGCAAGCTGCCGGCCACAGAAGACGCAGGAAGGCGCATGGATCCCCAAGGGCTGGCAAAGGCATCGGCAATGGTTGCGGGCGCATTCGCGCCCGCCGCCGTACCGCGCCCGGCCCCGTCGGCGGGCACGGCCTCCCCCTGCAGACAGCGCTGAGGGCGCGTGCCCAGCACAGCGCCCCGGTGGCCGGCCCTGCAGATGAACATCGATCGCCGCGCTGCCCTCATCGGAACCCTCTACGCCGCCCTGGGCGTCGCATGGATCGGCCTGTCCGACCGCTTCCTCGCCGGCGTCGCGACCGACATCTCGGTGATGTCGGCGATCGGGCAGTGGAAGGGTTTTGCCTTCGTCTTCGCCTCGGCGCTGCTCGTGTACGCCGTGGCCGCGCGCAAGGCGCCGGCCGCGGCGCTGCGGCCCACGGCCGCCGATCCCCCGGGGCACGCCGCATTGCCGTGGGCCTTCGCGGCGGTGGCCGGCATCATCTTGCTGGCCGGCATGGCGGGCGTGGCGCGCACCGCGCGCGACGCGCGCGAAGAAGCCGCCCTCAACCTGCGCACCGTCGCGCAACTCAAGGTCGACCTGATCGCGTCCTGGCTGCGCAACCGGCAGGCCGAAGCCGGCGCGGTGGTCGGCGAAACCGACCTGCACACGTTCGCCATGCAATGGCGGCGGCAGCCCGACGACGCTCGCCGCGACAGGTTGCTCAACCAGCTGCGCACCGTGATGCGCGCTTCGCACTACCGCGACATCCTCGTGCTCGACGCACAAGGCGGCCTGCTGCTGGCGGCCGGCGGCGTCCAGGAGCCGCCCTCGCCGCTGCTGCGCCAGCTGGCGCAGCGGGCCGCCGCCGAAGGCCGGACGCTCGACACCGGCCTGTACCTGCCGCACGGCGACGCGGTGCGCGCCGGCATGGACGTGCTGGTGCCGCTGCAGGGCGACGGCACCCCGCCGGCAGGGGTGCTGGTGCTGCGCGCCGATCCGCACAAGGAGTTGCTGCCGCTGCTGTATGCGCGCGCCGGCATCGACCGCAGCCCGCGCATCCTGCTGCTGCGGCGCGAGGGCGACGACCTGGTGTTCCTCAACGAGGTCTCCGGCGGGCGGGGCGACACGCACACCCACGTCGCGCTGGCGTCCAGCCCGCTGGCAGCGGCGCAGCTGTTCGCGCCGGCGGGCGCACCGCAAGACGTTCTCGACGGCCAGGACGCGTCGGGGCAGCCGTCGCTCGCGGCCGCCGTGCCGGTGCCGGACACCGACTGGTTCGTGCTGGCCGAGCTGCCCAAGGGCGACCTGGACGCCAAGGTGTGGCAAGACGCGGCATGGATCGCCGTGGTGGATGCGCTCGCGCTGGCGCTGGCGGGGGCGGCGCTGTATCTCGTGTGGCAGCGCCGCGCCCTGCAGATCGAGCGGCACCAGCGGGCCGACCAGGAAGACAAGCTGCGCGCCTGGCGGCTGCTCGACGCCATCACCAACGGGTCCACCGATGCGATCTACGCCAAGGACCTCGACGGCCGCTACCTGTTCGTCAACAGCGAGACCTGCCGCCTGCTCGGGCGCCCCGTGGATCAACTGATCGGGCACCCGCCGCAGGCCTGCATGCCGGCGATCGATGCCGCGCGCGTGGCCGCGCTCGACGCCGAAGTGATACGCGCCGGCGAGGTGACGAAAAGCGAGATCGTCATCAACACGGTCGACGGCGAACGTGTCTTTCTCAATACCATGGGGCCGCTGCGCGACGCGCGGGGCCACATCGCGGGCACGTTCGGCGTGAGCCGCGACATCACCGAGCGCAAGCGCGCCGAGGACACGCGGCGCCAGTGGGCGATGGCCTTCGAGAGCACACGCGACGGCGTGGTCATCACCGACGTGCGGGCGCGCATCCAGGCCGTCAACCGCGCCTTCTGCGAGATCACCGGACACGCCAAGGAGGACGTGCTCGGGCACACGCCGCGGCTGCTGCAGTCCGGGCTGCACAACGCCGCGTTCTACGCCGCGCTGTGGCGCTCGGTGCGCGAGAACGGCAGCTGGCAAGGGGAGGTGTGGAACCGGCGCAAGAACGGCGACGTCTATCCGCAGTGGCTCACCATCAGCGCGGTGCACGACGAGGCCGGCGAGCTGAGCAACTACGTCGGCGTGTGCACCGACATCTCGCGCATCAAGCGCAGCGAGGCCGAACTCGAGCGGCTCGCACACTACGACCCGCTGACCGACCTGCCGAACCGCCGCCTGCTGCAGCTGCGCCTGGAGCATGCGCTGGAACGCGCGCACCGCCGGCGCAGCCGAACGGCCATCCTGTACATCGACCTGGACGGATTCAAGACGGTCAACGACAGCCTCGGCCACCCGGCCGGCGACGAGCTGCTGGTGTGCGTGGCCAAGCGGCTGCGCGCGCGCATGCGCGAAGAGGACACGCTCGGGCGCCTGGGCGGCGACGAGTTCCTCGTCGTGCTCGAGTCGCTGGGCGAGCCGGGCGAAGCGGCCATCGTCGCGCGCGACCTGCTGCGCGCCGTGGCCGAGCCGATGCGGCTGGCCGGCGGCCACGAGGCCTATGTGACGGCGAGCATCGGCATCAGCGTGCACCCGGACGACGGCAGCGCGAGTGCGGTCGAGATGCTGCGCGATGCGGATGCGGCGATGTACCGCGCCAAGGACCAGGGCCGCAACCGCTTCTGCTTCTACACCAGCGACCTGAATGCCAAGGCGGTCGCCAAGCTCGAACTGGAGGCCTCGCTGAGCCGCGCGCTGGAGCGCCACGAGTTCCTGCTGCACTATCAGCCGCAGGTGGACGCGAAGACCGGCCGCTTGGCCGGAGCCGAGGCGCTGCTACGCTGGCAGCGCCTCGGCGGCGCGCTGGTGCCGCCGGGCGAGTTCATTCCGGTGGCCGAGCGCAGCAGCCTGATCCTGGCGATCGGCAACTGGGTCATCGAGAGCGCCTGCCGGCAGATCCGCCTGTGGATGGACGCCGGCCAGCCGGCCCCGCGCCTGGCGATCAACGTGTCGGCGCGGCAGTTCGCCGCCGGCGACCTCGACGTGGTGCTGCACCAGGCGCTGAGCCGCCACCGCGTGCCGGCCGACTGTCTGGAGGTCGAGCTGACCGAGAGCATGCTGATGGAGAAGCCGCAGGCCACCGAGGCGATGCTGCGGCGGCTCAAGGCGATCGGCGTGTCGCTCGCGCTCGACGACTTCGGCACCGGCTATTCGAGCCTGGGCTACCTGCAGCGGTTTCCGATCGACACCTTGAAGATCGATCAGTCCTTCGTGCGCAGCATCGGCCGCGGCCCCGACGGGTCGACCATCGTCGACGCCATCATCGGCCTGGCGCGCCGGCTGCAGTTGCGCGTCGTCGCCGAGGGCGTGGAAACGGCCGAGCAGGCCGACTATCTGCAGCGCCAGGGCTGCGACGAACTTCAGGGCTACCACTTCGGCCGGCCGCTGCCCCTGGCCGACTTCGAGGCGCTGGCTGCGCTGCGGCAGCCGCTGCCGAAGGTGGCGTGACGCACGCCGGCGAACGCGTCGGTCAGCGCGTCGCCAGCACCTTCACGATCGCCCGCGCCAGCTCCTCTCGCGAGTAGGGCTTGCGCAGCAGCTCCCAGCTCGGCGGCGAGTCGCGGTCGGCGTCGAGCAGCTCGGACGAGAAGCCCGACATCAGCAGCACCGCCAGCCGCGGGAAGCGCTTCTGCGCCTCGGCGGCAAGCTGGGTGCCGCGCATGCCCGGACCGAGTGCGATGTCGGTGAGCAGCAGGTCGAAGTCGGCGCTCGGACCGAGCGCGAGCAGGGCCTGCTCGCCGCTGGAGGCCGCCGTGATCTGGCACTCCAGCGTGTTGAGGAAGGTCCGCACCACGGTGCGCACCTCGGTGTCGTCCTCGACCAGCAACACCTTCAGGCCGGGGGGCACGGCGTCGCCGGCGATCACGCCGAGGTCGGGTGCGTCATCGGCGTCCCAGGGGCGCGGGATGTACAGCGTGATGGTGGTGCCCTGGCCGGGCGCGCTGCGGATGGCGATCGCGCCCTTGGACTGCTTGACGAAGCCGTAGACGGTGCTCAGGCCGAGCCCGGTGCCGCGGCCCGCTTCCTTGGTCGTGAAGAAGGGTTCGAAGGCGCGCTCCTTCACCGCGTCGGGCATGCCGGTGCCGGTGTCGGCGATCGAGATCGCGACGAAGTGGTCGTCGGGTGCGCTCGGGTCGTCGAGTTCGCGGCGCACCGGCGCGGGCAGCGTCGGGCAGGCTTCGCCGCGAAAGCGCAGCGTGCCGCCCTCGGGCATCGCGTCGCGCGCGTTGATGGCGATGTTCAGCAGTGCCGATTCGAGCTGCCCGGGGTCGGCCAGCACCGGCGGGCACGAGGCCGGCGCATCGACCTCGATGACGATGCGCTGGTCGAGCGTGCGTCGCAGCATGTCCGACAGCGAGTGCAGCAGCATGCTCACGTCCACGGGGCTCGGCTGCAGCACCTGGCGCCGCGAGAACGCGAGCAGCTTGCTCGTCAGCTCGGCGCCGCGCTTCGTGGCGCGTGCCGCCGCGCCCACGAGCTGCTGGCCGTAGGCGTCTTCGGCCAGCGCGGGCAGTTCCTCGAGCACCTGCAAGTTGCCCTGGATGACGGTCAGCAGGTTGTTGAAGTCGTGCGCAATGCCGCCGGTCAGCTGGCCCACGCTTTCGAGCCGCTGCGCGTGGTTGAGCGCTTCCTCGCTCTGCGCGCGTTGCAGGCTGGTGGCCAGCAGGTTGGACAGCGATTCGAGGAAACGCACCTCGTCGTCGCCGAAACGCTTGGCTTCGCGAGAGCGCACGGTCAGCGCGCCGATGATGCGGCCACGGTCGGACAGCGGCACCGACAGCCCGCTCACCAGCCCCGCGTCGAGGTAGCCCTGCGGCACCTTGAAGCGCTGCTCGGTGCGGTAGTCCGCCACGATCACCGGGCGGCCCTGCGACAGCACGAAGCCGGGCGGCGTGTCCGGTCGGTTGGCCAGCCGGGTGCCGAGCTTCTCGCCGGGCACCATGCCGATGCCGCCGGCCACGCGCAGCTCGAGGCGGTTGCTGTCGAGGAGGAACACCATGGCCACCTCGACCTGCAGGGCTTCGGCGGCGATGTCGGGCACGTGGTCGAGCAGCACCTGCGGGTCGCGCGCGTCCACCGCCAGCCGGCCGAGCTGCGCCAGATGCTCGCTGTAGCGCGCGCGCTGCAGCGCCTGCTTGACGCGGGGGTAGGCCCCGATGTCGCGGATGGCGGCCACCACGAAGGGCAGGCCGTGGGCCTGCAGCGGGCTGAGGGCGATCTCGACCATCACCTCCGAGCCGTCCTTGCGCTTGGCCACCAGCTCCATCTGCGTGCCCATCGGGCGCGGACGCGGCGCCTTGGCATAGGCTTCGCGGTAGGCGGCGTGCTGCGGACGGATCGCGTCGGGCACCAGCGCGTCGACGCTCATCGCCGTCAGCTCGTTGACCGTGTAGCCCAGCAGCTTGCCGGCGGCCGGATTGGCCAGCACGATGGCGCCGCCGTGGTCGACCAGCAGCAGCGAATCGGGGTAGGCGAAGAACAGCGCACGGAAGACCGTGCGCTCCTCGATGCCGGCGGGCAGGGCCGGCGGCGGGCCGTAGGGCGGGGGTGTCATCGGCGGCTCACCCTCCCGTCACCGGGGGCACCAGAATGTAGCCGGCCCCGCGCACCGACTTGATGATCTGCGGGTCTTCGGCGTCGGCTTCGAGCTTCTTTCGCAGGCGCCCGACCTGCACGTCGATCGTGCGGTCGAAGGGGCCGGCCTCGCGGCCACGCGTCTGCTCGAGCAGGAAGTCGCGCGACAGCACGCGGCCGGGGTGCAGCGCAAAGGCGCTGAGCAGGTCGAATTCGCCGGTGGTGAGGGCCACCTCCTGCCCCTGCGGGCTGACCAGCCGGCGCGCCGCGGTATCGAGTTCCCAGCCGGCAAAACGCAGCTTGCTGCGCGCCGCCGCCGGGGCGGCGCCGGGATTGGCCTCGGCCGGGGACATGCGCCTGAGCACCGCCTTCACGCGGGCGAGCAGCTCGCGCAGGTCGAAGGGCTTGGTCACGTAGTCGTCGGCCCCGACCTCCAGCCCGACCACCTTGTCGATCGCATCGCCGCGGCCGGTGACGATGACGAGGCCGCAGTGCCAGTGCTCGCGCAGCTGGCGTGCGATGGCAAAGCCGTCTTCGCCGGGCAGGCCGAGGTCGAGCAGCACCAGGGCCGGCGGGTCGGCGGCCATCAATTCCATCAGTGCGCGTCCGGAATGCAGCTGGCTGACACGGAAACCGTGGCTTTGGAGGTAGTTGCCGAGCAACTGGGTGATATCGACCTCGTCGTCGAGGACGGCTATGTGCTGTGGTGCGGCGGTCACGTCGGTGGGGCGGGTGGCAGGGGTGCCAGCATCAGCTGCGCGGCGCCGGCAAGGTTAGCAGCTTCCGCGCGCTTCGCGGAACAGGGGGTCGCCTCGCACGGAAATCCATGACAGCACCAGGGCGATGTGATCGCCCGTCGCACGCACGCTCGCAGCGCGCGCGGATCAATGCGCCATCAGCACCGGCAGGGTCATGGTCTGCAGCACGGTGCGCGAGGCGCCGCCGAGCACCAGTTCGCGCGCGCGGCTGTGGCCGTAGCAGCCCATCACCAGCAGATCGGCATCGACGTCGCTGGCCAGCGAGAGCATCACGTCGCCCGCGTCGGTCAGCGGGCGGTGCCGGTGCAGCGCCGGCACGATGCCGTGGAACTGCAGGTACTGCGCGATGTCGAGCCCGCCGCCGTGGGCATGGCGCGGCTCGTCGACCGCCTCCAGCACGTGCACGCGGCGCGCTTCGCGCAGCCAGGGCAGGGCGGCCGAGACGGCGCGCGCGGCCTGCGGCGTGGCGTTCCAGCCGATCAGCACGTCGCGCCCGACGGTCGCGAACTGCCCGCTGTGCGGCAGGATCAGCGCCGGGCGGCCGCTGCCGAGGATCACCGACTCGACGAAACCCGCGGGCGCGCTGCCCGCCGGCGCCAGCGACGGGTCGTGCTGCCCCAGCACCAGCAGGTCGGCGTACAGCGCCTGGCGGGTGAAGGCGTCGGCGGGATCGGCGTCGCCGGCGTCGAGCCAGCGCATCGCCGGCCCGCCGTGGGTGACGGCGCGGTCGAACAAGGCCCGCGCCCGCTCGACGTCGGCCTCGTGCATCGACTGCAGCACCGCGGCCGGGCCCTCGGCCAGCGCGAGCTGCACCGGCCGCTGCGCCGACGCGGCGGCGAACATGACCGGCAAGGCGGCCTCGTGTTTCGCCGCGACGCCGCAGGCGAAGGCCAGCCGAGCCGCGGCCGAAGGCGTGTTGTCCAGGTGCAGCAGGACCGAGCGGATCGAGGTCATGGAGGATGGCGCCTTCTCAATGCGACATCAGCACCGGCACCGTCATCGACGCCAGCAACCCGCGCGTGGCGCCGCCGAGCACCCGTTCGGCCCAGCGGGCGTGACCGTAGGCGCCCATCACGATCAGATCGGCCTGGAGGTCGGACGCCCGCGACAGCATGGCCTCGGCGATGCCGATCTCGGTGGATTCCACCGCCACGTCGGCAACCACGCCCTGCCAGAGCAGCCACTGCTGCAGCGCGTCCAGCCGCGGACGCAACGTCTTGTCGGGCGTGCCTCCGGCTTCGTTCCAGCTCAGCACCTGCACCTGCGCGGCGCGGCGCAGCAGCGGCAACGCGTCGGACACCGAACGCGCGGCCTCGCGGCTGTCGTCCCAGGCGATCAGCGCGCGCGTGCCGACGTTGTCGAAGCGGCCGGCATACGGCAGGATCAGCGTCGGGCGGGCGCTGTAGAGAACGACCTGTTCGACGAACTCCTGCGCCAGCCTGAAGTTGGCCGCCTTCGGATCGGCCTGGCTCAGCACCGTCAGGTCGCTGCAGTGGGCATGCCGCACCAGCGACGACGCCTTGTCGTTTTCGTCGACCACCGCTTCGAAGGACTTCAGCCCCGCCGCGAGGCACTCCTCGCGAAAGCGCAGCGTGGCGCGTTCGGCCTGGTCGCGCAGGCTTTCCCAGGCCAGGGCGGCGAACTCGGCCAGCGTGCTGGCGGCCTCGGGCGCCGCGGGCATGTCGATCAGCCCCGTGGGCGCGACGCCGACCAGATGGCAGTCCAGGTCCTTCGCGAGGCGCACGGCGACCCGGGTGCGCTCGACGCACAGCGGGTCCTGGTCGAGCAGGACGAGCAGGCTGCGGTAGGTCATGGCATCTCTCCGGCGGTGAGCCTGCACCATTGTTCGAGTCGGGTGCGGGGCGGGTGTTGATCTCGCGCAACGGCAGTCGCCTACGGTACCAGCACCGCCGCACCCTGGATCCGGCCTCCACGCAGGTCGGCCAGGGCCAGCACGTTGGACGACACTCACCGCGGCGCCGCTTCACGATACCGGCTTCGCCCCATCGCGGCCGGCCGTCAGGACGGCTCGTCGAACATCCTGGAGCCTCCCTCCTGGAGGGAGGCTGGAGGGAGCGGTCGAACTTGCTGGAGCCCCCTCGCGGAGGGGGCTGGGGGAGCGGTGCAATAGGGGGATGGGGTCTGAGAGCCGGCCAAAGGCCGGCACTCAGACCTTGCGCGGCTTGACGCGTACGCCGTCATTCACCGCCGGCGGCGGATAGACGATCACCGTGTCGCCGGGCTGCAGCCCTGACTGGACCCACGCATGCACGCCGTTGCGTGCGCCCACCTGCACCGGCGTGACCTGCGCGCGACCTTGCTGCACGGTGAAGACCGCCATCGCCGCGCGCGGTTCCGCCTCGCCCTGAGGCAACGGGAACACCGCGCTCACCGGCACCCGCACGGCGTCGTCGATCGAACTCGTCACGATGCGCACGCCGACACGGAAGCCGTCGCCCAGGGCGCGCCAGCGCTCGGGCGCGCTCGCGATGTCGATCAGCACCTTGACCCGCTGCTCCTCCACGCCCAATGCCGACACCTTGGTGAAGGCCGCGGGCTCGACGCGCCGCACCCGCCCTTCCAGCAGGTCATCGCCGCCCCAGCGTTCGATCATCACCGGGCTGCCGGCCTTCACCTGCAGCGCGTCGGTGGTCAGCAGCTCGGCCACCACCTCGAGCCCGGCGGTGTCGCCGATCTCCATCAGCGGCGTGCCGAGCGCGACCGCGGCCTCGCTGGTCTGCAGCACCTTCAGCACCCGGCCGGCGGTCGGCGCGCGAAGCACGAACGCACGCGCGGCCGAGCGCTCGGGGTTGCGCACGGCGACCAGCGCGGCGCGCGACTGCTCGAGTTCGTGGGCCGCCACATGGCGCTCCTGCTCGGCCGCCTCCAGTTCCTTCTGCGCCGCCAGCGCGGCGAGGCGATCGGTCTCGAGCTTGGTGGTCGAGACGAAGCCCTGGCGGGCCAGCTGTTCGCTGCGCTGCACCTCGTTGCGGGCCTGCTGCAGCCCCACGCGTGCACGCTCGACACGCGCGATCACGCGCTGCACCTGCGCCTCGCTGATCTCCACGCGCAGCTGCTGCTCGCGCAGCGTGCGCTCGTCGAACATCGGCGAGAGCACCGGGCGCAGGCTCGCAAGAACGTCGTCGGCCCGCACGGTGTCGCCTTCGCGAAGCGTGATGCGCGCGAGCATGCCCGCCAGCGGCGCCGAGACCACGTAGCGTTCGTGCAGCCGCGTCTTGGCGTCCTCGTCGATGGTCGTCTCGAAGCGGCCTTGCGAGACCGTCGCGGTTTCCACCTCGACCGGCCGCGGCGCGAAGGCCCAGGCCAGCAGGGCGGCGGCCGCGACGATGGCGCCGCCAGCGATGAGCCAGGTTCTCTTCTTCATATCAATCCCTCGTCTTCAAGGCGGCCACCATGTCGAGCCGGTCGATGCGCCGCCGCACCACGAGCGCACTTGCCACGCCAGCGGCCACCACGCACAGGCCGGCCCAGGCGAAGGTGCGCGCGCGGATCACCACCGGAAAGAAGAACTGGTCGGACTTGAGCAGCTCGGTGATCAGCTGGGTGAGGCCCCAGCCGAGCAGCATGCCGATCGGCAGCGCGATCGCGATGACGATGGCCAGTTCGCCCAGCAGCAGGCCCGAGACCTCGGCGCGGCTGAAGCCGAGCACGCGCAGGCTCGCGAGTTCCCAGGCGCGTTCGGCCAGCGCGATGCGCGCGTTGTTGTAGACCACGCCGACCGCGATCACGGTGGCGAACAGCGTGAGGATGGTGCTCATGATGCGAACGTTGCGCGCGCTGATCTCTTCCATGTTGCGCAGCATCGTGGCCTTGCTCCAGGCGCCTGCCGCGCGCGGCAGGGCCTTGCTCGCGTCGAGCACAAGCGCCTCGGACCCGCGCTCGACCGCCAGCACGTAGCCGGTGGAGACGTCGCCGTCGCCGAGCGCGCGGTTGAGCGCGCGGCGGTCCATGTAGGCGTTCAGGCCGAACATCTCGCGCACCGTGGCGTCCACGCGCATCTCGATCCGTCGCTCGCGTCCTTCGAGCACCTCGACCTCCACGCGATCGCCCACTTTCAGCCCGAGCTTGTCGGCCAGCCGGTCGGTGAGCACCAGGCCGCGGCCGTCGAGCAGCGTCTCGCGGCGGTCGACGTCGATCACGCGGTAGAGCTCGGGACGCGGCGCGTAGCCGCGGATCATGCTGCGCTCGCGCAGGTGGCCGTTGGAGAAGGTCACCGGCACGAAGCGCGTCGACTCGACCATCGTCACGCCGGGCAGCCGCGCGAGCTCGTGGCGCACGCCGTCGTCGACCGCCTCGGCGGTCCACACCGTCACGTCGCCGCGCAGGCCGAGGTTGAACTGCGTGTCGACCACCACCTCGATCGCGTCGCGGAAGAAGTTGCCCATGATCACGATCGCCACCGCCGCCGCCACGCCGCCGATGGCCAGCGCCGTGCGCAGCGGCCGCCGTTCCATGTTGCGCACGATCATGCGCATGGCCGGCCCCATGCGCTGGATGCCCAGCGTTTCGAGCAGCGTGCGGCGGTAGCGAGCGGGTGCGGGCGGGCGCATCGCCTCGGCCGGGGGCAGCCGCACCGTCGCGACGATGGCGTTCAGCGTGCCCAGCACTGCGGTGGCCACGGTGATGCCCACGCTCGTGACCAGCAGCCACGGCGCAATGCGGTGTTCGAAGCTCGGAAAGTGGAAGAACTCCGCATACAGCCCGGTGAACATCGTTCCCAGCCGGTCGCCGAGCGCGACGCCGAGCGCCAGCCCCAACGCGACGATCAGCAGCACCAGCTTGAGGTAGTGCAGCCCGATCGAGAGGTTGGGGTAGCCGAGCGCCTTCAGCGCCGCGATCTGCTCGCGCTGCGTGGCCACGAGCCGCGACACCACGACGTTGAGCAGGAACGCGGCGACGCCGAGAAAGATCGCCGGCAGCACGGTGCCGAGCACGCGCTGCTCCTTGATCTCGTTGTCGAGCATCGCGTGCGAGCCCTGCTCCGCGCGGCCGTGCGCCTCGCGCCCGCCGTAGCGCGACAGCAGCCGGGCCACGCCGTCGATGGCGGCCTGCTCGGAGGCGCCCGGCGCGAGCTTGAGCGCGACGCGGTTGAACGCGCCGTCCATGTCGTAGGCGGCCGCGAGCGCTTCGCGATCGATCCAGAAGATGCCGAAGCCGCGTGTGTCGGGCATGCCCCACAGGCCGGCGAAGATGAACTCGGGCGACAAGGCGGTGCCCACGACCACCAGCGAGCGCTGCTTGCCGTTGATGAGCGCGTTCAGCCGCGCGCCCGGCCGCAGCGAATGAGCTTGTGCGAATGCTTCGGACACCAGCGCCTCGAGGCTGCCGTCCGCGCGTGCGCCGCCGGCGCCGTCGAGTGCGCGCCCGCTGCTCACGGTGACTCGGTTCATGCGATGCGGGCGGCGCCGGTCCATGCCGATGAGCTGGCCGATGATCGGGTCGGCGAGGCCGGGGATCTCCACACGCACGATCTGCTCCAGCGTGGTCTGCACGTCGGCCACGCCGCGCACCTCGCGCAGCTCGTCGGCCAGCGCGTTGGGCGCGCGCTTGACGCCGGCGAACACGTCGGCGAAGCGGCCCTCGGCGTAGAAGCGGTCGCGCGCGAGCGCCAGCGAGTCGACCGCCGACAGGCTGGTGATGAAGCCGCCGATGCCGCTCGCCACCACCAGCGCGATGGTGATCGCCTGGCTCCACATCAGCCGCAGGTCGCGCAGCAGCTTCTTGTCGAGGGCTTTCATGCGACGTCATCCCGGCGATAGCCGGGATCCATCGTGCCGAGCGCTACCCGAGACACATGAACTGCCGTTCGCCCTGAGCAGGGGACTGAGCTTGTCGAAGGCCCCGTGTCGAAGGGGCAGCGCCGGCAGTACGCCACCAGGGCTTCGACAAGCTCAGCCCGAACGGATTCTGTATTCCGATCATCCTGAGCCTGTCGAAGGACAAGCTCAGCCCGAACGGATTCTGTATTCCGATCATCCTGAGCCTGTCGAAGGACAAGCGCAGCCCGAACGGATTCTGTATTCCGATCATCCTGAGCCTGTCGAAGGACAAGCTCAGCCCGAACGGGTTTGGTATTCCGATCATCGTGAGCCTGTCGAAGCGCAAGCTCAGCCCGAATGGGTTCGGCCATTCCGATCATCCTCACCACGACAGCTCCGACGGCTTCAGCTTGCGCGGGTTGACCTCGATGCGCTGGATGCGACCGTCGCCGAGGTAGATCACCCGGTCGGCCATGCCGGCGATCGCCGCGTTGTGCGTGATGACGATCGCCGTCGTGCCGATCTCCTCGTTGATGCGCGCGATGACCTCCAGCACGAGCTTGCCGGTGTGATAGTCGAGCGCGCCGGTCGGCTCGTCGCACAGGAGCACCTCCGGACGCTTGACGATGGCACGCGCGATCGCCACGCGCTGCTGCTCGCCGCCCGACAGCTGCGCCGGGAAGTGGTCGCGCCGCGGCGTGAGGCCGACACGATCGATCGCCTCGTCCACCGGCATCGGGTCATCGACGATGTCGGTGACGAGCGCGACGTTCTCGCGCACGGTGAGGCTCGGAATGAGGTTGTAGAACTGGAACACGAAGCCGACGTGGTGGCGGCGGTACGAGGTGAGTTCGGATTCGCTGGCAGTGCTGAGGTTGTGATCGCAGAACATCACTTCGCCGGCGCTCGGCACGTCGAGCCCGCCGAGGATGTTCAGCAGCGTCGACTTGCCGCTGCCCGAGGGCCCGAGCAGCACGATGAACTCGCCGCGTGCGACGTCGAGGTCGACCTCACGCAGCGCGTGCACTTCCACTTCGCCGGTGCGGTAGACCTTGGCGAGTCCACGGGCGTGGAAGACGGTGTCAACAGGAACGGGAACCGCAGCCATCAGGCATCGATGGGCACGCCCCCGGCGCAGTGGCACACCCATTCGTCAAAGAGTTCCTGGCCCATCGCCGCGAGCGCCTGCTGCCATGCGACGAAGGCGTCCAGTTGCATGCGCTGCGCCTGCAGCAGGCCCTGGGTGAAGGTGCTCGACAGATCGAAGGCCGGCTGGAACAGCGTCGGGTCCAGCGTCAGCGGGGAGAAGGCGGTGCTTGCATTGGCCATGGCGGCTCTCCATGATGGCGGGGCTGCATTGAATCTATGCCGCTGCGCGTGCGCTGCCTTGATGCATCGCAAGAGCGTACCGGCTGCTCAAATGAACACCACTTCAAGCCCCGCTGACGACGACACGCTGGCCTCGGCGCGCGATCGCGTGGCCGCCCTGCAGGCCGAGCTCGAGGCGGCCGAGGGCGCGCCGGTGCGCCTGATCGAAACCCACATCTCGTGGGTGCTGCTGACGCCGACGCTCGCCTACAAGCTGAAGAAGCCGGTGCGCCTGCCCTTCCTCGATTTCACGAGCCTCGCGGCGCGCCGCCGCTGTTGCGACGAGGAGGTTCGCCTGAACCGCCGCCTCGCGCCCTCGCTGTATCTGGATGTGATCGAGGTTTGCGATGGCCCACGCGGACCCGCCTTCGGCGCCGGCGGGCCGGTGCTCGACGTGGCGGTGCGCATGCGGCGCTTTCCGGACGGCGCCTTGTGGAGCGAGATGCTGGCTGCCGGCACGCTCGGACCGCAGCACGTCGATGCGATGGCGCAGCGGCTCGCCGGTTTCCACGCCGAGGCCGCGGTGGCCGCCCCCGACAGCCGCTTCGGCTCGGCGGCGGTGCACCAGCGCATCGCCGGCCGCCTGATCGACGCACTCGACCCGCTGGCGGGTCACGGCGACACGCGTGCGTTGCGCGCGTGGCTGCAGGCCGAGCTGCAGTCGCTCGCCCCGTGGTGGGAGTCGCGCCGGCAGGACGGCGGCGTTCGCGAGTGCCACGGCGACCTGCACCTGGCCAACGTGCTGCAGCTCGGCGAGCACGGCGAGCAGGCCGGCGCCTTCGACGGCATCGAGTTCGACGAGGAGTTGCGCTGGATCGACGTGCTCGACGACGTGGCCTTCCTGGTCATGGACCTGATGGCGCATGAGCGGCGCGGGCTGGGGTTCCGCCTGCTCAACGCGTATCTCGAGACGAGTGGCGACTATGCCGGCTTGCCCGCATTGCGGTTCTTCATGGTCTGCCGTGCACTGGTGCGCGCCCAGGTGGCGGCGATCGGGCAGGGGCAGCGGCTGCACTCTGCCGCCACGAGCGGCGCCGGCGACTATCTGGCGGTCGCACGGTCGCTGGCGCACGGCCGCGACGCGCGGCTTGCGATCACCCACGGCTTGCCGGGAACGGGCAAGACCTTCGTCTCGCAAGGCCTCGTCGAGGCCGCAGGCGCGCTGCGCGTGCGCTCCGACGTCGAGCGCAAGCGCCTGTTCGGGCTGAGCGCGCTGCAGCGATCGCACGGCCGCGTGCCCGGTGGCATCTACGACGGCGCGACCACGCAGCGCACCTACGCGCGGCTGGCGCAGGTGGCCGAGACCGCGCTGCGCGCGGGCTGGCCGGTGATCGTCGACGCCGCATTCCTGCGGTCGTCGGAGCGAGGCGCGTTCGCGGCACTGGCGCAGCGGCTGCACGTTCCGTTCAGCATCATCGATTGCACCGCGCCGCTGCAGCTCCTGCGCGAGCGCCTGGAACGGCGGCAGGCGCGCGGCGGCGATGCGTCAGAGGCCGACGTGGCGGTGCTTGAACGCCTGGCGCCGGCGGACGAAGCGCTCGATGCGGACGAGGCGGACGAGGCGGCCGACGCGCTCGTGGTCGATGCGGCGGGCGCGTTCGATGCGCCGTCGCTGGCGGCGCGCTGGCTCGAAGCCCGGGCGAGGTAGCTCCAGAACCCCCGCTCAGGGGCAATGCCGTCCAGTCAAGCGCCACTCCCCGTTCGGGCTGAGCCTGCCGAAGCCCCTCGTGGCCCGCAGCCGGCGCTTCGACAAGCTCAGCGCGAACGGAACAAGGTGGGCGCTGTTGCGCTTAGGCGGGGTAGTGCTGGTAGACCTTCGAGCTGCCGTCGGCCAGCACGAGGAGCACGTCGTAGGCCATCTTGCGGCCCCCGTAGGAAGGTCCGTCCATGCCGGGCGATCCGAGCGGCATGCCTGCCACGGCCAGCCCGACCGCCTTCGGCTTCTCGCGCAGCAGGCGGCGGATCTCGCGCGCCGGCACATGGCCCTCGAGCGCGTAGTTGCCCACCTTCACGGTGTGGCACGAACCGAGGCTCAGCGGGATGCCGAGCTTCTTGCGCGCATCGGTGTTGCCCTCGTCGTAGGTCGTCACCGAGAAGCCGGCGGCTTCGACGTGAGCCACCCAGTCCTTGCAGCAGCCGCAGGTGGGCGACTTCCACATCTGCATCGGGGTCTTGGGCGCGGCGGCGAACAGCGGCGGCGCGGCCAGCAGCGCGGCGCCGGCGGCGAGGACATGGCGGCGGGTCGAGGACATGTGTTTCACGGAGTTCCTTTACGGCGGTCCGCTCTTTGAAGCGGAACGGTCCGGATGGTTCAACAGCAGGTCGAGCGTGCCGGCAACCAGGGCGACCAAGACGATGATGCTGCCGCCGGCGGCGACCAGCCATTGCGCGATTTCCATCCAGTCCATGCGCCCAGTCTATGGAGCGAGCGCGTGCCGGGCTTGAGAGCCATCAAGGCAAGCCTTGATCGCGGACAAGTGCCGCACGCGAGGGCTCGGCCTAGAGTGTGCTTGTCCATCGCATCGGAAGGCCGGCAGCATGATCGAGCGCCTCTTGGTGCCCGTCGACGGTGGCAACCTCGACGAGCATGCCTTCAGCGCGAGCATCGCGCTGGCGGGCCAGCTCGGCGCGTCCATCACGGGCTTCATCGTCGAGCCGTTTGCGCCGCCACCGCCGGGCCTCGCGGCCGAGCCGACCACGGCCGGCGCCGATGCCGGGCTGCAGGCGCATGCCCGCAGCGTACTGGGCCGCTTCGAGCAGCGGGCGCGCCAGGCGGGGGTGCCGTTCCGCGGCGTGGCGACGCAGGCGAGCGGCGTCAGCGCGGCGATCCTCGCGGCGGCGCGCGAACACCGCTGCGACATGATCGTGATGGCCACCCACGGCCGCGGGGTCGTGGCCGAACTGCTGTGGGGCTCGCACACCCGCGAGGTCGTGACACGCAGCGAGGTGCCGGTGCTGGTGGTGCATTGA
>DASWVR010000155.1:0-1936 GCA_036401155.1 Piscinibacter sp. | reverse complement strand
CGTTGCCGCCGGCGCAGGCCCCGGGCGCGCGCTTCTCATGCCGCCAGCCGCCGGGCGACGAAGTCGAGCCGGTCCTGCCCCCAGAAGATCTCGCCGTCGATCACATAGCTCGGCGCGCCGAACACGCCGGCGGCAATCGCCTGCTGCGTGTCGGCCTCGTAGCGTTCGTGCACCGCCTGCGACTGCGCATCGTCGAGCCGGGCCGCCGGCAGCTTCAGCGCGGCCAGCATCGCCGCCAGTTCGTTGGCGTCGGCGATGTTGCGGTCCTCGACCCAGACCGCGCGCAGCATGGCGCCGGTCAGCGCCATCGCGGCGTCGCTGCCGTCGTGCATGTCGACGGCGATGATGAGCTGCGCCGCATCGTCGCCATTGACCGGGAAGTAGCGCGGCTGCAGGTTGATCGGCTGGCCGAGAAACTCGCCGAAGCGCTTCAGCTCGAGCAGCCGATAGGCCTGACGCTGCGGGGCGCGCTTGGCGAGCGGCAGGCCGCCCGTCACCGGGAACACCTTGCCACCGAGATCGACCGGCCGCACCCTGACGGCGGCGCCGGCGGCGCGCGCGATCTCGGTGAAGCGCTGGTGCCCGAGGTAGGTCCACGGGGAGTTCGGCGCGAAGTAGTAGTCGACGGTCTGGCCCATGGGCGCGCTCCTTCGATGGATGCGCCGCAGTCTAGCCAGCGAGCGAGCACCCTGCTCGCGCCGTGGCCGCTACCTGCGCCGCGCCACGGGTGGCGGCGCGAGCAGCGGACGAAGGTGGTGGCCGGTGTGGCTCGCGGGGTTGGCCGCCACCTCCTCCGGCGTGCCGCTGGCGACGATCGTTCCGCCGCCGGCGCCGCCCTCGGGGCCCATGTCGATCAGCCAGTCGGCGGTCTTGATGACGTCCAGGTTGTGCTCGATGACGACGATCGTGTTGCCCGCGTCGCGCAGCTGGTGCAGCACCTTCAGCAGCAGCGCGATGTCGGCGAAATGCAGGCCGGTGGTCGGCTCGTCGAGGATGTACAGCGTGCGGCCGGTGTCGCGCTTGCTGAGCTCGAGCGCCAGCTTGACCCGCTGCGCCTCGCCGCCCGACAGGGTGGTCGCGCTCTGCCCGAGCCGGATGTAGCCGAGGCCGACGTCGAGCAGCGTCTGCAGCTTGCGCGCGATGGCAGGCACCGCGCTCAGGTAGCCGTGCGCGTCTTCCACCGTCATGTCGAGCACGTCGGTGATGTTCTTGCCCTTGTAGAGCACCTCCAGCGTCTCGCGGTTGTAGCGCTTGCCGTGGCAGACGTCGCAGGCCACGTAGACGTCGGGCAGGAAGTGCATCTCGACCTTCAGCACGCCGTCGCCCTGGCAGGCCTCGCAGCGCCCGCCGGCGACGTTGAAGCTGAAGCGCCCCGGGCCGTAGCCGCGTTCGCGCGCCGCCGGCACCTCGGCGAACAGCTCGCGGATGGGTGTGAACAGGCCCGTGTAGGTCGCCGGGTTGCTGCGCGGCGTGCGGCCGATCGGCGACTGGTCGACGTTGATGACCTTGTCGAACACGTCCAGCCCCTCGATCGAATCGTGCGGCTCGGGCTCGGCGTGGCTGTTGTAGAGCTTGCGCGCGACGGCGGCGTACAGCGTGTCGTTGACCAGCGTGCTCTTGCCCGAACCCGACACGCCGGTGACGCAGGTGAACAGGCCGACCGGGATCTCGGCCGTCACGCTCTTGAGGTTGTTGCCGCGTGCGTTCACGATGCGCAGGCTGTCGCCCGCGCATCGTGAACGCGCGCGTTCCGCCGAACCGACGGCACCCTCACCCCGGCCCTCCCCCTCCGGGAGGGAGAGGGAGCTTGTGCGCCACGGCCGGCGCTCGCGCGGCAGCGGAATGCGCAGCACCCTCGACAGGTACTGGCCGGTCAGCGATTCGGCGTTGGCCGCCACCTCGTCGGCCGTGCCCTGGGCGATGACCTGCCCGCCGT
>DASWVR010000154.1:0-9020 GCA_036401155.1 Piscinibacter sp. | reverse complement strand
CTCCTTGGGAATCTTCGGCAGCGCCGCCGTCTTCGCGGCTATCGCCGCGTTCTTCAGCTTCGTGCGACTGGGTTCTTTGCTTGGCATGCATGCTCCTTGCGGTCATGTTATGCCTCGCACACAAAATTCCAGACAGGCTCGGCCGACCCTGTCACGCCCCATCCAGCCCCTGCACCGCCAGCTCGCCACGGCTCATCAACACCTGCCGCCCCAGCCGCTCCCACCCCTCGTCCACTTCCGCCTGCAGCGTCGCGACCCCCGCCTCGTCGAGATGCCGATACCGCCGCTGCAGCGCCAGATAGTCGCTGACCGGCCGCGTGCGCCGCGCATGGTTCAGCGTGTAGCGCCGCCCATCCTCCACCTCATACAGCGGAAACGCGCCGCACTCCACCGCATAGCGTGAGGCCGCGAGCCCGCCGTCATCGGGCAGCCCCCATCCATCCAGGCATGGCACCAGCAGCGTGATGATGCGAAAGCCGCGCATCGCCTTGGCCTTCTCGACCTTGCGGACGAGGTCGGGCAGGTAGCCCACGCTGGCCGTCGCCGCATACGGCACCTGGTGCGCCGCCATGATCTCGGTGAGGTTCTTCTTGCGCGTGACCTTGCCCTCCGGCGTCGAGGTGGTCTTCGCGTGGTGCGGCGTCGACGAGGACTTCTGCGCGCCGGTGTTCATGTAGCCCTCGTTGTCGAGGCAGAAGTAGAGGATGTTCTCGTTGCGTTCGGCCGCCGACGAGAGGCACTGGAAGCCGATGTCGTAGGTGCCGCCGTCGCCGGCCAGCACGATCACCTGCGTGTCGCGCTTGCCCTGCGAATCGAGCGCCCGCCGCAGGCCCGAGGCCGCGGCCGCGGCCGCTTCCAGCGTCGGCTGGTAGACCGGAAAGCGCAGCGAGCTGAACGGCTGCGGCCCCGCGATGATGGCCATGCACGACGGCGGGATCACCGCCATCGTGTCGGGCCCGAGCGTGGCGAGCACGTGCCGCACCGACAAGGCTTCGACGCAGCCGGGGCAGGCCGCGTGGCCCGAGCACAGCATGGGGTTTTCCGGCAACTCGAGTTTGCGCATGCTGCTCACCTTGCCCAAAGCGATTCGACTTCGGCCGCGCCGGCCATTGCCGCCTGCACCAGCTCGACGATCTTGTCGGGCGACACGTTGACGCCGCCCACACCGGCCAGGTAGCCATGGATTCGCGGCGCGCCGGGCATGCCGTACAGCGCCGCGCGCAGCTCCTGGTGCAAGATGCCGCCGAGGCCCGGCGAGTGATTGCGGTCGAGCACCACCACGTCGGGCATGCCGGCCAGCGCCACACGCAAGGCCTGCACCGGCAACGGCCTGAACAGCCGCAGCTTGAGCAGACCGACCGCGTGGCCTGCCTCGCGCAGCGCGTCCACCGCCTCGCGCGCCGTGCCGCACATGCTGCCCATCGTGACCACCACGCTGCGCGCACCATCGCAGCGGTAGCGTTCGATTAGCCCGTGGCAGCGGCCGGTCAGTTCGCTCCACTCGCGGTCGGCGTCGAGCGCCACCGTGAGCGTCTTTTCCATCGCGTCGCCCAGCGCCTGCCGATGGCGGCAGAACATGTCCTGCGAGACGACGTTGCCCCACGAGGAGCCGACGGCCACGTCCAGCCGCTGCACCGGCGCATAAGGCGGCAGGTAGCGGTCGACCAGCGCCTGCGACGGCACCTGCACCGGCTCCAGCGCATGCGAGACGTAGAACGCATCATGGTTGACCATCACCGGCAGGCCCACCTGCTCGGCCACGCGGAAGGCGTGCAGCACGGTGTCAAGCGACTCCTGCGCGCTCTCGGTGTAGAACTGGACCCAGCCGGTGTCGCGCTGCGCGAGGCTGTCGGTCTGGTCGGGCCAGAAGGCCCAGGGCGAGGCCACCGTGCGGTTGACGTTGACCATCACGATCGGCGCGCGCGCACCGCTCGCGTAGTGCAGCAGCTCGTGCATCAGCAGCAGGCCCTGCGACGCGGTCGCCGTGAACACGCGCGCGCCGGCAAGCGAGGCGGGGATGCAGGCCGCGAGCACCGAGTGCTCCGACTCCGGCGTCAGTATCTCCGCGTCGAATTCGCCCGCCGCATGAAACTCGGTGAGCTTCTCGAGGATGGGGGTCTGCGGCGTGATCGGGTACACCGGCACCACCTGCGGGCGCGCGAGGCGCGCGGCCCACGCCGCGGCGTGGTTGCCGCTCAGCAGCATGGCCTTGGAGTCCTGGGGGTTCATCGCCTCTCCTCCCGCATCGTCATCGAGCCGGTCGGGCATTCCATGACGCAGATGCCGCAGCCCTTGCAGTAGTCGGTCAGCACCGCATAGCCGCCGTCGACCCGCTCGATCGCGAGGTCCGGGCAGAGCTGGAAGCAGTTGTCGCAGTGCGTGCAGGCGCCGCACGAGAAGCAGCGCTCGCTCTCGGCCAGCGCTTGTTCGAGTTCGAGGCCGATCTGCACCTCGACGTTGCTTTGCACACGCTCGCCCGGCGCCCGCCGCAGTTCGTTCACCCGTGGGCGTTGCGGGTGGTAGAAGGTGGCGATGTGGTCGAGGCCGACCACCGGCGACGCCTGTTCGGCCGCGCTCGCGGCCTGCGCGCCGCTCAGCGTTCGATGGATGTCGAGCGCGGCGCGTTTGCCCATGCCGATGGCCTCGGTCACGAAACGCGCCATGCTCGTCAGGTCACCGCCGGCCCACAGCCGTTCGGCGCTGGTCGCTTGCCGGGCGTCGACGCCGAGCAGCGTGCCGTCGTGCGGCAGCCACGACGAGAACGGCGCGAGGTCGGGGTCCTGCCCGATCGAGGGGACGATCGCATCGGCCGCCAGCGTGAAGCCGCTGTCGGCGATCGGCGTCAGCGCGAACTTGCCGCGCACCGCGCCCGGCTCGAAGCGCACCCGCACGCAGTCGAGCGCCAGGCCGGCGCCGTTGTTTGCCGTCACTGCGCTCAGCATCGCGCCATCGACGAGGGTGATGCCCTCTTCGAGCGCCTCGGCGAGTTCTTCTTTCTGCGCCGGCATCTGATCCGCACGCTCGAGCGCCAGCAGGCTCACCTCGTGGCCGGCGCGGCGCGCGCTACGGGCCACGTCGAGCGCGGCGCTGCCGCCGCCCACCACCACCATGCGCCGGCCGAGTGGCGGCGCCGTGCCGGCGTTGACACGCGCCAGGTACTCGGCGCCATCCATCAGCCATGGCGCGCGGTCCGGCAATTGCGGCAGCCTCTTCTGGCGGCTCGCGCCGACGGCCACGTAGACCGCGTCGTGCGTGTCGCGCAGCCGCTGGAAGTCCTGCGGCGTCGCCAGCGGATGGCTGCAGCGCAGCTCCACGCCGAGCGCCACGATGCGTGCGATCTCGCCGTCGAGCACCGACCGCGCGAGGCGGTAGGCCGGGATGCCGTAACGCATCAGCCCGCCGAGTTCGGGCTGCGACTCGTAGATCGTCACGCGGTAGCCGCGGCGACGCAGCTGGAACGCCGCCGACAGGCCCGACGGTCCGCCACCGACGACGGCCACATGCCGCCCCAGCTCGGCCGCGGGCGGCGCGTAGCCCCAGCCCTGCGCGAGCGCCATGTCGCCCACCGCGCGTTCGAGTTTGCAGATGGCGAGCGATTCGTCGTAGCCGGCGCGGTTGCACGCCGTCTCGCACGGGTGGTGGCAGATGCGGCCGGCCACCGCGGGGAAGGGGTTGTGGCGCGTCAGCACCTCCCACGCACCGCGGAAGTTGCGTTCGCGCGCGAGGCCGATCCACTCGGCGATGTCGCCGTTGACGGGACAGGCCTGGTGGCATGGCGACGGCGCCTGGATGTAGTACGGCAGGGCCGAGCGCCAGGTGCCGGTCTTGACGGCCTCGGTGCTGCCGGTGGTCCAGGTGGTCGGGATCGGGTGCGGGGCGTTCATCGGATGACCTCCGCGCTGCGCGCTTCGGTATTCGCCTTGGGAGCGGCCGGGCGGCTCATGCTGCCGCCTTCTGCAGTTGGGCCTGCACTTCGCGATAGCCCTCGGTGCAGGCCATCACGTTCTCGGACTGCAGCTTGGGCGACTCCTCCAGCAGCAGGCGTTCGAGCACGGCTAGCGGCGGGTCGCCGACGGCGCAGGCGAGCGCGCCGAGCAGCGCCGAGTTGACGATGCGCCCGAGCCCGCAGCGGCGCGAGATTGCGAGGCCGTCGACGGGGATCACGCGGTAGCCGGGCAGCACGCTCGCGAACTCCGCCGCCGAGCGCGCCGAGTTCACGACGATCAGCGTGCCGCCGTGCGCGGCGGCGAGCAGCTTGCCTTCGAGCAGGCTCGCGTCGAAACAGAGGATGGCGTCGGCGCGTTCGATGTCGCAGCGCAGGCGCACCGGACGGTCGTCGACGCGGATGAACGAACTCACCGGCGTGCCGCGGCGTGCGCCGCCGTAGCTGGCGAAGGCCTGCACCTGGCGGCCTTCGGCGAAATACGCCATCGCGAGCAGGTTGCCCGCCGTCTGCGCACCCTGGCCGCCACGGCCCTGGATGATGATCTGAAGCACGTCGTTGTCTCCTTTGGCACTGCAGCCCGGCCGGATGCGGCCGTGCGTTGCGCCTATCGCTTCAAGGACTCGAAACCCGCCGATCTCGTGGATGCCGCGGTGCGATTCGAATCACAGTCTTGGCACCGATGCCGAAAATTGCCTTGTGGCAGATCAAGTCGGCACGGCGGGTGCGGGTCAACACCGAGACCCCCTCACCCCAACCCTCTCCCCCGAGTACAGGGCAGAGGGGGCCCACGGCAACACCCTCTCCCGCTGGCGGGAGAAGGCGGGGGTGAGGGTAACGCCGCGGCTGGGCCATGTCGCTGATCAGCTTGAGGTCGACTCAGGGGCCGTGCAGCGGCCCCGGCACCACCGCCGTCGCCTCGAGCTCGATCTTGCCGGGGCTGTCGAGCAGGTCGGCGACGAAGATCATGCTCATCGCCGGGTAGTGTTCGCCCATGTGGCGGCGCCAGATGGCACCGAGCTCGCGGCGCGCCGCGAGATACGCCGGCTTGTCGCAGCAGTAGGCGGTCATGCGGCAGATGTGCCGCGCCTCGCCGCCCGCCTCGGCGAGCACCGCCAGAACGTTGGCCAACGCCTGGTCGAACTGCGGCGCGAGCTGATCGGAATGGAAGACCTGCTGCGCGTCCCAGCCGACCTGGCCGGCGATGAACACCATGCGTCCGGCGTTCACTTCGATGCCGTTGGCGTAGCCGATGGGCGGGGCCCAACCGGGAGGGTGCAGGTTACGCATGGGTGTTCTCGATCGGCATGGCGCCACCAACCCCTCCCCGTTCGGGCTGAGCTTGTCGAAGCCCCCGCGGGTCCTGAGCTTGTCGAAGGGACTGAGGTATCGAAGCTCCCGCTCGGCAATAGCATGCTGTCGTTCGCGGACCAACCCACCCCATTCGGCCTGAGCTTGTCGAAGGCCCCGCGTCGATCTCTGCAGGCGCTTGCCCCTCATGCGAGCTCCGGGGCCGCGCCTTCGACAAGCTCAGGCCGAACGGATCGGGGTGGCCCGCAGACCCGTTCATTCCGTCATCACGCGAGGGCTTCGATATCTCAGCCCTACCCTTCGATACCTCAGGGTGAACGGGTCCGGGCTTCAATACCGCAGCTCGAACGGAGTTTGTGGACTGCGATGAACATTTCGGACAGAAGTGGGCTTTCGCCGGGACGACGTGTGTGGAGCGCATGGTGGATGTGTCGCTGCCGTGTTCCGCTTCAGTCGATGTAGCGCGGCGGATCGGGATCGTTCGCCCAATCGCTGTCGGGCTGCGGCACCTTCGCGAGCCAGGCCTTCACCAGCTCGACGTGCTCCGCCTCCTCGGCCTGCATCTCCAGCGCGGCACGGCGCACCGGCTCGCTGGTGGTGAGCTTCGCGAGCGAGCCGAAGAAGGCCTCTGCCCGCATTTCGGCCGCGAGCGCGAGCTGCAGCGCATGCCACGGCTGCATCAGGTAGTGCACTTCGTCGAACGGCACGGTTTCGGGCGACTCGAAATCCGGCCAGCAGCGCACCGTCGGCACCGGCGGTGCTTCGCTCCACCCCATCTGGCTGCGAATGCTCTGCGCATGTTTGGCCTCGACCCCCGCCAGCGTGCGGAACAGCGCCGCGACCGTGCCGTTGTTGTGCGTCTCCAGCACGTCGGCGAACTCGGCATAGCGCTCCGCGGCCTCGCATTCCATCGCGAGCGCCTGGGCCATGAACTCCTCCAGCGTGGCGGGCGGCGTGATGCTCACAGCGCGAACTCCGCTTCGAGTTCTTCCACCGAGCAGCGCGCCGAGGCGCCGCCGACCGGGTACGGCTTGCGGTCGCCGGCGAACAGCACGCCGATGTTGAAGCCGTCGTCGGTCATGATGCGGCGCGCCGCGCGCGCCGGGTCGTCGGTGGGCTCCACCGCGGCCGGGTGCACCAGGGTCTTCCAGTCCTTCTGCTCGGGGCGGAAGGTGACACACGGGCTCAGGATCTCGACGAACGAGAAGCCCGGGTGGCGGATCGCCTGGGCGAGGATGTCGGCCGTGCCGTTCGGGTCGCCCGAGAACGCCCGCGCGACGAAGTTGGCGCCCGAGGCCAGCGCGATCACCAGCGGATGGAAGGAGCGGATGCCGGTTCCCCCGGGTGAGAGCTTGTTGTCCCAGTCGGGCTCGGTGGTCGGCGAGGCCTGGCCCTTGGTCATGCCGTAGACGTGGTTGTCCATCACGATGTAGGTGAGGTCCACGTTGCGCCGGCAGGCGTGCAGGAAGTGGTTGCCGCCGATCGAGTAACCGTCGCCGTCGCCGCTGGCCACCAGCACCGTCAGCTCCGGCCTCGCCACCTTCAGGCCCGTGGCCGCGGCCAGCGAGCGGCCGTGCACGCCGTGGAAGCCATAACAGTTGGTGTAGGCCGGGATGCGCGACGAGCAGCCGATGCCCGACACCACCGCCACCTCGTGCGGCGGGCGCTGCAGCGCCGCGAGCGCCTTGGTCACCGAGCTGAGCACGGAGTAGTCGCCGCAGCCCGGACACCAGATCGGCTTGTAGTTCGACTTGTATTGCGCGGCCGTCATCACGGCCGGGACCACCATGTCGTTCATGCAACCTCCCGTTGAGACACGCCCGCCCACTCGACGATGGCGCTGCACAGTTCTGCAGGGCGCAGCGGCAGCGGCCCGGGCCGGTTGAAGCCGGCGGGCTTGCCCGGCAGGTCGAGCATGCCGCGCAGGTAGCGCAGCAGCTGCGCCCCGTGGTTCTGCTCGATCACCATCACCCGCTCGACGCCGGCAAGTGCCCGCTCGACGACCTCGGGCTGCAGGGGCGCGAGCAGCCGCAGCACCACCAGCCGCACCGGCACGCCCTGCGCCGCGGCGCGCTGCACCGCCTCGCGCACCGGCCCGGTGGCCGAGCCGAAGGTGATCACGGCCAGCGGCGCGTCACCCTCCACGTCGGCCCAGCGCGGGCCGTAGTCGTGGCGCATCAGCTTGCGCTCGCGCTTGTCGAGCTGCAGGCGGTGGTCGCGCGATTGGCTGCTCGGGATCGCCCCCTCGGTGTGTTCCAGCCCGTCGGCCGTGTAGACGATGCCCGGCGTGCCGGGAATCGCCATCGGCGAGACGCCGCTGTCGGTGTTGCGATAACGTTTGTAGTCGGCCGTGTTCGCCTCCGCCGTGAGCCGCCTGCTCGCGGTGGCGGGCGCGTCGGGGCGGTCGACGATGGCGCGCGACTGGCCCATGAACTGGTCCGACAGCACGATCGCCGGCGCCTGCAGCGCTTCGGCGAGTTCGACCGCCCACTGGGTTGTTGCCACGCAGTCGGAGATCGAGCTCGGCGCCAGCACCAGGCGCGGCGCGTCGCCGTGCAGCCCGCTGACGGCGAACGACAGGTCGCTCTGCTCGCTCTTGGCCGGAATGCCGGTCGAAGGGCCGCCGCGCATCACGTCGACGACGACGATCGGTACCTCGGCCGCCACCGCCAGGCCGATGCCTTCGGTCATGAGTGCCAGGCCCGGGCCGGCGGTGGCGGTGAGCGACGGCACCCCGCCGTAGGATGCGCCGATGATCATGTTGACCGACGCCAGCTCGTCTTCGGCCTGCAGCAGCGCGCCGCCGACCTTGGTGAGCGCGGGCGCCATCCACTCGAGCATCTCGGTGGCCGGCGTGATCGGATAGGCCGCCACGAAACGCACGCCGCCGCGCAGCGCGCCGTAGCCCGCCGCCTCGTTGCCGCTGAGCATCCAGCGCTGGCGCGTCGTCGCCGCCGCGCCGGCCAGCCGCGGCAGGTCGGTGATGTCGCTCGCCGCGGCCATGCCGGCGTGCAGCGCCTGCAGGTTGGCGTCGAGCGCGGCCTGCGCCCGCTTCCAGCTGCCGCGCACGGCCGCCTCCAGCGCCTCCTTCGGCAGGCCGGCCAGCGCGCCGGCCAGCCCGAGCGCCAGCATGTTGATCCAGCTGCCCGGGATCGCCTTGGCCATCTTCTTCAGCGGCAGCGCATGCGCACGGGCGCCGCGCGCGAGAAAGACCTCGGGCACCTCGCCGCCGTCGGCGTCGCCGATCACCACACTGCCGTCATGCAGCGGGATCTCGTCGGCGAAGCGGTGCACGTTCTGCCAGTCGATGGCGAGCAGCAGGTCGAAGCGGTCGTCCAGCGACTCGATCGGCGTGCGCGCCAGGCGCAGGAGCGCCGCCGCTTCGCCGCCGCGGATCTGCGGGCCGCTGGTGCGCACCATCAGCCCGTACAGGCCCGCCTTGGCGGCGGCGTCGAGCAGCAAGGTGCCCGCGGTCATCACGCCGCTGCCGCCGCTGCCGGCGATCGCGATCGACAGGCTGCTGCAGTGCATCAGCCCTTGCGCGGGGGCTGCGGATCGGTGTTGCGCATCGGGTCTGAATGGGGCATCCACGTGTCGCTCCGGGCGTCGAATGGGGTCGAGTAAACGTTTTGGAAGCGCCGATTACCCTGATCCAGATCAAGGATGGCACACGCAACAGTCCTGAAAATGCGCCAAAGCCGTAAATCGGTACCGCTTTACCACAATAGGTCCGAGAAATCCCTTAGAAACGCGGTCATGCCGGTGT
>DASWVR010000153.1:0-30016 GCA_036401155.1 Piscinibacter sp. | reverse complement strand
CTGCAGCGACAGGCTCGTCGCGGGCGCGGCTGTTGCGCAGCGACCCCAGCTACGTGTTCTTCCGCATCGCGCCGGACCAGTCGCCGCAGCAAGGGCCGATCGGCGCGCTCGGGGTGCCGCTGACGGCGGGCCGATCGATCGCCGTCGACCCGCGAGTCACGCCAATGGGCTACCCGGTGTACCTGTCGTCGCCGCGCGCCGCGGGCGCGGCGCAGCCGCTGCAGCGCCTGGTGATCGCGCAAGACACCGGCGGGGCGATCCGCGGCGCGCTGCGTGCCGACTTCTTCTGGGGTTTCGGCGCCGATGCGGGGCGGCAGGCCCTGCAGACACGCCAGCGCGGGCAGATGTGGCTGCTGTTGCCGCGGGCCGAAGCGAGCACGCTGTTCGAACGTGGCGTGGCGACGCGCAGCCTCGCGCATGGCGCCGGCACCGGCTCGCGCCTCGGCGAATGCCTCGTCGACGACGCCACCTTCTGCAGCGAGCCGGACTGATCGCGGGCTTCGCACCGGCCGACGGACGCCGGCACCCTTGCGCATTCGCAAAGCCCTACGAGTTGTCGGCGGCAACATGCCTGCTCGCGCTGCAAGCGGTCCCTGCCTTGCGACAGGCGCCGCGAAGCGGGTTCATGCCGGAGGTGTTGCATGGGAAAGCAGTCGAACGCGATTCGGCCTGCGCTTGCAGACTCGCCACGCACGTCGGCTGCCGTACCAAGGCGAGCCACGAGCACGGCGTACCTCCAACGGCTGACCTGGCTGTTCGGCGGCGCCGTCGAAGAAACGCGACACAGGCCCCGGTGCGCGGCGAGGAACCGCCACACGGGTGTCACGTGCGGCGCCTAGGCTTGCCTTCATTCTTCTCAACACGCTGTCATCCATGCCAATCTACAAATTCAGAGAGCCCGCCGTCGAGCGCTTCCTGGCCCTGTCCGCGCGCTACTTCTTCGTTGCGCAGCCCCGGCTCGACGAGCGAGGCCGCGTGGTGATCGAGTGGCCGCTTCAAACACGGCGGTCGCCTTCGCTCAGCGAATGCATCGAGCTCCCACGGCGCGAGGCGCGCGTCGCCTCGCGGTAAGCCGCCCCAGGCGGGCCCAGCATCGACATTTCGGCTCGAACTGGCACAGGGTTACTCCTGAGGTGACGTCGGCTGTAAACGTTTCTATGATTTATGTAAACGTTTACATGACACCAAATGAGCGCAGCAGCACCCAACCCGTTCGGACCCGACTTCCTCTGGGGCGCCGCCACCTCGGCCTACCAGATCGAGGGGTCGCCGCTGGCCGACGGGGCGGGGCCGAGCATCTGGCATCGCTTCGTGCGCACGCCGGGCCTGGTGACCGACGGTGACACGGGCGACCTTGCCTGCGACCACTACCGCCGCATGGAGGCCGACGTGCAGCTGATGCGCGAGCTCGGGCTCAAGGCCTACCGCTTCAGCATCGCCTGGGCGCGTGTGATGCCGCAGGGGCGCGGTGCCGTGAACCCGGCCGGCCTCGGCTTCTACCAGCGGCTGGTCGACACCTTGCTGAAGGCCGGCATCCAGCCGATGGCGACGCTGTACCACTGGGACCTGCCCAGCGCGCTCGACGATCGGGGCGGCTGGCTCAACCCCGACATCGCCGAGTGGTTCGCCGACTACGCGCAGGTGATGTTCCGCGCGCTCGATGACCGCGTCGGGCTGTGGGCCACGCTGAATGAGCCCTGGGTGGTGACCGATGGCGGCTACCTGCACGGCGCCCTGGCCCCCGGGCACCGCAACCGCTTCGAGGCACCGATCGCATCGCACCAGCTGCTGCGCGCGCACGGCAACGCGGTGCGGGCCTACCGTGCAAACGGGCGCAACCAGATCGGGCTGGTGGTAAACATCGAACCCAAGCACCCGGCCAGCCAGAGCGAAGCCGACCTCGCGGCCACCCGGCGCGCAGATGCCTACATGAACCGCCAGTACCTGGACCCGGTGTTGCTCGGTTCGTATCCCGACGAGATGCGCGAGGTCTTCGGCGAAGCCTGGCCCGAGTGGCCCGCCGAGGACTTCAAGCTGATCGGCGAGCCGATCGATTTCCTCGGCATCAACTACTACACCCGCAGCGTTACCCGCCACGAGGAAACGCGCTGGCCGGTGCGCGCCGGGCCGGTGCGGCAACGCCAGTCGACCCACACCGAGACCGGCTGGGAGGTCTACCCGAAGGGGCTCACCGACACGCTGGTGTGGGCCAAGGACCGCTATGGCCCGATCCCGCTGTACGTGACGGAAAACGGCGCCGCCTTCTACGACCCGCCGGTGGCGGCCGGCGGGCAGCTCGACGACCCTCTGCGCGTGGCCTATCTGCGCGAGCACATCGCCGCGCTGCGCGACGCGGTGCGGCAAGGTGTCGACCTGCGTGGTTATTTCGCCTGGTCGCTGCTCGACAACATGGAATGGTCGCTCGGCTATTCGAAGCGCTTCGGGCTGGTGCACGTGGACTTCGAGACGCAGCAGCGCACGCCGAAGGCGAGCGCGAGGTTCTATGCGAGCGTGATCGCCAACAACGGAGCCGCAGCATGAGCCCCCGGGCCGCGGCGCCGGGCCGCCCCAAGCAAGGCCCGCCCCTCTCGGAGGGTCGCTTGCCGTACTCGGCGAGCGGGGTGACGTCATGAGCACCATCCGGGATGTGGCACGTGTCGCCGGCGTGTCGGTGGCCACCGTCTCGCGCGCGCTCAACGGCCACGACAACGTGACCGCCGAAACACGCGACCGCATCCTCGCGATCGCAGCCGAGCTGCGCTTCACGCCCTCGGGCGCGGCGCGCAGCCTGATCATGCGGCGCACCGACACCATCGGCGCCTTGCTGCCGGACCTGCACGGCGAGTACTTCTCGGAGTTCATCCGCGGCAGCGACCAGGCCGCGCGGGCGCGCGGGCTGCACCTGCTGGTGTCGAGCTCGCACGGCAACGCCGACGAGGCGGCCGCCGCGTTGCGCGCCATGAGCGGTCGCGTGGACGGCCTGCTCGTGATGTCGCCGCATGCGGACGCGCAGTTCCTCTCGCAGAACCTGCCGGCCCGCCTGCCCGCGGTGCTGGTGAACACCGCCATCGGGGTGCCCGGCCATGCAGCCTTCGTGGTCGACAACTTCGGCGGCGCCGAGGCGATGACACGCCACCTCGCAACGGCCGGGCGCAAGCGCATCGCCTTCATCGGCGGCCCGAGCGGCAACCACGAAGCCGAGGAGCGCCGGCGCGGCCACCTGGCCGGCCTGCGGCGCGGCATGCCCGAGCTGGTCTTCGATGGCGACTTTTCCGAGGCCTCCGGCTTCGCCGCGGGCCGCCGCATCGCACTCACGCGCCCACGTCCCGACGCGGTGTTCGCGGCCAACGACATGATGGCCGTCGGCTGCCTCGCCGCGCTCCACGAAGCCGGCCTGCGCGTGCCGGACGACATCGCGCTCGCCGGCTTCGACGACATCCCCATCGCGCGCTACGTGACCCCCTCGCTCACCACCATCCGCGTGCCGATCAGCGCACTCGGCACTGCGGCGCTCGACGCTCTGGCCAAGACGGTGGAGAGCCCGCAATCGGCCGCCGGCCAGACGACGGTGATGCCGGTCGAGCTGGTGGTGCGCGCCTCGTGCGGCGCCGGGCCACCGCCGCGGCCTCGGCCGCCGTCGGCCTCGCCGCCGCACTGACCCTCGGCCGCCCAGCCGCCGCCGAGATCGACAACACGACACGACAGGAGACCACGATGATTCGCACCCGAAGCAGCTTCCGGCGTCACGCACTCGCCACGGCCGTCGTCCTCGCACTGGCCGGTGGCGTGCAGGCGCAGCTGAGCACCGCGACGATCAAGGGCCAGGTCACGAGCGGCGAAGCCGCCGCGCAGGCCGGTCTCGCGGTGACGGCCGTCAATCAGGCCAACGGCAACACCTATCGCACGACGACGCTCCCCGACGGCAGCTACGTGCTGCCCGGCCTCGCCCCGGGCGCGTACGAAATCCGGGTGGCGAGCCCGGGCGGCGCGGTCAACACGCAGGTGATCACGGTGCAGGTGGGCCAGACCGCCGCGGTCGACCTGGCGCTGGGCGGCGACGTGCAGCGGCTCGAGTCGGTCACGGTGATCGGCAATGCGCAGCGGCGCGACGTGCGCACCTCGGAGGTCGGCACCAACGTGTCGCGGCGGATGATCGAGAACCTGCCGCAGGTGACGCGCAACTTCCTGAGCTCGGCCGATCTCGCGCCGGGGGTCGCGTTCGTGAGCGATGCGAGCGGCAACACGAGGATCCAGTCGGGCGCCCAGAACTTCGACCACGTCAACGTCTTCATCGACGGCGTCGGGCAGAAGAACAACATCCTGCGCGGCGGCCTGAGCGGTCAGGACAGCTCGCGCGGCAACCCGTTCCCGCAATCGGCGATCGCCGAGTACAAGGTGCTCACGCAGAACTACAAGGCCGAGTTCGAGCAGGTCAGCAGCGCGGCCATCACCGCCATCACCAAGTCAGGGGGCAACGAGTTCCACGGCGAGGCCTACGTCGACCGCACCGGCACCAACTGGCGCGCCAAGTCGGTGTTCGAGAAGGAGCGAGAGGCGCAGGGCGTGCCGCTGCCGGCATCGTCGAAGAACGAATACGGGTTCAGCATCGGCGGCCCGATCAAGCGCGACCAGCTGCACTTCTTCTTCGCGTACGACGGCAAGATCATCGACGACTCGCGGCAGGTGGTGCCTCGCCATCTCGACCTGCTGCCCAGCGGCCAGGGCATCGTGCCGACGCTGGTCGCCGCGCAAGGCAACCAGGTCGACCCGTTCCGCGAGCATCTGCTGTTCGGCAAGGTCGACGCACAGTTGAACGACGAGCACAGGCTGAGCGCGAGCATGCGGCTGCGCCGCGAAAAGGACCGCACGCCCGAGAGCCGCGACCTCAGCGCGCCCGGCAACGACGTGGAACGCAGCAACGACGAAACGCGCGTCGACGTGAAACACGAGTGGGCGCGCGGCGCGTGGTTCAGCGAGGCGCGCGCCGGATACGAAGAGTACGTCTGGAACCCGCACTCCGCATCGACCTCGCCGTTCATCAAGTACAAGGTGTCCACCGGCACACCGCAGCGGCTGGACAACTCGCAGGACGTGCTGTTCGTCGGCGGCTCGCCGAATGCCCAGAAGCGAGGCCAGAAGGGCCTCTTCGTTTCCGAAGACCTGACCTACACCGGATTGCAGAGCCACGTCCTCAAGGCCGGCGTCAAGCTCAAGGCGATGAAGTACGACCTCTCGGGCACGGCGTTCGGCGTCGACACGGTGGAGACGCTGGTGGACACGACGACGGGTCTGGCCTACTACGACGGCACACTGTGCATCGGCACCAACGTCTCCAACGGCGGCCTCAATAGCGACGAGTGCAAGATCAGCAAGGCGATTCCCGGCGCCGCCGCCGCCTTCAAGAACAACCAGATCGGCCTGTACATCCAGGACGACTGGGCGGTGACGAAGCAGCTCGAGCTGAACCTCGGCCTGCGCTACGACTACGAAACCAACATGCTGAACAACGACTACGTCACGCCGGCCGACCGCGTGGCGGCGTTGCATGCGCTGGAGCCGGTCGACGCCAACGGCTTCTCCACCCGTGGATGGCCGGTGGTGCCGGGCACCGACTTTCCGGTGACTCCGGGCCAGACCTACGCCCAATCGCTGGCCAAGGGCGGCATCGACATCGCCGACTACATCAGCACCGGCAATTCGCGCAAGGTCTTCAAGGGTGCGCTTGCGCCGCGTATCGGGGCCTCGTACGACATCTTCGGCGACCGCAACTCGGTCGTGTTCGGCGGGTGGGGCCGCTCGTACGACCGGACGATGGCCAACCACGCGCTGGACGAACTGCAGAAGAACCGGCAGGTCGGCGGCGAGATCTGGCTCATCCGCAACGACTTCGAGATGCCCTACGCAGACCAGTTCACGCTCGGCCTGCGCCAGGCGATCGGCGAGTGGAACGGCGAGGTGGCACTGAGCAGCGTGCATGCCAAGAACCAATTCATGTGGTTCGGCGGCAATCGCGACCCGCTGGGCGGCTACGCCTACCAGTCGCCGATCGACCCGCTGTGGAACGGCCCGCCCGGGTTCGGCACGCTGATCCTGGGCGACTTCGTCGGCCAGACGAAAACGAACTCGCTGTTCCTGAAGGCCGAGAAACCCTACTCGCGCAGCTCCGGCTGGAGCGCCAACATCGCCTACACCTTCAGCGACGCCAAGACGACCAGTAAGGAGTGGAACAACGACATCTTCGACTGGACCTACGGCCGCACCGGCGCGCGCGGGTGGAATCCCTCCACACTGGTCGACAAGCACCGCATCGTCGCTGCCGGCTTGATGGACAACCTGCTGCCGTGGGGCTTGAGCCTCGCGGTCAAGGCGACCTGGGCGAGCGGCATGCCGCGTCGGCTCACCGACTGCACGGGAGGCTTCGACACCAACAACGGGCAACGCGGCTGCGTATCGGTCGAAGGCGACTCGCCGAGTTTCCGGCAGGTCGATGTCGGCGTGAGCAAGGAGATGAAGATCGTCGGCAACACCTTCACCATTCGCGCCAACGTGCTCAACATCTTCAACACGGTGAACTACGGCGGATTCGACGATTGGGTGGGCGGCATGGCCGCCCCCGGCAATGCGGCGAACCGCCTCGGCGGCGACAACCTCAATCTGGACAAGCCCAACAGCATCCGCGGCGACACGCGCACCTTCCGCCTGATGGTGAGCTACAGCTTCTGAATTCCCGCCGCGCCTGCGACTCATGAGCCTGCCGACGCCGCCTCGACTCACCCGCCGCCGCCTTCTCGCCCTCGCCGGCGCTTCAGCGCTCGGCGGGCTCTCCGCCTGCCTGGCCCGGGCCCCCGCGCCCGCGCCGTCGCCCTACGGCCCCTCCGGGGCGGAACTCGCGCTGCTCGACGACCTCGAGCAGCGTGCGTTCCGCTTCTTCTGGGAGACCACCGACCCTGACACAGGCCTCGCGCCCGACCGCTGGCCGACACCGTCGTTCTCGAGCGTCGCGGCGATCGGCTTCGCGCTCAGCGCGTATCCGATCGGCATCGAGCGCGGCTGGATCACGCGCGAGCAGGGCCGCGCGCGGGTGCGCAAGACGCTGCGCTTCCTGCACGACGCGCCGCAGGGTCCGCAAGCGGCCGGCGTGGCCGGGCACAGGGGCTTCTTCTATCACTTCCTCGACATGACGAGCGGCACGCGCTTCGAACGCTGCGAACTCTCCACGGTGGACACCGCGCTGCTGCTCGCCGGCGCGCTGCACTGCGCGAGCTGGTTCGACACCCGCGAGGCGCACGAAGCCGAGATACGCTGGCTCGCCGAGGCGATCTACCGCCGCGTCGACTGGCGCTGGGCGCAGGCGCGCGGCGCGGCCATCAGCCACGGCTGGCATCCGGAGAGCGGCTTCATCGCCTGGGACTGGAAGGGATATAACGAGGCCATGCTCGTCTACCTGCTCGCGCTCGGCTCGCCGACCCATGCGGTCGGCCCCGAGGCCTGGGATGCGTGGACCAGCACCTACGACCAGCACAGCTGGGGCACCGCGTACGGCCAGACGCACCTGCGCTTTCCGCCGCTGTTCGGCCACCAGTTCACGCACTGCTGGGTCGACTTCCGCGGGCTGCATGATGCCTACATGCGGCGTCGCGGCTTCGACTACTTCGAGAACTCGCGCCGCGCCACCTATGCGCAGCAGGCCTACGCCATCGCCAATCCGCAGGGCTGGGCCGGCTATGGGCACGACGTCTGGGGCATCACCGCCTGCGACGGCCCGGCCGACGTGCAGCGCGAGTTCGGCGGCCGGCTGCGCCGCTTCGCAAGCTACGCCGGGCGCGGCATGGGGACGAACACCTACGACGACGGCACCATCGCGCCCTACGGCGCCGGCTCGTCGATCGTGTTCGCGCCGGAGATCGTGGTGCCGGCGCTCGCCGCGATGCGCGAGCGCCTCGGCGCGCACATCCACGGGCGCTACGGCTTCTTCGCGTTCAACCAGAGTTTCACCTTCGGCGACGCGAAGCTCGCGCACGGCCGCATCGTGCCGGGCTTCGGGTGGGTCGACACCGACTACCTCGGCATCGAACAGGGGCCGCTGCTCGCGATGCTCGCCAACCAGCGCAGCGAATCGGTGTGGAGGGCGATGCGCGGCAACGCCCATCTGCGCCGCGGCCTGCAGCGCGCGGGCTTCAGCGGGGGATGGCTCGGCTGATGGCACCACGCCACCCGGCCTGGACCCGCCGCAAGTGGCTGTCGGCGGCCGCGGCCGCCGCAAGCCTGGCGGCGGCCGGCTGCAGCCGCGGCGACGAGCGCACCATCCGCTTCTGGGCCATGGGCCGCGAAGGCGAGGTCGCCGCCGAACTGGTGCGCGCTTTCGAGCGCGAGAACCCGGGAGTGCGTGTGCGGGTCGAGCAACTGCCATGGACCGCAGCGCACGAGAAGCTGCTGACCGCGTTTGCCGGCGACGCCACGCCCGACATCGCCCAGATGGGCAACACCTGGCTGCCCGAGATGGCGGCGCTGGGTGCGCTCGAACCCTTGCAGCCCTTCCTCGACACCACGCCGGCCATCGCCCCCGACGATCACTTCGCCGGCATCTGGCGCACCAACCGCATCGGCGGCGTGATGGTCGGCGTGCCGTGGTACGTCGACACGCGGCTGCTGTTCGTGCGCACCGATCTGCTGGCGCAAGTGGGCTTTCCGCGGCCGCCGGTCGATTGGGGCGAGTGGCAGCGCTGCCTCGCCGCGCTGAAGGCCGGGCCGGTCGCGCTGCCGATCCTGTTGCCGACCAATGAGTTCGAGCCCTTGCTCGCGCTGGCGCTGCAGCAAGAAGGCGAGCTGCTGCGCGACGGCGGGCGCTACGGCAACTTCTCCGGCGCGGGCTTTCGCCGCGCGCTGCGGTTCTACCTGCAGATGTTCGAGCGCCGCCATGCCCCAGGCATCACCAACAACCAGGTCGCCAACCTGTGGCAGGAGTTCGGGCGCGGATCGTTTGCGTTCTACATCTCGGGGCCGTGGAACATCGGCGAGTTCAAGCGCCGGCTGCCGCCCGAGCGGCAGTCGAGCTGGGCCACTGCGCCGCTGCCCGGCCCCGACGGTCCGGGCGCCTCGATCGCCGGCGGAGCGAGCCTGGTGCTGTTTCGCCGCTCGCGCGTGAAGCCGCTGGCCTGGAAGCTGGTCGAGTACCTTGCGCGGCCGGCGGTGCAGCAGCAGTTCTACCGCCTCACCGGCAACCTGCCGCCACGGCGCAGCAGCTGGGCGCTGCCGATGGACGGCGGCGGCACGCTCGCCACCGACCGGCATGCACGCGCCTTCGCCGACCAGCTCGAGCGCGTGCGGCCGCCGCCGGCCGTGCCGGAGTGGGAACGCATCGCACAGGAGATGCAGCTGTTCGCGGCGCGCGCCGTGCACGAGAAGGCAAGCGTCGATGCGGTGGTGCGCGCGCTCGACGCGCGTGTCGATGCGATCCTGGAGAAGCGGCGCTGGATGCTGGATCGAGCGGCGCGGACGGTGGGTTGAATGGTGTTCCTCGCCATCGAAGCGGCCCGTGGAGGGCACCACGACGCACCGTACGCCACGTCATCCCGGCGCACGCCGGGAGCCATGCTGGCACGTAGCCGCGTTCGGCGTATGGACCGCGGCCTTCGCCGGGGTGACGGCACGTGCCGAATGCCGACATCCGGCGAGGCGGCACGCGCATGAAGAAACCCTCCCTCGCCGGCTGGGGCTTCGTCGCTCCTGCGCTGACGGTCATCGGCCTGTTCTTCGCCTTGCCCGTCTTCGCAGGCCTGGTGCTGAGCCTGAGCGACTTCGACATCTACGCGCTCGCCGACATCGCCAACCTGCGCTTCGTGGGCCTCGACAACTACCTGCAGCTGCTGCAGCGGCCGCTGTTCTGGAAGGCGCTCGGCAACACCGCCTACTTCGTGGTCGTGGGCGTGCCGCTGTCGATCGTCGTCTCGCTCGCCTGCGCGGTGCTGCTGCAGAGCCGTCTCGCACGCTTCAAGCCGCTGTTCCGCACGGCCCTGTTCGCCCCGGTCGTCACCACGCTGGTGGCGGTGGCCGTCATCTGGCGCTACCTCTTCCACGTCAAGTACGGTCTCGTCAACCACCTGCTGCTCGGCCTCGGCGTCGACCCGATCGACTGGCTCGGCGACCCCGACTGGGCGATGCCGACCATCATCCTGTTCGCCGTGTGGAAGAACTTCGGCGGCAACATGATCATCTTCATCGCCGCGCTGCAGGCCATCCCCGAAGACCTGTACGAGGCGGCGCGCCTCGACGGTGCGGGCCCGTGGGAGCAGTTCCGGCACATCACGCTGCCCTCCATAGCGCCCATCGTGCTGATGGTCAGCATCCTCACGACGGCGGGCTACTTCCAGCTCTTCGCCGAGCCCTACGTGATGACGCAGGGCGGGCCGCTGCAGAGCACCGTCAGCGTGCTGTACCTGATGTACGAGGAAGGCTTCAAGTGGTGGAACCTCGGCACCGCGTCGGCAGTGGCCTTCGTGCTCTTCGTCATCATCGTCGTGGTCACGATGGGCCTGATGCGCGTCGCGTCGCGCCTCACGGGAGAGCGGGCGTGAGCCGACGCGCGTCGGCGTGGTTCGTCAACGGCGCACTGCTGCTGCTCGCGCTGCTGGCGATCTTCCCGCTGGTGTGGATGGTCTCGGTGTCGCTGATGCCCGCGGGCGCGGCCAACACCTCGCCGCCGCCGCTGTGGCCGCACGCGCCGACGCTCGAACACTACCGTCACCTGCTGCGCGACGGCGGCATCGCGCGTGCCTTTGTCAACAGCCTCGGGCTCGCGATCGCCATCACGCTGGTCTCGACCCTGTTCAATACGCTCGCAGGCTATGCGTTCGCCAAGCTGCACTTCCGCGGCCGCGACCGAGTCTTCGCCTTGCTCATCGCCGCGCTCGTCATCCCCGGCCAGGTGGCGATGCTGCCGCTGTTCCTGATGCTCAAGAGCATGGGCCTCGTCAACACCTACGCCGGCGTGCTGGTGCCGGGCCTGGCCGGCATCTTCGGCATCTTCCTCGTGCGCCAGTACGCCCGCGGCATCCCGGACGAACTGCTGGAGGCCGCGCGCATGGACGGCGCCGGCGAGTTCCGCACCTTCTTCTCGGTGGTGCTGCCGGTGCTCAAGCCGGTGCTGGTCACGCTCGCCGTGTTCGCCTTCCTCGGCAGCTGGAACGACTTCATGTGGCCGCTGATCGTGCTCACCGACGGCGACCTGCACACGCTGCCGGTGGCGCTCGCCTCGCTGTCGCGCGAGCATGTGCAGGACAGCGAACTCATGATGGCCGGCGCGGTGATCACCGTGGCCCCTGTGCTGCTGCTCTTTCTCGCGCTCCAGCGCTACTACATGCAAGGGTTGCTGATGGGGGCGGTCAAACAATGAGGCGCCTGCTGGCAGGCCTCTTGTGGGCGGTCGCAGCGGCGCAGGCGGCGCCGCTGCGGCAGGAACTGCTGGACGACTTTCGAGACACGTCGGCCTGGCAGGCGAGCGCGTCCGACCAGGTTCGCGCCAGCCTGCGCCGCGATGCCGACGGCAGCCTGTGCCTGGACCACGATTTCTCCGGCGTCTCGGGCTACGCCGTGATGCGGCGCGCGCTGCCGATGCGCTGGACTGAGAACTTCGTGCTCGGCGTGCGCTGGAAAGGGCATGGCGCGACCAACGACGTGCAGGTGAAGCTCGTCGATGCGAGCGGCGACAACGTCTGGTGGGTGAACCGCCCGAACCACCGCTTGCCCGCGACCCTGCAAGACGTGGCGATCAAGCGCCGCCACATCGACTTCGCCTGGGGGCCCACGACGGACCGCCGCCTGCGCGACACGCAGTTCATCGAGTTCGTCGTCGCCGCCGGACGCGAGGGCGGCAAAGGCTCGCTGTGTGTCGCGCGGCTGGCATGGGAAGAACGCGCGCCGGACCCGGCGGCGTGGCCCGATCCGGTGGTGAAGGCGCAGGGCCGTCACCTGGACATCGACTGGCGCCACCGGCGCGAGTTCAACGGCCTCGAGCTGCGCTGGCCACCCGAGGTGCGCGGCGTGGACTACGACGTGCTCGCTTCCGACGATGCGCGCCGCTGGCGGCTGCTGCGCAGCGTACGCGGCAGCGACGGCGGCCTGGACACGCTGTTCCTGCCCGAGAGCGAAGCGCGCCACCTGCGCATCCGACGGGTGCGCGCCGGCGCGGCCCGGCCGCAGGTCGTCTTGCGAAGCGCCGCCGAGTGGCCCACCCTCAACGCCGTGCTCGCGCGGCTCGGCGCCGACGCGCCACGCGGCGACCTGCCGCGGACCTTCGTCGGCGAGCAGAACTACTGGACGCTCGTGGGCGTCGACGGCGGTGGCGAACGTTCGGCGCTCATGAGCGAAGACGGCGTGCTCGAAGTCGGCCGCGGCGGCTTCAGCGTCGAGCCGTCGATCTGGCTCGACGATGGCCGGCGTGTCACCTGGGCCGACGTCACGCCGACATCCACCCTGCGCGACGGCAGCCTGCCCCTGCCGCGTGTGCGCTGGCAGCATGCGGCGTTCACGCTCGACATCGAAGCCGCGGCCGACGGCCCGCGCAATGCACCCCACCTGCTCGTCCGCTACGTCTTGCGCAACACCGGTTCACGCACGCAGACCGTCACGCTGATGCTCGCCGTGCGGCCCTGGCAGGTGAATCCGCCGCAGCAGTTCCTCTCCACGCCGGGCGGCGAGCGCGACGTGCACACGCTGCGCTGGCGCGATGGCGCGCTGAGCGTCAATGACGGCCCGCCACTGCAGACCACGAGATCGCCGCAGCACATGAGCGCCTTGCCGTTCGACAGCGGCGCCAGCCTGCAGGCCCTGCGCAACGCGCCGCGGCTGACCCTGCTGCACGACCCGCAGCGGCATGCCTCGGCGGCGCTGCAGTTCCGCATCCGGCTGCCTCCCGGGACCAGCCGCAGCATCGGCTGGGTCGCGCCACTCGGGGCGACGCAGCCGAATCCGACGCCCGTCACCGCCGCCGAACTCGAGCGCCGTTTCGAGGCCGCCGCCGCCACCTGGCGCGAACGGCTGAACCGCGTGCACCTGCGCGTGCCTGCCGACGCGCAGCCGCTGGTCGACACGCTGCGCACCTCGCTCGCCCACGTCCTGATGTCGCGCGACGGCCCGGCGCTGCGGCCGGGCACCCGATCCTATGCACGCACCTGGGTGCGCGACGGCGCGATGATGCTGGCCGGCCTGGTGCGGCTCGGCGAGACCGAGGTGGCGCGCGAGTTCGTGGACTGGTATGCCGGCCACATCTTCGAGTCGGGCAAGGTGCCTTGCTGCGTGGACCAGCGTGGCGCCGATCCGGTGGTCGAGAACGACAGCCACGGCCAGTACCTTTATTCGGTGGCAGAACTCTGGCGGCACACCGGCGACCGCGCCCTGCTCTCGCGTCACTGGCCGCGGGTGCAGCGCGTGACGGCATGGATGGAGGCGCTGCGCCAGAGCGAACGCGGCGAGGCGAACCGTCGGCCCGAACGCACGCACCTGTTCGGGCTGATGCCGCCTTCGATCAGCCACGAGGGCTACTCCGACAAGCCGGCCTATTCGATGTGGGACAACTTCTGGGCGCTGCGCGGCTTCAAGGACGCGGTGGTGATCGCGCAGGCACTCGGCCACGCCGCGCAGGCGCGACAGTGGTCGGCGTGGCGCGACGAGTTCCAGCGCGAGCTGGTCGGGTCGATCGCCGCCACGGCGGCGCGTCATCGCAGCGGCGTCATCGCCGGCGCAGCCGACCGCGGCGACTTCGACCCGACCTCGACGACGATGGCGCTCAATCCGGCGCAGGCGCAGGACGCGCTGCCGCCGCAGCTGCTCGGCGCCACCTTCGATCGCTACTGGCAGGAGGCAGCCGAACGCGCCGAAGGGCGGCGCGCATGGAAGGACTACACGCCCTACGAGCTGCGCAGCGTCGGTGCCTTCGTGCGCCTCGGGCAGCCGAAGCGCGCGCACGCGATGCTCGACTTCTTCTTTCGTCACCAGCGCCCGCGGGGCTGGAAGCAGTGGGCCGAGGTCGTGCTGCCCGACGAGCGCGAGCCGCGCTTTCTCGGCGACATGCCGCACGCCTGGGTCTCCTCGGACTACATCCGGTCGGTGCTCGACGTCTTCGCCTACGAACGCGAGGCCGATTCGACGCTCGTCATCGGCGCGGGATTCAAGCCGCACTGGCTCGCGCAAGGCGTGGAGGTGCGCGGCCTGTCCACGCCGCACGGGCGGCTCGACTACCGCCTCGAGAGCACCGCCGAAGGCTGGACGCTCAGCGTTCCCAACGCGCTCGCCGGCCTGCACGGCGGTCTGCGCCTGCTGTGGCCTGGCGACGGGCCGCTGCCGCAGGCAACGCACGATGGGCGGGCGTTGGCGTGGCAAGGGCGCGAGCTGCCGATCGCGGCGACGCCGGCGATCGTCACGCTGCGGCGGCAGCCCTGAGCCGACGGAGCGAAGCATCCATGCACTTGTGCAGCGCAGTCTGTTCTCTTGGAGGGCCAACGACTGTGCCGAGGCAGCCAGTGCGTCACAGCCTCTGACGCAACGCGCGGAGCCGAGTCGTCGTTCGTTGCCACGCATGGGTCCCGTCGTTCGCCGGGACGACGGGTTGAGGGGTTCGACTCGCGCTCAGCGCCCCGTGCCGTAGACCGGCGCGAAACCGCCGCCCGGCGTTCGGAAGTTGGTGGTCTGGCCCTGGTACAGCCGCGCCGCCGTCCATTGCACCGCGCCCTCGTAGACATAGCTGCGCAGGTCGAACTTCAGCACCTGCTCGGGTCCGTCGCGGCCGATGCTGCGCTGGCCGGGCGCGAGCAAGGCCTGCGCCACATAGCGACCATCGAGGATCTCCTGCCACACGCGCCGCGTCAGCTTGTCGCCGCGGTAGGCGGCGCGGCTGCCGAAGCCGGCTGTCGGCTTGAAGAACAGCTGGCGTCGTTCGCTCCACAGTCGTTCGGCCCCTTGCGCCGTCACCACCTCGGTATGCGGGATGTGCGCCAGCAGGATCTCCTGCGTGGCCTGCGGCACCCCGAGCGAGGTGAGCCGGGCGGCATCGGTCAGCAGCGCGAGGTTCTGTTTGTCGGCATAAAGGGCATGGGCCTGCGGATGCGGCGTGAGCACGACCGCCCCGGCGAGATAGGCCTCGCGCAACGGGGCGTTGACCGCCGACTCGAGCGCGAAGTCGGTGAGCCGGTTGTAGACCAGGTCGATGGCCAGGTCGCCATGCCACAGTCGGCCGCCGCGCCAACGCAGCGCCGACGGGTCGGCGATCACCGCCTCGATGCCATGGCGTTCGAACAGCCGCTGGAACAGCAGGAACTCCGGGTACAGGTACTGCTCGGCCGGCGCCTCGTCGACGATGGCGATGCGCCGCAGCGCCTGCGCGCGGCCACCCGAGCGCCACTCGCTGCGGAACATCGCCACGGTGCCGTCTTCAAAAGCACGTATCGCTGCCAAGGTGGGCATCAGCGGCTCGACCGCCGTGCAGCAGGCCCGCTGCGCGCGGGCAAGCAGGGCGTTGAGCATCGCCCCGCCGGCGTTGGTGTTGATCTCGATGAGACCGAGCCGGTCGTCGGCCAGATGGAAGTCGTAGCCGAAGAAGACGCTGCGCGCGCCCTGCGGATCGTGCCGCGCGATCGCCGGCGCACGGGCGAGCACGTGCTCGCGGTAGCTCGGCAGCGCGACCACCGACTCGACGGCGCGCACCACCTCGGCCATGCGGCGCAGGTGTTCCGCGGCGACGAACACCGGGCGCGCCGCGAACACGTAGGGACAGCGCTCGCGGATCAGCTCGAACAGTCCCGGCTCGTTCGCCTCGCCCGCGATCGCCCGGCGCAGTGCCTCCTCGTCCATGCCGATGCAGAAGCATTCGCTGTTGAACGCCTGGGCGACTCGGCGCGCGAGCCCGGGCTCGGGTTCGGGAGGGATGGTCGAATGCACGGCGAGGGGCAATGTCATGGCGGCACTCATCTTTCTGTATTCGTAGAATTATAGAATAATCCAGGGCGGGCCAGCTCGGGCAGCGTGCAGCACCATGCGCCGCGACCCGCGCCGCTTGACCTTTCGCAACGCGTCGGCCAAAAACCGAGCGATCCTCGGCACCATCTTCGGCCGCGTCGGCGGCCATCGCCGCCGTCGTCCACACAGGAGTTCCGCTTGAGCGCCCCGACCCCCGCAGACCCGCCTGCCCAAGCCGCCGAACCCGCGCCGGCGGGGGAGGAGCAGGTCGCGGCGTTCGTTCAGACCCTCATCGACTCGCGCCACAACGTCTCGCCCAAACGGCTGGTCGAGCCCGGCCCCGATGCGGCGCAGCTCGAGCAGCTGCTGCACGCCGCGGCCGCCGCGCCGGACCATGGCGAACTGGTGCCGTGGCGCTTCGTCATCGTGCCGGCGGCGCGGCGCGCCCTGCTGGCCGAGGTGTTCGCGCTCGCACTGATCGACCGCGACGCCAGCGCCACGCCGGAACAGATCGCGTCGGCCCGCGAGAAGGCCTACCGCGCCCCGCTGCTGATGCTGGCGATCGCTCGGCTCGGCCCGGCCGAACCCGACATCCGGCCGCTCGAGCGCATGGTCTCGCTCGGCTGCGCGGTGCAGAACATCCTCCTGTGCGCCCATGCGATGGGCTTCGGCGCCGGCCTCACCAGCGGGCAGGCCATGCAGTCGCCACGCCTTCGCGCGCTGTTCGCACTGGCCGACGGCGAGGAGGCGGTCTGCTGCATCAACGTGGGCACCGCCACGCGCCGCAAGCCGCCCCGGCGCCGGCCGCTGCCCAGCGAATTCGTGACCACGCTGTAGAGGAATCCGGCGGCGTTCTCCGGACCACCCTCGGCACGTCCGACGCCGACTTGCCAAATTTGCCGGCAAGTGTTCGACCGCCGCGAACTTCTTTCAAGGGTCTTGCCGCGCTTACGCAGCTCCGGGCACACGGGCACCGCACTTGCCGACGCGACATGCCGGCATGCCAGCTGACCTCCTCCGCTGGCTGCGGGCGCCCGTCAAGGAGAGACCTTGGACCCACGCGACCCCGAAGAGCCGTCGAGCTACCAGGACGAACTGCGCACGTTCCTCTTCCTCACGATCGTCATGGCGCCCGTCATCGCCGTCATCGTGGTCGGGGGCTACGGCTTCATCGTCTGGATGTACCAGCTGATCACCGGAGACCTGCCCGGATGAGGGCGCCTGCCCATGCCGCGACGGAGGACGACGCGGGCGAGATCCACATCGCCGGCGTGCTGGTGCAAAGCCGCCCTCTCTCGCTGCTGCTGGTGAAGCGTGCCATCGACGCGATCGACGGGGCGGAGGTGTTCCAGACCAGCGCGGAGGGCAAGCTGGTGGTCGTCGTCGAGGCCGCATCGACGCGCCAGGTGCTCGATCGCGTCGATGCCATGCGCGCCATCTCCGGCGTGCTCGACGTCGCCCTCGTCTATCAACATGCGGAGCCGGCAGCGGCCATGCAACAGGAGTTCCAGCCATGAGCTTCACCCGGCGCGACTTCATCCGGCAGACCGCCGGCAGCACGACGGCGCTGGCGGCCGGGCTGCCGGCGCTCGCGAACGCGGCCAACATCGTGACCGACGCGACGCGCACGCAGCTCAAGTGGTCGAAGGCGCCATGCCGCTTCTGCGGCGTGGGCTGCGGCGTCAACGTGGCCGTCAAGGACGGTCGCGTGGTGGCCACGCACGGCGACATCAATGCCGAGGTCAACCGCGGCATCAACTGCGTCAAGGGCTACTTCCTGTCGAAGATCATGTACGGCAGCGACCGCCTCACGCAGCCGCTGCTGCGGATGCGAGAAGGGCGCTATCACAAGGAAGGCGAGTTCCAGCCGGTGTCGTGGGACCAGGCCTTCGACGTGATGGCCGAGCAGTTCAAGAAGGCGCTCGCCAGGAACGGACCGAGCGGCGTGGGCATGTTCGGCTCCGGCCAGTGGACGATCTGGGAAGGCTACGCCGCGCTCAAGCTGATGAAGGCGGGCTTTCGCAGCAACAACATCGACCCCAACGCGCGCCACTGCATGGCGTCGGCCGTCGCCGGCTTCATGCGCACTTTCGGCATGGACGAGCCGATGGGCTGCTACGACGACATCGAGCAGGCCGATGCCTTCGTGCTGTGGGGCTCGAACATGGCCGAGATGCACCCCATCCTGTGGACACGCGTGACCGACCGGCGGCTGTCGGCGCCGCATGTGCGGGTGGCCGTGCTGTCGGTGTACGAGCACCGCAGCCACGACCTGTCGGATCTGACGCTCACGTTCCGCCCGCAGACCGATCTGGCGATCCTCAACTACATCGCCAACTACATCATCAAGAACAACCGCGTCGACCGCGCTTTCATCGACCGCCACACGCGCTTCGTGATCGGCAACACCGACATCGGCTATGGCCTGCGGCCCGAGCACCCGCTGCAGCGCAAGGCGAAGAACGCCGGCGAGGCCGGCGGCAGCCGCCCGGCGAGCTTCGAGGAATACGCCAGGTTCGTCAGCCAGTACGACCTCGACTCGGTGGCCAGGCTCACGCGCGTGCCCAAGGAGCGGCTGGAGCGGCTCGCGCAGATCTACGCCGACCCGAAGACCAAGGTGATGTCGTTCTTCACGATGGGCTTCAACCAGCACACCCGCGGCACCTGGTGCAGCCACCTGCTCTACAACCTGCACCTGCTCACCGGCAAGATCTCGCAGCCCGGCAACAGCCCGTTCTCGCTCACCGGCCAGCCTTCGGCCTGCGGCACGGCGCGCGAGGTCGGCACCTTCTCGCACCGCCTGCCGGCCGACATGCTGGTGGCCAACCCGAAGCACCGCGCCGACACCGAACGCATCTGGAAGCTGCCGCCCGGCACCATCCCGACGCAGCCCGGCTACCACGCGGTGCTGCAGAACCGCATGCTCAAGGACGGCAAGCTCAACGCCTACTGGGTGCAGGTCAACAACAACATGCAGGCCGCGCCGAACATCCTGCAGGAGGCCTACCCCGGCTACCGCAACCCGGAGAACTTCATCGTCGTCTCCGACGCCTACCCGACCGTCACCACGATGGCGGCCGACCTGATCCTGCCCACCGCGATGTGGGTGGAGAAGGAAGGCGCCTACGGCAACGCCGAGCGCCGTACCCAGTTCTGGCACCAGCTCGTCAAGCCGCCGGGCGAGGCGCGTTCCGATCTCTGGCAGCTGATGGAGTTCTCCAAGCGCTTTCGCATCGAGGAGGTGTGGCCGAAGGAGCTGATCGACGCGGCGCCGCATGTGCGCGGCAAGACGATGTTCGACGTGCTGTTCCGCAACGGCCAGGTCGACGCCTTTCCGCTGGCACAGATGGAAGCCGGCTACGACAACGACGACGCCCGCTCATTCGGCTTCTACGTGCAGAAGGGCCTGTTCGAGGAGTACGCCCAGTTCGGCCGCGGCAAGGCGCACGACCTCGCCCCCTTCGACACCTATCACCAGAACACCGGCCTGCGCTGGCCGGTGGTCAACGGGCGCGAGACGCTGTGGCGCTACCGCGAGGGTTACGACCCGTACGTGAAGCAGGGCGAAGGCGTGCGCTTCTACGGCCATCCCGACGGCAAGGCGGTGCTCTACGCGCTGCCCTACGAACCGGCCGCCGAGGAACCCGACAACGAATTCCCGTACTGGCTGTGCACCGGCCGCGTGCTCGAGCACTGGCACTCGGGCTCGATGACACGGCGCGTGCCCGAGCTGTACCGCGCCTTTCCCAATGCCGTCGCCTTCATGCACCCCGACGACGCGCAGAAGATCGGTGCGCGCCGCGGCGAGATCGTCGAGCTCGTGTCGCGCCGCGGCAGCATGCGCACGCGGGTCGAAACCCGCGGCCGGGTGCGTCCGCCGCCGGGCCTGGTGTACGTGCCGTGGTTCGACGCGAGCCAGCTCATCAACAAGCTCACGCTCGACGCCACCTGCCCGATCTCGCTGCAGACCGACTTCAAGAAGTGCGCCATCACGATGCGCAAGATTGCAGGAGGCATGCGATGAAACGCCTCCTTCGCGGCCTCGTCGTGCTCGCCGCGTTGAGCACCGCATTCTCGGCGCCGGTGTTGGCGGCGGACGTCACCGACGGCATGCGCGGCGCGGCCATTCTCGACACCACGGCGCCGCCGCCGCTGCGCAACAGCGACAACAGCGACGTGCGACGCCAGCGCAGCTACGCGATGCAGCCGCCCGTCATCCCGCACAAGATCGACGGTTACCAGCTCGACAAGAACGCCAACCGCTGCATGTTCTGCCACTCGCGCGCACGAACCCAGCAGAGCCAGGCGCCGATGATCAGCGTGACGCACTTCCAGGACCGCGCCGGCAACCACCTCGCCGAGCTGTCGCCGCGCCGCTACTTCTGCCTGCAATGCCACGTGCCGCAGGTGCAGCTCGAGCCGCTCGTCGGCAACCGCTTCGTCGACGTCGACCAGCTGCTCTACGCGGCGCCGGCCAGCGCACCCGCGCGGCGCGGCCGTTGAGGCGGGGCGCGAATGATCCGCCCCGCCCTCACGCTGTTCCGCCGCTACTGGACCGTGCTGCGCCGCCCGAGCGTGCACTTCAGCCTGGGTTTCCTCACCATCGTCGGCTTCATCGCCGGCAACCTGTTCTGGGGCGGCTTCAACACCGCGCTGGAGTTCGCGAACACCGAGAAGTTCTGCATCGGCTGCCACGAGATGCGCGACAACGTCTACAAGGAGCTGCAGGGGACCATCCACTTCACCAACCGCAGCGGCGTGCGCGCCAAGTGCTCCGACTGCCACGTGCCCCACGAGTGGACGGCCAAGATCGCGCGCAAGATGCAGGCTTCCAAGGAGGTCTGGGGCACGATCTTCGGCTCGATCAACACACCCGAGAAGTTCGAGGACAAGCGGCTGATGCTGGCACAGCACGAGTGGGACCGCATGAAGGCCAACGACTCGCTCGAGTGCCGCAACTGCCACGAGTTCGGCTACATGGACTTCACCCGCCAAAGCCCGCGTGCCGCCGAAGCGCACTCGACCCAGCTGGCGAGCGGCACCCAGACCTGCATCGATTGCCACAAGGGCATCGCGCACCGCCTGCCGCAGATGTCGGGGCTGGGCGTGAAGTGACGCCGCGTCCGCGCTGATCACTCCGGGGGTTTCGAGCCCTCGGCCCCGCCCTTCGATGCCTCGGGGCCAACGGGCGGGGCGGGCCGTTCGCACGCCGTCGGGTCGGCGACGAACAACCAGCCCAGGGCCACAGCCGCAGGAACGGCGACGTACCACATCGGATGGCCGGAAATGAACACGCCGGCGAGTGCGACCGCGAGGCCGAGCGCAACGCACACGAGCAGCCAGGCCAATCGCCTCAGGTGCCTTGGAGCGCTGGCGCGCGAACCGGGGGGCTTCATCGACGCGAGCGTAGCGGCTTTGCGCTCGGCGCTCAAACGTCCGGGCCGGGCCCGCATTGCTCGACTCTAGGGATGCGCGACACTCGCGTCCACGCAGCGACCAGCGTACGCTTGCCTGAACAACAGTGGTTTCAGGGTGTGCGCCATGAACCTTCGCCAGAAGCTGTCGGATGCGGTCGAGCGTGCCATCTCCGCAGTCTCCCGCTTTCTCGCCCCGGCCATGCCGTGGCTGTTTCTCGGACTGCGGCGCGCCCTCATCGCCACCCTCGTCGCGGTGCTGGTGGCAGCCTTGTTCTTCGTCGTGCCGCAAAGCCGCGAGGTGCTGCATGGGCTCGGCGAGCCGCCGTTGAAGTCGCTGCAGGACTTCGACGATGCGACGTCCAGGCTCATCAACTTCTGGGCCTACCTGTTCTACGTGCTCACCGCGGTGGCGCTCGGGCTCGCCACCTGGTACGCCGCCCGGCTGCTGGCGACGGTGGAGGCGCAGGCGGCGACGCCGAGCGCGCTCGCCGAAGGGGCGGGCGCGGCGCGGCTGCAACACGCGACGACCTGGCTGCCGCGCGGATTGGGTGTCTTCGTGCTCGGCGCGGCCATCGGCGCCCTGCTCTATGCCAGCTACACCCCGCGCCTGTCGCAGATGGAGGCGCTCGCACTGGTGGCGCTCGCGGTCGGCGGCCCGCTGCTCGTCGCAGCGGGTGTGCTGGGACGCCGGCGCGCCGCACTCTGGCTCGGTGCCGCGGCGTCGTTCGCCGCCGGCGTGCTGCTGGTGATGCTGACCCACAAGTGGCGCATCTCGCTTGCGAGCATCCTGTGCTCTGCGCTGCCGGCGGCGCTGCTGTGGTTCCTCGTCAGGCGCCGCGGCGCCCTCGCCCGACGCGGCTGGAGCCAGGCGGGCAGGCAGGCCCATGACCAGCGGGGCTTCGGCGAGGCGCTGGTGAGCCTGTTCAGCATCGTCGCGGGCAGCGTCGCGTTGCTGATGCTGCTGGCCCTGTTGCCGACCGCGCCGGTGCGCATCTTCGGCTCCGCCGCCGCCGTGCTGCTGTTCCTCGTCGGGTCGGTGCTGTTCCTGGCCGGCGCGCAGATTCTCGTGCGGCGCGCCGCGCACGGCGTGCCGGGGCTGACCACCGCGGCGATCGTGGTGTTCGCGGCGGGCGTGGCGGCGATCGGCGATGAATCGCTGGGAGAAGAGTCACTCGACTCGCAGGCCTCCTCCGCGGCGCCGGCGGCACCCGCCGTGCCAGGCTCGCCCCCTTCGCCTGCCCCGCCGCGGTCCCTCTACGTCAACGCCCATGGCGGCGGGCTGCGCGCGGCGGCATTCACCGCTCAGACGCTGGCCCGCGCGGACGACGCGAGCTGCGGCCGCTTCGGAGAACAGGTCGCTGCGTTCAGCGGCGTCTCCGGCGGCAGCCTGGGCATCGCCACCTATCTCGTGGCGCGCGAGGAGCATGTGCGCCGCAACGGCTGGTCCGGCTGCACGCCGGGCGCGCCGGCGGCCACGACGCCGCTCACCGACATCGTCGTGCGTGCGTTGGTGCAGGACCATCTCTCGCCCACGGTCGCCCGCATGCTGGCGGTGGACGCGCCGCACCTGCCGTGGTCGCCGGCGCGCGGCCAGGCGCTGCTCGACAGCTGGCAGAGCGCGCTCGTCGACTCGCTGGAGCAAGCCCGCACAAGCGCGAGCGACCGCCAACCCGCGGCCTACGCGCAGCGCCTCGGTGCGCTGAGCGGCGGCCTGACGCCACCCGCGCTGGTGTATTTCAACGCCACCGACGCGGACAGCGGCCACATCGTCTGGTTCAGCAACCGCGGCGGCGGCCAGGTCCGCAGCCACTTTCCCGCCGATCCGGTGGCCGCGCCCGACATCAGCATCGGCCAGGCGGTGCTGCACAGCGCCCGCTTCCCCATCGTCAGTCCGGCCGGGGGATTCGGCATGCAGCGCCTGGTCGACGGCGGCTATGCCGACAACTCGGGCACCACGACGCTGCTGCGCGTGCTGCTCGACGACAAGCCGCACGGCAGCGCGGTGCCGAAGCTGATCAACATCGACGGCAACCCGCCGAGCGAGTCGGAGTGTGTCCGCTCCGCCGGCAAGCCGCCCATCCTGACCGCCGTGCGTGCGCTGCTGCAGGCGCGCAGCGCCCACGCTTCGCTTGCCGTGCAGCACTTCAGGCAGGCGATCGGCGGCAGCTCGGTGGACGTGGTGCTCGACCTCGAGAAGACCCTCACCGATCCGGCGCAGGGCGAACACTGCGAGCAGCTGCGCCGTGCCCACCAGGCGCCGCTCGGCTGGTACGTCAGCTACACCGCGGCGAAGACGATGGCCGCCTCGGTCGATCACGGCGCGCTGCAGATCTGCGCCACGCTGGGCGAGGCATGCGCGCTTCCCAGCCCGGCGTTGATTCGGCGACCGTGATCGTCCCGGCGCCGGATCGTGGGGCTTCAATGGATGCCGCAGACGTGACTGCGCCGCTGCCGCTATGCTCGCCGCGATGCAGGACATCCTCACGGCCACCGGCGTCTCCAAGACCTACGCTTCCGGCTTCCACGCACTCAAGGGCATCGACCTCTCGATCCACCGCGGCGAGATCTTCGCGCTGCTGGGGCCGAACGGCGCCGGCAAGACGACGCTGATCAGCATCATCTGCGGCATCGTCACGCCGAGCGCCGGCCGCATCCTGGTCGATGGCCACGACATCGCCCGCGACTACCGTGCCGCCCGTTCGCTGATCGGCCTGGTGCCGCAGGAGTTGACGACCGACGCCTTCGAGACGGTCTGGAACACCGTCTCCTTCAGCCGCGGCCTGTTCGGCCAGCCCAAGAATCCGCTGCACATCGAGAAAGTGCTGAAGGCCTTGTCGCTGTGGGACAAGAAGGACAACAAGATCATGACGCTGTCGGGCGGCATGAAGCGGCGCCTCATGATCGCCAAGGCGCTCTCGCACGAGCCGAAGCTCCTGTTCCTCGACGAGCCGACCGCTGGCGTCGACGTCAACCTGCGGCGCGACATGTGGCAGCTGGTGCGCGAGCTGCGTGCCAGCGGCGTGACCGTCATCCTGACGACCCACTACATCGACGAGGCCGAGGAGATGGCCGACCGCATCGGCGTCATCAACAAGGGCGAGCTGGTGCTGGTCGAGGAGAAGGCCGAGCTGATGCGCAAGCTCGGCACCAAACGGATGACGCTGCAACTTTCGGCCAGCCTGGCGCAGGTGCCGCCGGCGCTCGCCGCCTACCAGCTGGCGCTGTCGGAGGACGGCACCGAACTGACCTACACCTACGACGACACTCAGAGCGAGCGTGCCAGCATCGCCACGCTGCTGAAGGAACTGAGCGACCTCGGCATCGCGTTCAAGGACCTGCACACCACGCAGAGTTCGCTCGAAGACATCTTCGTCGGCCTGCTCAAGGACAACCCATGACCATGAACCTGCACGCCGTGCGCGCCATCTACCGCTTCGAGATGGCGCGCGCCTGGCGCACGCTGATGCAAAGCATCATCTCGCCGGTGATCTCGACCTCGCTGTACTTCATCGTCTTCGGCGCGGCCATCGGCACGCGCATCCCCGAGGTCGAGGGTGTCAGCTACGGCGCCTTCATCGTGCCGGGCCTGGTGATGCTCTCGCTGCTGACGCAGAGCATCGCCAACGCGTCGTTCGGCATCTACTTCCCCAAGTTCACCGGCACGATCTACGAGCTGCTGTCGGCGCCGGTGTCGGCGTTCGAGATCGTGCTCAGCTACGTCGGTGCGGCGGCCACCAAGTCGGTCATCCTCGGGCTCATCATCCTGGCCACCGCCTGGCTGTTCGTGCCGCTGCGCATCGAGCACCCCGTCTGGATGGTGCTGTTCCTCGTCCTCACGGCAGTGACCTTCAGCCTGCTGGGTTTCATCATCGGCATCTGGGCCGACGGCTTCGAGAAGCTGCAGGTGGTGCCGCTGCTCATCGTGACGCCGCTCGCCTTTCTCGGCGGCACCTTCTATTCGATAGCCATGCTGCCGCCGGTCTGGCAGACGGTGGCGCTGTTCAATCCGATCGTCTACCTGGTGAGCGGCTTCCGCTGGAGCTTCTATGGCATCGCCGACGTCGGCCTCGGCGTGAGCCTGGGCATGACGTTCGTGTTTCTGGCGGCGTCCCTGTTCGTGATCGCCTGGATCTTCCGGACCGGCTACCGGCTGAAGACCTGAAGCGCCGCCTGCCGGCGAGCCTTGCGCGAAACCGACCTCGGCGAACCCGCGCACTGCCCGCCGCGTCACGGCATCATCGGCGTGCCGACGCTGCTCCTGCCGTGCGCAAGCGCGGCCCGCTGGCGCTTCGCGATCCCGCGCGTGCGAGGTTGGCAGTGACCAGCGCCGCGCCCAGCGTGACCAGCCAAGAGAAGTAAAGCCACAGCAGGAAGACCGGAAACGCCGCGAATGCGCCGTACACGGCCTTGTAGGTGGGCACCTTGATCAGATAGGCGGCGAAGCCGCGCTTGCCCAGTTCGAAGGCGATGCTGGCAAGCAAACCGCCCGCGATCGCATCGCGCCGCCGCACCCGCGTGTTCGGCACGAAATAGAACACGGCGGCGAAGCCCATGGCGCCGAGCACCACCGGGCCCAGGTTCAGCACGAAGCTGAGCGACGGCGGCAAGCTGCCGATCAGTCCCAGCGAGGCGCTCAGCACGTACGACGTCGCCCACAGGCTTGCGCCGAGCGCGGGCGGACCGACAGCCAGCATCAATGCATACAGGCCGACACGCTTCACGAATGGCCGGTTCTTCCTGACCTGCCAGATCTGGTTGAGGGCGTTTTCGATGGTCAGCATCATCGCGATCGCCGTTGCGAGCACGAACAGGGAGCCGACCAGCGTCAGGCCATTGGCGTTCTCGGCGAACCGGCCGAGGAAGCGCAGCACCGTGCGCGAGATGTCCGCCGGAAGCAGGCTCTTCAGCAGATAGTCTTCGAAGGCCTTCTGGAAGCGCTCGAAGACCGGAAAGCGCGTGAACAGCGCGAAGCTCACCGCCAGAAAGGGCACGATGGCCAGCACGGTCGCAAAGCTCAGGCTGCCGGCTACCTGCGCCAGGCGTTCTTCTCTGGCGCGGCGAATGACGTGTCGAGTCAGGCTGAGCATGCGCAGGACGGCAGACGCTCAGCCGGCAGCTTCCTCGTCGCCGCTGAAGGGCGGCCCGATCTTCATGATGCCGCTGGCGCGCGCCACGGGCACGCCGTCGGCGGTGACGAGGCCCTGCGCGAACACCATCGTGCGCGTGGTGCGCAGCACCTGCGCTTCGCCCTGCACCCAGGCGCCCAGCGGCGACGGCGCCAGGTAGTCGATCTGCAGGCTGATGGTGGGCAGAAAGCGCCGCGAGAGCTCGCTCACGCGGCGGTGTGCCGTCATCGGCAGCAGCATGTCGCAAAAGCTCGCCATCATGCCGCCGTGGCAAATGCCCAACGGGTTGGTGTGGCGCGCCTCGACACGAAAGCCGAGCTGCACCGTTTCGCCCTCGTGCAACAGGTAGATCGGGCCGTTCGCCGCGATGAATTCGCCGCCGGCCGGCATCGGCGCGAATCCGGCGGGAGCCGGTGCGCTCACGGGGCGGCTCATGGCGCCTCCCGCTGCACGTCGGCGTCGAAGCTCACGCCCTGCGCCGCCAGGCTGCCCCAGGCCGGATAGGTGTGCGCGAAGTCGCTCACGATGCGCTCGAGCGGCATGTCGTCGAAGCTGCCGCGCTCGCTCACGTACTCCATGTGCCGGCGACCTTCGCGGTCGACCGGGTGGTAGAGCGAATCGCCCTGCCCGTCCCACTCCAGCGGCAGCAGGCCGAAGCGTTCGCACAGGTCGATGTTGAACGCCGGCGTGGCCTTGATCCAACGGCCGCCCAGCCACAGCTCGGCGTAGCCGTGCCAGATGAACAGGTCGGTCTGCATGGTCTGGCGCATGCGTTCGGTCGACAGGTGATTGCGCACGTCGGCGTATCCGACACGTGCGGGGATGCCGTCCGCGCGCGCGGCGGCGGCCATCAGCGCGGCCTTGGGCACGCACCAGCCGTAGCCCTGCTCGATGACGCTGCTGGCGCGCATGCCGGCGGCCGTGAGGTCGATGCGGTACGGGTCGTAGCGGAACCGGTCGCGCACCGCGTGGAAGAGAGACACGGCGCGCTCGCGCTCGTCGGCACCACGCGCATGCTGCTCGGCGAATGCGATGACGGCGGGGTGGTCGCTGTCGATCAGCGCGGTCGGCGCGAGCGATGCGGCGCTCGGAGCTGAGGTCATGTCGGCGTCTCCTGCTTCAGCCGAGGTTACCAAACCGCGTGCCGGCGAAGCGCTCGACGATCGGCGCAAAACCGCCCGCAGCCGATCATCATGCGAACCGCGCACATGGATGCTTGAGATTGACGCTTTCGGCTCCTATACTGTTTTTCCATACAGTATCGCCGTGACCATGAACCCACCCCCGTTTCCTGAAGTCCCGCGGCTGCGCGAGCAGTCCCCCCAGGAAGCCCTGCCCCTCGCCACCGAGGGTGTGCAGCGCTTCATCTGGGAAGGCCACTTCGGGTCGATGCTGATCGAGGTCGCGCACGGCGTGGCCTACGTCAACGGTGATCGCGTCGAAACCATCTCGGCCGACGATTTCCCCACGCCCTAGCTCGAAGGAGAGTGCCTTGCTGACCATGCGCCAGAACTACCGTCCGCCGCGCCGCAACCTGCCGCACTGGATGCGCAAGGTATGGAGCTGGCTTTGATGATGGCCGGCGTGGCAACGCTTGCTCGGCCAGCGGCAAAGCTTCCTGCCGGATCGGAGCGTGCACCATGACGAGCGCGCTGCTGATCATCGACGTGCAGCATGCCCTGTGCTGTGGCGAAGAGGCGGCGTTCGACATCGACGCCGTCATCGCCAGGATCAATGCGCTGAGCAGCCGGGCGCGTGCGGCCGGCATGCCGGTGATCCTGGTGCAGCACGAGGAAGACGATGGGCCGCTGCGCTTTGGCAGCGCCGGCTGGGCGCTGGCGCAAAGGCTGCTGAGCACGCCCGAAGACCTGCGCATCCGCAAGAAGACACCCAACTCCTTCCACCAAACCGGCCTGCGCGAGCTGCTGCAGGAACGCGGCGTGTCGCGCCTGGTCATCTGCGGCCTGCAGACCGAGTTTTGCGTGGACACCACCGTGCGCCAGGCGCTTCCGCTGGGTTTCGGCGTCGCGCTGGCCTCGGATGCGCACTCGACCACCGACGGCGTGTTGCGCGCGGAGCAGGTCATCGCCCATCACAACCGCACGTTGCGGGGCATGACGAGCTATGGTCCGCGGGTCGACGTCAAGCCGGCGGCGGAGCTCCGGCTGGAGGATTGACTCGGCTCGTGGCGCGCCGAGTCAGGGCTGTTGCGCCGGGTTCGGGCGCGCAGGCTCGGTGGGCGAATTCGCGGACGCCTCCGCCGGCGCCGCAGGCAACTGCACGGGCAGCCCGTCCGCGGCGCTGGCGGCAGCGGCCGGGGCCGCGTCGAGGCCCCATTCAAGCCAGTCGTCGCCGAACAGCTCGACGGGATGCTGTGTTCTTTCGGAGCCATTTCCGCAGGCGAGCGCATTCGATGCGCAATACAGGTCGCAGCCCCAGCAGTTGCGCTCGGGGTGCTTCGGATGAACGGGGAACTTCTTTGCCATGGGGACTGCCGGTGTTGCACCGCTGCACAGGCAGCAGTCTGCATGGGCGTTTCCCGCATTGCCTTGGCTTCGGTCAATTCCGCGCGATCACTTTGTGATAGGCGCTAGCCGCGCCGCCGTGGAACGCCGTTTCGATGCACGTCGTTCGCCGTCGGCGCGGCAGTCGCTCCCCTTCGCTGCACGTGTGCATTCCTGCTGCTTTGTTATTCTCGCCAGCCTTCGCCTGAAAGCGTTCGCGCAAGGCGGCAAGCTCATCATTTCTCTGTCCCCACTGCTCCCTCGCATCACCGATGTCCGACGCGCCAGCCCGCACGCATGAACACGCCACCGCCTCGAAGGCGGTGCCGCGTGCAGGCGACGGCGAGCAAGCTGCGAGGCTGTGGCCGCGATGATCGAACTGCCGGCCGACGAAGTGCATCTGTGGTGGGCGGATGTCGACGACACGACCGACTCGCCGCTGGCCGAGCGCTGCATGCAGCTGATGGCGCCGGAAGAGAAGCAGCAGCACGACCGCTTCCATTTCGCGAAAGACCGCCGCCGCTACCTGGCCACGCGGGCGCTGGTGAGAAGCGCCCTCGCCCGCTACGCGCCGGTTGCTCCCGCCGCATGGGCCTTTTCTAGCTCCGAGTTCGGGCGGCCGATAATCCGCAACCTCGAGGCGCAGGCGGCCGGGCTGCATTTCAACATCTCGCACACCGACCGCTTCGTGGTGCTCGCCCTGTCCCGCGCCCGCGAACTCGGCGTGGACACCGAGACCATCGACCGGGAAGCGCCCTTGAACGTGGCGAGCAGCTATTTTTCGCCGGCGGAGATCCAGGCGCTCATGCAGCTGCCGCCTCATCAGCAGCACCTGCGCTTCTGGGAACTCTGGACCTTCAAGGAGAGTTACATCAAGGCGCGGGGCCAGGGCCTGTCGCTGCCGCTGGACCGCTTCTCCATCCTGCTGCCCCACGAAGGCATGGTGCGCCTGGAGATCGACACGGCGCTGGGTGACACGGCCTCGCTGTGGCAGCTGTGGCAGCTGCGCCCGGCGCCGACG
>DASWVR010000152.1:0-5531 GCA_036401155.1 Piscinibacter sp. | reverse complement strand
TGGCCGCCGTGCCCGCGCCGTGGGAGCAGGCGCTGGCCGCGCGCTGGGCGCGACCCGACGAGGCGGGGCCGTTGCCGGCATCGGCCCTGGACGAGGCGCTGCTGCAGCTCGAAGCGGTGCTGGACCTGCCAACCGCGCCCGAGTGGCAGGCGGCGCGGCGCGAGCTGAAGCTGCGCGCGTTGAAGGACACACTGGAAGGCCGCGCCTCGGCGCCCTCGGGGCCGGCCCGGCATGCCGAGTGGCTGGCGTCCGCGCTGCGCCAGGTGGGCGCCACGCCGGCGCAGCGCGTTCGCCTGCACGCCATCATCAGTGCGCTGCGACAGGCGCCGCCGGGTTCACTGCTGCCGCCGGCAACGCGGAGCTGAAGCAGCTCAGAGGCTGGGAGGCATTGGCTGTCTCACGGCTGGCGATGGCCTCTGAGTGAGCCGACTGCGCTGCACAATGGCATAGGTGCTTCGCTCCCTCGGCTCAGCGCACCGTGTCTTCGTGCAAACCGCTCCACACCGAAGGAACAGTGTCCGGAAAGATCGGGTCCTCGGACAGCGTGGCAGGGCGTGCCTGGCGCGCCGGCCGCCGCCAGCGCGACCATGCCAGCCGTCCGAGCAGCATCGCCGAACCCAGCATCAGCACCCGTTTCGGAACCACACGCCACCACATGTCCACACCCCTCGCGCGCGATCGCGCAAGGAGCATGAGCAAACCGCGTGCCGGAAGTGCTCAGGAAAAGTGGAGATTGGCGATGCGCAGCCAGGGCAGGCACAGCGCGCCGGTGTCGATGCGCTCGCGGCTGACAGCCTTCACGTCGAGCAGCATGCGTGCCATGTTCCCCGAGATCATCGTCTCGGCCAGTGCCTGGCCGACCACGCCGTCGGTGATCGCGAAGCTGTTCTTGATGACGCCGGAGAAGTCGCCGTTGGCGGCCGGGTTGCCCATCGACAGGCGGCCCACCAGCGCGCCGCGCGCCATGCCGTCGACCAGCTGGCTGCGCGGCGTGTCGCCGGCGGCGAGTTCCCATCCGCCGGCGGCGACCGGCACATGAGGCAGTCCGGTCTTGCGGCTGCCGTAGAGCGTGGGGGTCAGCGTGGCCAACGTTCCGGCGCGCAGCACCACGATCGGTGGCGTGCTGAATGCGTCGGCCGACACCGCCGCGATGCCCGGCGCGTCGAAGCGGCTTTGCAGCGTCAGCAGCGGCGACGCGATCGCCGTGCCGACACGGTCGCGGTAGAGCGAGCTGCCCGCGATCAGCTGCACGTCGCCGATCTGGCCGTGCAGCCAGGCGAGCAGATCCTCCACCGCGGCGGGGGTGAGCACGATCTCGCCGACGTGGTTGCCGGTGGTCTTGGCGGTGTGGATCTGCTGCTCGGTGTCGCGCATCATCTCGCCGATGCCGAACCATTCGGCCGCCGGACGGGCGCGCAGGTCGTCGCAGCTGCCGCCGGTGTAGTTGAACGAACTCGAACGCCGACCCTCGCGCGCGGTGCCGAACACCGTCATCGAGTAGCTGCCGACGCTGGTGGCGAGTTCGCTGCCGCCGCTGGTCAGCGTGTGCGAGCGCACCAGCGAGTGCGCGGCGTAGGCTTCGTCGAGCATCATCCTGGGCGTTTCGCGCGCGCGGAAGTCGAGCAGCTCGCTCACCTTGTCGGCGAGCACCGTGGGGTCGGCCTCCTGCGGGCCCTGCACGATGTGGGCCCGCTGGCCTGCCGAGACGGCATTGGCGTCGTCCTGCGGCGCCGAGCGCGCGTCGTCGAACAGGCGCGCGACCGTCTCGCGCAGCGTGGCGTCGTCGAGCCGCGTGAGTTCGGTGCTCGCCTTGCGGCCGTCGATCAGGCCGAGCAGCGAGAGCTTGTGCGTCTCGGTGCTGCGCAGCAGGCTGGCTTCGTTGTGGTTCACGTTCAGCTCGTCCTGCCGGCCGGATGCAACGCCGACCTGCACCTGCTCGAATCCCTGCGAACGCATCGCCTCGAGCGCGCGCTGCGCCGTGTCCTGGAGGTTCACCGTCTGCATCTCATTCGCCTCCCAGGTGCGCCTTGGCACGCAATGCGGGCCCGCCCATCGATACCACCATCGGCTGCTTCTTGCCGCAGTAGCCGGAGCAGTTCCAGACCATGTCGTCGGACACCGCGTCGACGCTTTGCAGCACCTTCAGCGCCGAGCCCGAGATGGTCGTGTCGCGGATCGCGCGGCCGATGCGGCCGCCGCGGATCTCGTAGGCAAGGTTGACGCCGAACATGAACTCGGTGGTCGAGTCGGCCTGTCCGTTGGATGTCTTCATCAGCAGGTAGCCGTCGTCGACGCCGGCGATCATCTCGTCGAGCTTGTGCGTGCCCGGCAGGATCGCGGTGTTGCGCATGCGCACCAGCGGCTCGTCGTTGGGCGCGTAGGCGCGTGCGCTGCCGGTCGGCGCGATCTGCAGCCGCGCCGCCGTCTCGCGGCTGTTCATGAACTCGGTCAGCATGCCGTTGCGGATCAGCACGGCGTCGCGCGCCGGCACGCCTTCGTCGTCGGCGTAGACGGGGATCAGCGTTTCGGCGCCGCCGAAGCTGTGGGCGAAGTCGATCATCGTGATCAGCTCGCTCGCCACGCGCTGGCCGACCAGGTCGCCGGTGACCGAGCCGCCGAGCACGAGGTCGGCCTCGCACGGGTGGCCCATCGCCTCGTGCGCGAGCATGCCGGCGAGTTCGGGCGCGAGAACGACGGTGTGCATGCCGCCGCGCGGCGCCACCGCGTGGCGCTTGGCCTGCAGGTGCTCGTGCAGCCGGTCGAGCAGCGGCGCCAGCGCCTGCACCGAGAAGTCGAGGTCGGCCAGGCTGCCCTTGTTCGACAGCGGCTCGAAGATCTCCACCGGCGCGCCGTGGTCGTCCTCGGCCATCAGGGTGATGTAGCACAGCGCGCGCTGGTTGGTGCTGAAGACATGGCTGCCGGTGCTCGTCTGCAGCCACTTGCCGTGGTACTCGTCGCTGACCATGAAACGCGTCGACTTGAGGGTGGGGTAGCGTGCGCTGCAATGGGCATGCAGTTCGGCCAGGCGTTCGACGCATTCCTTCTGGCCGAGCGGCGCCTTGTCGGGCACGGGGTGTTCGCCGCGGTACGTGCCGCCGCCCAGCGGCAGAGCGGCCTTGGTTCCGAAGCTCGACATCGCCTGTGCGTTGCGGCCCGCCTTGTCGGCCACGCGCCGCAAGCTGGCCTCGTCGGTTGCCGGCGACGAGGCGAATCCCCAGTAGCCGTCGCGGTAGACGCGTGCGCTGACGCCGCCTTCCACGGTGCGGCTGTTGACGGCGAGACTGCCGTCGATCATCAGCATGCGCGTCTTGCGCAGCTCGTGGCGGCGCGTCTCGGCGTAGGCGGTGTCGGCGAGCGGCGGTGCGGCGACCTGATTCATGCATCGGTCCTTCGACTCAAAAGGTCCGCGGATGATAGGCAGGCTGCAGGTGTTGCGCCGGCCGCCCGGCGCAGAGTCCCTGGCAGCAGCGCCCCCATCGCCACCCACGACTCGGCCGCGCGGGTGCCCAAAGAAGACCGGCCGCCGCACAGCGCGGTGCGGCGGCCGGCACGCACCTCGTCAGAGGTGCAGGCGCGCAAGGCGGCTCAGAGCGCGGCGTCCTTCAGCTTCTTCAGCGCGCGCGTCTTGATCTTGACGGTGGCCGGCTTGGCGGCGAACACACGTTCCTGCTTGGTGAACGGGTCGATGCCGGTGCGCTTCTTCTTGGCCGGGACATTGACGACGTTGACCTTCAGCAGGCCCGGCAGCGTGAACGACCCCAGGCCCTTCTTGTTCACCGAGGCGAGGATGGTCGCCTCCAGCGATGCGATGATGGCCTTGACGGCCTTGACCTCCACGGCGGCGATGTCGGCCAGATGCGTGATCAGGCTGGTCTTGTTGAACGCCGTCTTGATCGGCTTCACGGCGACGGGGACCTTGGCCGGTGCACCCGCCTTCTTTGCCGGGGCGGCCTTCATCGCCTTCTTGGCGGGAGCGGCTTTCTTTGCCGCGGCCTTGGTCGTCGTCTTCTTTGCAGTTGCCATGGGGTAGGGTGTCCTTGTGTTGAATTTGCCCATTTGCGGGCCGGGCGCATTCTAGGCGCGCCGCCGCTTGTCGCGACAATGGGACGTGCTGGGAAGCCGCAGCATCGAACGCTTGCCGGCGCGAACCTGTCCCACCTCGACCATGCGCAACGAACTGAAGATTCTCGAACAGCGCTGGGGCCTGGCCCTGCAGAGCGCGGCATTCGGCGTCTGGGACCTGGACCCGGTCAACGAACGCGTGCTCTATTCGCCGGAATGGAAAGCCATGCTCGGCTACGGCCGCGCCGACGAGCACGACAGCACCGCCGTGTGGCGCAGCCGCGTCCATCCCGACGACCTCCAGCCCATGCTCGATGCGCTGCGTGCCTATCTGGAAGGCCGCGCGAGCAGCTACGAAGCCGAGTTTCGCCTGCGCGCGGCGGACGGTTCCTACCGCTACGTGCTGTCGCGGGGCCGCATCGTCAAACGCGACGAGCAGGACAGGCCGCTGCGCATGATCGGCACGCTGACCGATCTGACCGATCGGCGCGAAGCGGAGGCGCTGCGCCTGGCGCGCGACCGGGCGGAGGCCGCGCATCGGGCGAAGGCGGAGTTCCTCTCGCGCATGAGCCACGAGCTGCGCACGCCGCTGAATGCGGTGCTGGGGTTCGCCCAGCTGCTGTCGCAGCGCCTCGGCCGGGCCGACGCCGAGGAGCAACGCCGTCACATCGAGCACATCGAAGAGGCCGGCTGGCACCTGCTGTCGATGATCGACGACGTGCTCGAACTCTCGCGCGTCGAAAGCGGCGAGCTTCAGGTCGTGATCGGTCCGGTCGCGCTCGCGCCGCTGCTGGAGGCGGCGTGTGCGGCGATGGCGCCGAAGGCGCAGCGCCGCGCGGTGAGCATTCGGCCGGTGGCGGGTTCGGCGGGCGCCGCGGTGCTGGCCGATCCCGCGCGCCTGCGGCAGGTGCTGAGCCAGGTGCTGAGCAATGCGGTCAAGTACAACCGCGATGGCGGTTCGGTGGCGATCGATGTGGCGCTCGACGAGGGCCGCTGCCGGGTGTCGGTGAGCGATACGGGGATCGGCATCTCGGCCGAGCAGATGCAGCATCTGTTCGAGCCCTTCAACCGCCTCGGCCGGGTGAACACGTCCACCGACGGCGTCGGCGTCGGCCTGGTGCTCAGCCGCTGGCTGGTCGAGAAGATGGGCGGCGAGCTGCGTGTCGCGAGCACCGAGGGCGTCGGCACCACGGTCACGCTGGTGCTCCCTGCGGCGCCTGCCGCGCCGCGCTGACGCGCTTCACGCGCCTGCCGCGGCCACCCTGGACAGGCAGCGCCGGTGGCGTTCGTCGACGCGGTTGGCGAACCATTGCGTCGTCAGCTTGCGGGTGATCTTCGGGCTTTGCAGGGCGATGCGCGGCACCATCGCGCGCGGCAGCGCTCGGCCTTCCTGCTTGTCGGCAAGCGCGAACACGCGCTTGTAGAACGTGCTGCGCTCGAGCGCGTCGCTGTCTCCTTGTTCGAGATCG
>DASWVR010000151.1:0-13447 GCA_036401155.1 Piscinibacter sp. | reverse complement strand
GGCGACCGCGGCAATGCCGAGCGGGGTGGGCGCGATGGCCGCGGCGGCCGCCGCAGCGAGCGCGCCGAGAAGCCGGAAGAGATGAGCCTCGAGGCAGCCGCGAGCGCCAGGGCCGGCGGCGACGAACGTGGTGCACGCGGTGACGAACGCGGCCCGCGCGAAGAACGTGCGCCGCGCGGTGAAGGTCGAGGTGAAGGTCGAGGTGAAGGTCGAGGTGAAGGACGCGGTGAAGGTCGAGGTGAGGGCCGGGGCGAAGGCCGCCGGGGCCCGCGCCCCGAGCGCGAGCCGCGCCGTGCGGCGCCGCCCGCCGAGGCAGCGAACGAAGAGACGGTGCAGGCCTTCGTCGACACGGTGCCGGGTGGGGGTGCCGAGGCGGCTGACGCCGCGGCCGGTGAGGCGCGTGAAGGTGGGCGCCGTCGCCGTCGTGGGCGCGGTGGGCGCGATCGTGACGAGTCGCGTCAGGCCGAAGGCGTCGCCGCCGAAGCCGGCGTTCAAGACGGCGTGGAGACGCCCGTTGCCGTGCGCGCGGCCGATGTCGATCTCGACGCCGCCCCGGTGAGCGGCGTGGCGTCCGCGGGGGACGCTCTGCCCGAGAGCGCCGAGACTGCCGAGGCCGGCGAACGCGAAGGCGGACGCCGCCGTCGCGGCGGACGAGACCGCCCGCGCCGCGAGCGTCGTGACGACGGCGTGCCGAGCGGTGTCGAAGCCGTGTCGGAAGCCGCCGCACTCGAGTTCCCCGCGGTGATCGCGGCCGAGGAGACCGCCGGCATCCCGGCCGAGCATGTACCGCACGTGCGGGATCTGCCGGTCGAGGTGGCACCGACGCCGGAGGAGCCGATCGAGCCCGTCCGCATGGCGCCCGCGGCGGCCCCGGTGGCTGCGCCCGTGTCCGTGCCTGCCGCGGCCGCTGTTGCGCCGGCCCGCGTCGAAGCCTTCGTGCTGCCGACCGGCGACCTGCAGGCGGTCGCCGAGGCGGCCGGGCTGCAGTGGGTGAACTCCGACGCGGAGAAGATCCGCGCCGCCCAGGAAGCCATGGCCAACGAGCCGAAGCCGCCACGGGTGCCGCGTGAACCGAAGCCCGTCGTCGCCATCGACGAAGGCCCGCTGGTGCTGGTCGAGACCCGCAAGGATCTGAACCAGTTCAAGCTGCCGTTCGAAACCGCCGGCCAGAACCAGCCGCGGGCCTGACGATCTCCGCCCTTCCCCGCTGGGGGAGGGCCGGCGTTGGGGGCCTGCATGTTGCAGGCCCCTGTTTCCCTCGCCTCTTCGCCGCCGCGGCCCCCCCATCCCGACCTTCCCCAGCGGGGGAAGGAGTCAACGAGCCTGCGGCAGTCTTTCGAGGGCTTGCTGGTACGCCGGGTGGTGCATCAGCTCGTCCCACGGCAGCGGCGCGCTTTGCGGTAGCAGGTCGAGGCGGCGCGCCTCGCTGTGCGCGTCGGCCTGCCAGCGGCCCTGCTCCAGCGCGGCCTGCAAGCCGTCGAGCAGCTCGTCCACCGGCCGCCCGCCGTCGACCTTGGACTGGTTGCATAGCAGCACGAGGTCGCAGCCGGCGTTGAGCGCGGCGATGCCGCCTTCGACTGGGCTGCCGCAGGCGCGTGCGCCCTCCATGCTCAGGTCGTCGCAGCAGATCGCGCCCGCATAGCCCAGCCGGCCGCGCAGGATCTCTTTCAGCCATCGCGCGGAAAACCCCGCCGGCAGCTTGTCGACCTTCGGAAAAGTCACGTGCGCCGGCATCACGCAGGTCAGGCCGGTGGACAGCCAGTCGTAGGGCTTGGCATCTTCGGCCAGGATCTGCTCGAGCGTGCGGTCGTCGACCGCGCGCGCCACGTGCGAATCGGCGATGGCATAGCCGTGGGCCGGGAAGTGCTTGCCGCAGTTCTGCATGCCCGAGCGCATCAGCCCCAGCATCAGGCTTTGCGCCAGCACGGTGACGACCCTGGCGTCGCGGTGGAACGCGCGGTCGCCCACCACCTCGCTGCGCTCGTGGTCGAGGTCGACCACCGGCGTGTAGCTGAGCTCGACGCCGCAGGCCCGCAGCTCGGCGCCGAGCACGTAGCCGGCCGACAGCGTCGCGTCGATGGCGCGCATCGCATCCTTCATCCACAGCTCGCCGAAGGCACGCATCGCCGGCAGGTGGGTGAAGCCGTCGGTGCGAAAGCGCTGCACGCGCCCGCCCTCGTGGTCCACTGTGATCAGCAGGTCGGGCCGCAGCGACTTCACCTCGGCGGTGACGTCGGTCAGCTGGCGACGGTCGCGCCAGTTGCGGGTGAAGAAGATCAGCCCGCCGGTCAGCGGGTGGCGGATGCGGCGGCGATCGTCGTCGTTCAGCTCGTGGCCGGCGATGTCGAGGATGACAGGGGCGTGCTGGGTCATTCTGGGTTCTTGGTTTCGACGACCACGAAGCTCGTCGCATAGTCGGATTCATCGGAGACGGTCACGTGCGCGACCAGCCGGCGCGCCTCGAACCAGGCGGCCAGTTCGCCGTGCAGCCGCACGAAGGGCTTGCCGCTGCGCTCGTTCAGGATCTCGCAGTCACGCCAAGCCATCGGCGCGTGCAGCCCGAGGCCGATCGCCTTCGAGAAGGCTTCCTTGGCCGAGAAGCGCGTCGCGAGATGGGCGACGCCGCGCGCTTCGACCCGGGCGCGGCGTTCACGGAACACCTGCAGTTCGGTCGGCCCCAGCACCCGCTCGGCAAAACGCTCGCCGCGCCGCTGCAGGGTCGCGGCGATGCGGCGGATGTCGCAGACGTCGGTGCCCAGGCCGTAGATCATCGCGGGCCGGCGCCGGGCCGCCCCCAGGCGGAGTCGATCGAGGCGGGGGCCGGCGACCTCGGCGTGCCGGGCGTACCGGCGGCGCGATGGATGCAGCGCAGGTAGTCCTTCACCGTGTCGCCCATGCCCAGCTCCAGCGCGTCGGCGATGAGCGCGTGGCCGATGGAGACTTCCTGGACGCCCGGCACGGCGAGCAGGAAGTCGGTCAGGTTGTCGCGGTTCAGGTCATGGCCGGCATTCAGCCCGAGCCCCTCGTTCAGCGCCGCTTGCGCCGTGGCCGTGAAGCCGGCCAGCACGCTCGCCTGCTCCGGCGTGCCGTGGGCGCGGGCGTAGGTCTCGGTGTACAGCTCGACGCGGTCGGCGCCCAGCTCGCGCACCGCCCGCATCGCGTCGGGCTCGGGGTCCATGAACAGGCTCACGCGCACGCCCAGGGCCCGGGCCTCGTCGATCAGCGGGCGCAGCCGTGTCGCGTCCTGCGGGAAGCTCCAGCCGTGGTCGGAGGTCGCCTGGCCCGATTCGTCGGGCACGAAAGTGCACTGGTGCGGCTTCACCGCGCGCACGAAATCCATCAGGTTGTGGAACGGATTGCCTTCGATGTTGAACTCGGCCTGCGGCCACTGTCGCATCAGCTCCGCGAGTTCGTGCACGTCGTGAGCGCGGATGTGGCGCTCGTCCGGCCGCGGGTGCACGGTGATGCCGTGTGCACCCGCCTCCAGCGCGATGGTGGCCAGCCGGGTGACGCTCGGGATGCCCAGCGTTCGCGTGTTGCGCAGCAAGGCCACCTTGTTGAGGTTGACCGACAGGGCCGTGGCGCCGCGCTGCGCGTCCAGGCCGGTGGTGAGCAAAGGGTTCATCGGGGGCTCTTCATCGATCGAGGTTTTGCACGTCGAGCATCACCTGCCGCGTGCGAAGGATCGGCGTTCCGAGATGATAGTGAAGCAGGGTGCGCAACATGGTCTTGAGTTCCGGCAGCACCGGCAGGCACGCCTGCTGCAGTGCCGCCAAGCTGCCATGGTCGAGCGCCGCCTGCAGACCGATCAGCGCCGCGCCGGCGAGCTGCGCTTCGCCGCTGCGCACGGCGACGACGCCCGCCTCGGGCAGCAGCGCATACGATGTCGCGCCGTCGACGTCGCCCGGCGTCAGGGTGACGACGCTCAGGTCGGGCAGCAGGCCCGCCTCTTTCAGCAGCGTGAGTTCGAATGCACGCAGCGCCGCCTGCACGCGTTGTTCGTCACCGGCGGCCAGCGCCGGCAGGGTCTGTGCGTAGACGTCGAACAGGGCCGGATGAGGGTCGTGGCGCGCCATCATCTTCATCAGCAGCTCGTTGAGGTAGAAGCCGCTGAACAGCGCCGCGCCGGTGAGCATGGCGGCGCCGCCGGCCCACTCGGCGCTGCGCAGGTTCTGCACCTCGCTTGCCTGCGGGTCGCTCGCATCGTGTCTGGGCACGCGCCCGAGCGCGACGTTCAGCCGCTGGAACGGCAGCAGCACCGACCTCAGTTGCGAGTACGGCCGCTTGGCCCCCTTGGCGGCCACTGCCAGCCGGCCCTGCTCGCGGGTGAACAGGTCGAGGATCAGGCTCGACTCGCTCCAGTCGTAGCGGTGAAGCACATAGGCCGCCAGGGTCGACGCCGTGCGCGTGGCGCGGGTAGCCATCGGCCGGCCGTCACTCGTAGCCGTAGCTGCGCAAGTGCTCTTCGTTGTCGGCCCAGCCGGAACGCACCTTCACCCACAGCTCGAGGAAGACCTTGGCGTCCATCAGCGTCTCGAGCTCCTGCCTCGACTCGCTGCCGATGCGCTTGAGCCGCTCGCCGCCGGCGCCGATGATCATGCCCTTGTGCGCGTCGCGCTCGACCACGATGCTCGCGGCGATGCGGCGCAGGTTGCCTTCTTCCTCGAACTTGTCGATCACCACCGTCGACGCGTAGGGCAGCTCGTCGCCGGTCAGGCGGAACAGCTTCTCGCGGATGATCTCGCTGGCGAGGAATCGGTCGCTGCGGTCGGTCAGCGCGTCCTGCTCGTAGAACCATTCCTGCTCGGGCAGGTAGGGTTTGAGGATGCCGAGCAGGCGCTGCACGTCGGCGGCCTTGTGCGCGCTCAGCGGCACGAACTCGGCGAAGTCGTGGCGCTCCTGCATGCTCTTGAGCCACGGCGCCAGTTCGGCGCGCCGGTTCACGGCATCGAGCTTGTTGGCGATCAGGAACACCGGCTTGCCCTGCATCCCCTCGTTCTGCATCAGCGCCAGCACCTTGGCGTCGTCCAGGCCGAAGCGGCCGGCCTCCACGACGAACAGCACCACGTCGACATCGCCCAGCACGCCCTGCACGGTGCGGTTGAGGTTGCGGTTCAACGCCGCGGCATGCTTGGTCTGGAACCCCGGCGTGTCGACGAAGACGAACTGGGCTTCGTCGACCGTGCGGATGCCGGTGATGCGGTGGCGCGTGGTCTGCGCCTTGTTGGAGGTGATGCTGACCTTCTGCCCCACCAGGGCGTTGAGCAAGGTCGACTTGCCCACGTTCGGCCGGCCGACGATGGCCACCAGCCCGCAGCGTTTCGGGGCTTGTTCGCTTGCGCCTGAAGGCGCGTCGGGAGCGGTCATCGACGGTGGTCCAGGTGGGCTCGGTCGGTCACGAGCGCAGCGGGCTGCCGGGCTGATCGGTGGCCTTCAGCGCATCCAGCATGCGGCGCGCGGCCTCTTGTTCGGCGAGCCGGCGCGAGCGGCCGACGCCCTCGTGCGTCAGGCTGAGCGCGGGCACCGAGCATTCGACTTCGAAGGTCTGCGCATGGGCCTGGCCGCGCGTCGCGCTGATGCGGTAGGTCGGCACCGGCAGCCGGCGCGCCTGCAGCCATTCCTGCAGCTCGGTCTTGGCGTCCTTGCTCCAGTTGGCGATCTCGGTGGTGGCGATGATCTCGCCGAACATGCGCTGCACCAGCGTGCGCGCCGCATCGAAACCGCCGTCGAGGAAGGCCGCGCCGATGTCCGCTTCGAGCGCATCGGCCAGGATCGAGACGCGCAGCGCGCCGCCGCCGCGCGCCTCGCCTTCGGACAGGCGCAGGACTTCGGGCAGGCCCAGCGAGAGGGCCACCTTGTGCAGGCTGTCCTCGCGCACGAGGTGGGCACGCACACGCGTCAGGTCGCCTTCGTCGGAGCCGGCGAAACGATCGAACAGCAGGCTCGAGATGGCCAGGCTCAGCACCGCGTCGCCGAGGAATTCGAGGCGCTCGTTGTGGTCGGCGCCGTAGCTGCGGTGCCGCAATGCACGCTCGAGCAACGCTTCGTCGGCGAAGTGGTAGCCGAGGCGCGATTGAAGTGCGGCGAGTCGTGAATCCATGAATGACGGCGCGGACCTACTTGGCCTTGGAGCTTCCCTGGTATTTGATCAGCAAGTAGACCGGACTCATGATTTCCACTTCCTTGTCGTAGGCAAAGCGGATCACGACCTTCTCGTTTTCCTTGGTGACGTCCAGGTCGGACCCGGAGAGCGACTGGATCGAGTATTCGATCTGCTTCTGCTTCTCGAAGGCCGAGCGGATCTCGGGCACCGTCGTGAAGCCTTCGTTGGCGATCTTGTTGACTGCCTTCTGGATCGTGAAGTATTCGTTCACCGTCGGCAGCACGCGCATCGACAGCAGCGCGACGAAGCCGATGATGATGGCCCACAACAGCAGCCCGAACAGCGTGACGCCGCGTTGATGGCGAACTGCGTGCAGCTTGACCGTCATGCCTTGATGCTCCTTGATGTTCCGTGCGTGCCGGGTTCAGTGGAACGAGCCGATGCGCTTCGGATCGCTGAAGTTCATCCAGATGAAGAAGGCGCGGCCGACGATGTTCTCGTCGGGCACGAAGCCCCAGAACCGCGAATCCATCGAGTTGTCGCGGTTGTCGCCCATCATGAAATAGTGTCCCGGCGGCACCTTGCAGCTGACCCCCTCGCCACTGTAGCGGCAGTTCTCGCGGTGTGGGAAGGTCTCGTTGACGGGCAGATACAGCTGCTTGGCCGGGTCGACCAGGATGCGGTGCTCGACTTCGCCCAGCTTCTCGCTGAACTGCTTCTCGAAGCGCGGCGCGTCTTCGTTGAAGAAGTCGGGCAGCGGCTGGGTCGGCACCGGCTCGCCGTTGAGGTACAGCCGCTGGTTGCGGTAGGCCACCTCGTCGCCCGGCACGCCGACGACGCGCTTGATGTAGTCGATGCCGGTGTCCTTGGGGTAGCGGAACACCATCACGTCGCCGCGCTTCGGATCGTTGTTGTCGATGATCTTCTTGTTGATCACCGGCAGGCGCACGCCGTAGTGGTACTTGTTGACGAGGATGAGGTCGCCCACGAGCAGCGTGGGGATCATCGAGCCGGAGGGAATCTTGAACGGCTCGAACAGAAACGAGCGCAGCAGGAAGACGATGAGGATCACCGGAAAGAGCCCCGCCGTCCAGTCGAGCCACCACGGCTGCGCGAGCAGCTCCTGCTTGGCCTGGCTCACGTCGCCGTCGACCTTGGCGATGCCCTGGCGCGCGAGATCGCGGCGCCGGGCGGCGTCCTGCCGCTCCAGGTTGACGGCGGCGGCGAGCCTGCGCGGCGCGAAGACGAAGCGCTCGGCCAGCCAGTAGCCGAAAGTGACGAGCGTCAGGACGAAGAGCAGCAGCGAAAAGTTGCCTGTCCACCTGCCGAGGTACCAGCCCCCGAGATAAACCACGAGCGCGCCATAAAGCAATCCGGTCAACGAACTCATCAGTCGTCCACTTGGAGGATGGCCAGAAACGCCTCCTGCGGCACCTCGACGGAGCCGATCTGCTTCATGCGTTTCTTGCCGGCCTTTTGTTTTTCCAGCAGCTTGCGCTTGCGGGATATGTCGCCGCCATAACACTTGGCGAGCACGTTCTTTCGAAGCGCTTTGATTGTCTCACGCGCGATGATGTTGGCCCCGATGGCGGCCTGGATCGCCACGTCGTACATCTGGCGCGAAATCAGCTCGCGCATCTTGGCCACCACCGCCCGGCTGCGGTACTGGCTCTGGCTGCGGTGCACGATGATCGACAGCGCGTCGACCTTGTCGCCGTTGAGCAGGATGTCGACCTTGACGACGTCGGCGGCGCGGTACTCCTTGAACTCGTAGTCCATCGACGCGTAGCCGCGCGAGACGCTCTTGAGCTTGTCGAAGAAGTCGAGCACGATCTCCGCGAGCGGCATCTCGTAGGTCAGCATGACCTGCCGGCCGTGGTACGCCATGTTGATCTGGTTGCCGCGCTTGACATTGGCGAGCGTCATCACCGGGCCGACATAGTCCTGCGGCATGTACAGGTGCACCGTCACGATCGGCTCGCGGATCTCGTTGATGCGCCCGAGGTCGGGCATCTTCGACGGGTTCTCGACGTGGATCACCTCGCCGTTGCCGAGCTCCACCTCGTAGACCACGCTCGGCGCGGTGGTGATCAGGTCCTGGTCGAACTCGCGCTCCAGCCGCTCCTGCACGATCTCCATGTGCAGCAGGCCGAGAAAACCGCAGCGAAAGCCGAAGCCGAGCGCCTGGCTGACCTCGGGCTCGTAGCGCAGCGAGGAGTCGTTGAGCTTGAGCTTCTCGAGCGCGTCGCGCAGCGAGTCGTACTCGCTCGCCTCGGTCGGGTACAGCCCGGCGAAGACCTGCGGCTGGATCTCCTTGAAGCCGGGCAGCGGCTCGGAGGCCGGGCCGAGGTTGTTCGGCAGCTTCTTCTCGAGCGTGATGGTGTCGCCGACCTTGGCCGCCTGCAGTTCCTTGATGCCGGCGATCACGAAGCCCACCTCGCCGGCACGCAGCGCCTCGCGCGGCTGCGCCTTGGGCGTGAACACGCCGAGCTGCTCGGCAGCGTAGACGGCGTCGCTCGCGATCAGGCGGATGCGTTCCCCCTTGTTGAGCTCGCCGTCGACCACGCGCACCAGCATCACGACGCCGACGTAGTTGTCGAACCAGGAGTCGATGATCATCGCCCGCAGCGGCGCCTTCAGTTGCCCCTTCGGCGGCGGCATGCGGGTGATCACCGCCTCCAGGATGTCGTCGATGCCCTCGCCCGTCTTGGCGCTGCACGGGATGGCGTTTTCGGCGTCGATGCCGATCACGTCCTCGATCTCTTCCTTGGCGCGCTGCGGATCGGCCTGGGGCAGATCCATCTTGTTGAGCACCGGAATCACCTCGACGCCCAGGTCGAGCGCGGTGTAGCAGTTGGCCACCGTCTGCGCCTCGACACCCTGGCTCGCGTCGACCACCAGCAGCGCGCCTTCGCAGGCCGAGAGCGAGCGGCTGACCTCATAGGAGAAGTCGACGTGCCCCGGCGTGTCGATCAGGTTGAGGTTGTAGGTCTGGCCGTCGCGCGCGAGGTAGGTGAGCGCCGCGGTCTGCGCCTTGATCGTGATGCCGCGCTCGCGCTCGATGTCCATCGAGTCGAGCACCTGCGCCTCCATCTCGCGGTCGCTCAAACCGCCGCAACGCTGAATGATTCGATCCGCGAGCGTGCTCTTGCCGTGATCGATGTGGGCAATGATGGAGAAGTTTCGGATGTGATCCATGACGCAGAAGACCGAGCCTCACTTGAAAACACAACGACGCAGTCGTTGCGGCGGAGACTCATATCGCGTAGCGATGTGAAGGCGCGTAGCGCCATGTCGTAGCCAAAAAAAAGGCACGTCGAAAATCGTGACGCGCCTTCCAACAAAACGTATGGCAACTGCTTGTTGGGCTTTCATTGTAGCCAAAAGCACCCTGCTGCAGACCGCGCCATTGCTTGATTTCTTGTCGTTGCGGGCTGCCAACATCAAGATTCATCCACAGATTATCCACAAATGCATGTGGACCTCCTGTGGGTAGTTTTCACCCTTCGTAGTCGTTGCGGAAAGCGGGGGTAAAGCTCGAGCCAAAGGCTTGCATTGTAGTGAGTGGGACGGCCAATTCGATACGATCTCTGAATTGTTAGCGTTCGCTAACTTTCACAGCATGACTGAGACGGGTGCCGGCGCCGCCGCCAGCATCGCGTACCGCTTTCACCACATGGAAAGACCCGGCGGTTTACTCAACTCTGCGGCCCACCCCGACGTCGACCTGTCGGGGCGGGCCCTCGAGTTCAACGCCCTGGTCGAATGACGATGTAGTTCACCCACTCGCCGCGGCGCACGAGCACGCTGACGGGCTTGTTCTTGTCGAGCTTGGCGACCACCGATTCGAACTGCTTCGCGTTGGTGATCTCGGTGTTGTCGATCGACAGCACGACGTCGCCCTCGCGCAGGCCGGCACGCGCGGCCGCGCCTTCGGCCGTCTCGACGCGCACGCCGCCCTTGACCTTCAACTCGCGCCGCTGCGCCTCGGTGAGGTCGCTGACCGCCAGGCCCAGCATGCCGACGGCGGGCGGCGGCTTGGTCTCGTCGCGTTGTCCCGGTCGGCGCGGCTGCTGCTCGGCTTCGAGTTCGGCCACCGTCACCGTCAGATCGCGGTAGCCGCCGCGACGGAACACCTGCAGCGTCGCCTTGGAGCCGGGCTTGGTGCCGCCGACGATGCGCGGCAGGTCGCCCGCCTTGTCGATCGCACGCCCGTCGAACTTGGTGATGATGTCGCCCGCCTCGACGCCGGCCTTCTCCGCCGGGCCGCCGCTCTCGACGCTGCGCACCATCGCGCCCACCGGCTTGCCGAGGCCGATCGTTTCGGCGACTTCCTTGGTCACCTGGTCGATCTGCACACCGATGCGCCCGCGGATGACGCGGCCGCTGGCACGCAGTTGATCGGAGACGCGCGTCGCTTCGTCGATCGGGATCGCGAACGAGATGCCCATGAAGCCGCCCGAGCGGCTGTAGATCTGCGAATTGATGCCGACCACTTCCCCGCGCATGTTGATCAGCGGACCGCCCGAGTTGCCCGGGTTGATCGCCACGTCGGTCTGGATGAACGGCAGGAAGTCCCCGGTGTCGCGCGCCTTGGCGCTCACGATGCCGGCCGTGACCGTGTTGTCCAGGCCGAACGGCGAGCCGATCGCGATGACCCACTCGCCGACCTTCAGCCGGTTGACGTCGCCGATGCGCACGAAGGGCAGCCCATTGGCCTCGATCTTGACCAGCGCGACGTCGGTGCGCTTGTCGGCGCCGATGATCTTGGCCTTGAACTCGCGGCGGTCGGTCAGCGTCACGATGACGTCTTCGGCCCCGTCGACGACGTGCGCGTTCGTCATCACGTAGCCGTCGGCGTTGAGGATGAAGCCGGAGCCCACTCCGCGCTGGATGGGCTGCTGCTCATCGGGCTGCGGCTGCCCGCGCCGGGGGGTCTGCGGGTGGCCCGGGATCGGTACGCCGAAGCGGCGGAAGAACTCGAGCAGATCCTCGTCCATCTCCGGGCTCATGCCGCCGCGCCCGATGCGGGCCCGTTCGGTGGTGCGGATGTTGACGACTGCGGGGCCGACCTTCTCGACCAGGTCGGCGAAATCGGGCAGTCCGGCCGGCGCTTGCGCGAGCGCGGGCCGCGGCGCGAGCGCCGCCGTGAAGCCCAGGCCCAGCGCCAGAACGCCGGACAGAAGCATGCGGCCCAGTGAAGCACGCAGCGTGGAAAACTCTCGGTATGGCATGTTCTCAACCCTCTGGAGTCAGTCAAGTCAGGATTCATCGCCGCCCGGCGCAGCCCCGCGCCCTCGTGAAGCGCGCAGGCGGACCGCGGCGAACGCCGGCTAGTTCTTGCGTTCCAGGCCGCTGGCGAAGGCCTTCAGCGTGGCGGCCGGAACGTCGCCCACCACGGTGATCCACCAGTCGCCCTGGCGGCGCATCAGCGTTTGCGTCGCACCGATGCTGGTCAGCATGGCCTTCGTGTGTCGCTCGGCGCTGAACGGCTCGATGAACACCGACACATAGGTGAGGCCGTCGGAGTAGATGGTCTGCACCGCCTCGGCCGGGGGGCCGTTCGCGTCGGCGTCGCCGTCGAGCGCGCGCTTGACGCAGCTCACCTGGCGGAAGCCCGGCACGCCTTGGCGAAGTGTCCAGCCTTCGGCCTCGAGTTTGGTCGGCTTCAGCGTCGACTTGACGACCCGGTAGCCTTCGAGCTTGCGCATCGGGTCGAGCACGGCTTCGGGCTGGGAGCGCACGCCGATGGAGACATCCGAGAAGGCCGAGGTCTCGAGGATCTCGCCGCGGTCGCCCAGGACATCGGCGCGCAGCAGCAGGCCCGACAGCTTCTCGGCCCACAGCCGGTAGCCGAAGCGCAAGCCGTCGCGCGGACGCAGCAGCAGCACGCTCGCTTCGTGGCCGGCCACCCGTTCGGTTCCCTGCGGGCGCACGTCGTAGAAGTCGGCGATGCGGTCGTCGCCGACCTTCAGCAGCGCGGGAAACGACTGCAGCAGGTCGCGCTGCTCCACCACCGCCACCCGGGCCTGCGGCCACAGCGTGTGCACCAGGTCGTTGTGGCGGAACACATGCCGCGTCTGGCCGTCGAGCGAATCGATGCGCTCGAACTGGTTCCTGCCGTCGCAGAAATGCGCGATGCGTGCGCTCGACACGGCGCCGCCCGCGCTCACGATGAAGGTGCCCTGGAAATTTCGCAGGCTGGCCGCCTCGTGGATGCGCATGAGCCAGGAGCGGACTTCCTTGGGCTCCATCGGCGCGGGTTCGCTCGCCTGCCCGGCGCGGGCCGGCATGAAGGTGCACAGGGCGCCGACCATCGTCAGCGCGAGCAAGGGACGGTGCAGCATGCGGCTCAGCGGTTGGGCGCTTCGACGGCGGCGTTGCGCAGGAAGCCCGACGGCACGCCCAGCGCGGAGCTGCCGGCGAACTGCTTGTGGGCGCTGAGGTAGCGGTCCAGGCGCGGATCGCGGATCAGCTTGCCGTTGGCGGCGCTCGTCTGCGGCAGCGGGTTGGGGTCGGTCGCGGCGAGCATCGGCACCGACACACCCTGCGTTCCGGTGCCGCCGAAGCTGCGGGCGAGCGTGGTGTCGGGCGAGGCGCCGGCGGGTGCGTTCGGCGCCGGACCGCGGGTGACGAACAGCGCGCCGGCGACCATCACGAATCCTGCCGCCACCGCCGACGGCGCCATCCAGGACCAGCGTGCGCTGCGGCTTGCATTCGCGACCCGCCGCCCGGCCGGCTGCGCCGGTTCGACCGTCGGCTGCGGCGCCAGCACCACCGGCTCGGTGGCGAGCCGGGCGCGCAGCGCAGCCAGGAATGCGGCGTCGCGGCGGGGATCGGAGGCGAGGTCGTCGGAGCGCAGCACGTCGCCGATCAGCTGATAGGCATGCCAGGTGGAACGGGTGGACGCGTCGTCGCGCCAGGCAGCGCAGGCTTGCGCCGTGGCGTTCGAGTCGATTTCGCCATCGGCCAGCGCAGACAGGTTTTCCAGCGCCGTCGGGCCGCTTTCGGAACCGCTTGACATGTCACTCTCCAATCCAAACGCCAAGACTTTCACGCGCCGCTTACCAGCGCTCACCTTCTCGCGTATCCAGCAACGGCCTCAAGCGCTGTGCGATGGCTTCCCGCGCGCGGAAGATGCGCGAACGCACCGTTCCGATGGGGCAGTTCATCAACTCCGCGATCTCTTCGTAGCTCAACCCTTCGATCTCGCGCAGCGTGATGGCCTGGCGCAAATCGTCGGACAAGGCTTCGATGGCAGCGTTCACGGTGGCGGCGATTTCCTTGCTCGCCAACACCGCCTCCGGCGTTTCGCCGTCGCTTAGTTCGTTTTCGGTACGGGAA
>DASWVR010000150.1:0-5454 GCA_036401155.1 Piscinibacter sp. | reverse complement strand
CGGCCCGGCGTCATGCGGCGCCGGCTCGTCGGGCCACGGCGAGTTCAGCCCCGGCCCCAGCACCAGGCCGAGCCCGACGCCGAAGACGATGGACAGCAAGCCGATCCCTGCCCAGCGCAGCAGCCGCCGACTCGTCCGGCGCAGCCGCCGCCAGGGTCGCGCGCGTGGGCTGCGCGTCGGCGCTTCCATGGCCTCGACCCGCCCGGGGCGTGGCGGGGACGGCGGCATGGGTTGTGCGCGCAACAGCGCGCCCATCGCCGCGAAGCGATCGATGTGGCGGCGCGCCGTCTCGGCATCCACCTGGCGGCGCAGCACCACGGGCTGCCCTGAGAACAGGCGTGCCGCGCGCCTCTCGTCGAGTTTGAGCGCGCGGGCGACCTCCTCGCGCACGGCCCGCGGATCGTGTCCGTCGATGCACTCGCCGCTGAAGACGAGCTGCCATGGGCCGTCGTGGCGTGTGAGATCCACGGGCCTGCCGGGTCAAACGTCGAGCGTGTACACCTCGGCGGCGCGCCGCTCGGCCGCGCTGTGGCCCTCGAGCGCGGCATCCCATTCCGGGCCGTCGGCGCCCTTGGTCGGCACGAGCCCGACGGTCATCTGCGCGGCTTCCTCGGTTCCTGCGTCGAACTCGGCCACCAGTTCACGCGTGGCGAGGAACAGGCGCGCGAGCACGAATCCCCCCGACTCGATCACGACGAGGTAACGTGCAGGCGTGCGATGCGACGTCTGGACATGCGCACGCGGCGATTCACTTCCGTAGTTCTGGCTCATGCCGCGATGTTGCCATGCACGAGCCCTTGTGCCGGGGCCGGCGGAAGATTTCGGCAACCGGGCGCCGGCACCTTCGCCGCCCAGCGGCACGCCCCGGCAGTGAAATCACATGCCCGAGGGGTCGCTGGTGACGATGTTCAGATGGGTCGCGATGTCCACCCCGCGATCGACCTTGACGCCGCCGTTGTCGCTGCAGGTCGCCGCACTCGTGGCTGCTTCGGCGCCGTGGTGGATGAAGCAGAAGCGTTTGACCGCGGTCAGCTCCAGCAGATAGCCGTCGACGCTCATGTAGGGCATCGGCATGGCCGCGCCGGTCCAGTGGAAATGCGCATGGCTGCCGGGCTGCGGGATGTCGGACCGGGCAAGCAGGAAGAGCGGGTGGTCGTGCATCGGCTGGCGCACGAGCTTGGCTTTCGCCGGCCTGCCGTCGATCGTCCAGCCGACGGTGCAGTCCGGCACGCTGTTGCAGTCCGCGTGCGTGGCCACGGGAACGTGGTCGCTGGTGACGACACCGGTGTAGCGGACGTACAGGTAGCCCGTGAGGTTGCCGCGCCGCGTCAGGCGCGTCTGCTGATGGCCGTCGATCTCGTTGCCGAAGACGAAGGTGAGCGGCCACTGGTGATTGCGCCAGGGAACCATTTCCGCGGCGTGTGCGGCGCTGGCGGCCGACAGCCCGAGTACCGCGGCGAACAGGAAGTGGAGGGGCTTGCGCACGATGGGTCTCCTCGGGGGCGTTGCGGGGTGTCGATGGTACGCACGCCGCACCGAAGAATCCATGCCTCAGCGTGCCAAGCCCATCTGATCGCGCAGGCGTTGCCGCCAGGACGGCTCGATCGCCCGCTTGCGAAAGCGGCCGAGCACCTGCAGTTCGACCACGATGCGCGGAGAGAAGCCTGCACGGCCGCCCCGCCTGTCGACGAGCAGGTCGTGAAGCAGCTTGTCGAACGCCACCGGGTCGTTCCAGCAGGCCGCGAGACGGTTCGCCACACGCGGATAGAAGCGGCACAGCTGCTTGGGCTGCAGGCGCCCGGGGATGCGCCTGAGCCACAGGTGCGTTTCGGACAGCAGCACGCGGTCCGCGTCGCCGAGCGGCGCTCGCAGCTGCTTCACGTCCACGGGCGCCGCCCCCGTGTCCTGTCCTCGTTGCCTCAGGAGGGCTGAAAAGGGTGAACGTTGTCGGAACTTGTCGAGGAGGTCCCTCATGCCTGGCCTTGCTGCACGCGATACAGCAATGCTAGTGCAGTGCCCGCACCCCGGGGTGCGAAACACCGCACGCGGGTGCGAGGGAACGCCGGCGCGCTACGGCGCCTTGAAGTCGAACGTCGCCTTCAGGGGCTGCACCACGCCGGGGCGCCGGATCTCGGCCGTGATGTTGTAGGCCGTGCCGCTGGCAAAGCGGAAGTAGTTCCCGTAGCTCACCGCGTTGTTGGCCGCCATCAGCCCGAGCGGCTTGCTCTGCACCGTCATGCCGTCGGAGACCTGCACCGCGACCTCGGCATCGGTCACCGGCACCCGCGACTTGTTGTCTGCCAGCGAGATGTTGAGGTGGTAGTAGCCCTTGCCCGAGGGCATGTCGTGCATGGTGGCATCCCCGCCCGCGGCCCGGTCCCTGGCGGCGCGCAGCGCTTCGGCCCGGACCATGCCGAGATAGACGTCCGTCCCGGCGACGCGCTTGTGGCGCGGATCGGCCAATGCGCGTGCTGCCGCCGGCGGCGTCGCCGGCAAGCCGTGGTTGAACATGTAGACGATGGCGCCGCGGATCTCCTGGTCGCTGAGGTCCGGCAGCCCGCCGCGCGCGGGCATCGGCCCGTGCCCGTGGATGGCGGAGGCGACCAGCGGATCGAGCCCCTTCTTCAGGCGCGGCGTCCAGGCCGGGCGGTCGCCGATCTTCGGTGCGCCGTCCTGCCCGGCCTCGTGGCACTTGGCGCACTGGCTCTGCACGATCGTCTCGCTGCTGCGCATCACCGCCGGCGTGGTGCCGCCCAGCGGTTCGACCCAGTGGCCGCCCGACTGGTTGACCATGTGGGTGATGGCGCGTTCGATCTCGATGTCGCTGAGTCCGGGGCTGCCGCCGTGGGCCGGCATGTTGCGAATGCCCTTGAGCGCATGGTCGGTCAATGCAGTCATGCCTTGCGCCGCCCGGCCGGCCCAAGCCTTGGCGTCGCCGATGCGCGGGGCGTTGTCCTTGCCGGTGGCGTGGCAGGGGCTGCACACGGCATCGACCACCTCCTTGCCCTGGCGTTCCACACGCTGGGCGTCGGCTGCGCCGCTCATCGCCGCGAGCGCGGCGAACAGGATCGTCGCGGGCAGCAACGCCCGCGCGGCGTCGGATCTGGCTTGGCTACGCATCGTGATTCTCCTGTGCAACACGCCGAGCGGATGCTGCGTCGCGCTGCGCTCGTGCAGGCATCGATCACGTCTGCAGGCTCCACCGACGCTTCGCATCCGGCCCCACCGTTGGAGCAAGGTACTTCGCCCGCCTTGCGGGCACATTGACGGGTGTCAACGCGCGACAGGATCGGCGGCGGCCCCGGGGCGCGCGAGCGCCCCCGGGGCGCCGGGCTCGGCGCAGGCCGCAGAATGCCGGCGTCGTCAACCCCCGCACGCACGCCGTGCGATGGAGGTGGCCGCATGCAGATCGCCCTGTCGGTGCTGGTGTTCTCGTTCATCGTGGTGGTGGGCTCGTGGCCGCTCGCCTGCCTCGCCGTGGCCGCTCATCTCGCCGTGACCCGCCGCTGGCGCGCGCTGGGCCAGGTCGCGCTGCTGCTTCCCCTGTGGACCATCGCCGCGTCGGTCGGCGCCCTGCAGCTCGCGCCGCTGCTGGCCCGCGCCGAAGCGCCCGTGTCGCCCACCGCCACGCTGGTGGCGGCCACCGGGGTCGGCGTCGCGGTATGCCTGGCCGCCGTGGCCTGGATGCTGCTGATTCGCTCGTTCCGCCGGCCCCCTTCGCCCGACCAGGCCGGCGTTTCACGGAGAAGCCCTTGACGAAGCCCGTTCAACTGCTGCGCGACGCTGTCGGCCGCACCATGCTCTCGCCCGCGCTGCGCCTGATGCGCGCGCAGCTGAAGTCGATCTCCGACCCGGTGCGCCTGCGGCAGCTCGCGGCGCGCCTCGATGCGCTCGGCCGCCTGGCGAGCGACATCCGCACCGACACCGTCACCGCCGGCGGCGTGCGCGCGACCTGGATCGACGTGCCGGGCGCGCAGCACGACCGCGTCGTGCTGTACCTGCACGGCGGCGCCTTCGTTGCCGAGACGCCGGTGTTCCACGGCGCCCTGCTTGCGCGCATCTGCCGCGAAGCCGGCGCCCGCGGGTTGATGGTGGGCTACCGGCTCGCGCCGGAGCACCGGTTCCCCGCCGGGCTGGACGACTGCATGGCTGCCTACCGCTGGCTGCTCGACCAGGGTGTCGAGCCCGGCCGCATCGTCGTGGCCGGCGATTCGGCAGGCGGCAACCTCACGCTCGCGCTGCTGCTGCGTGCGCGAGACGAAGGCCTGCCGCTGCCGGGCGGCGCGGTGGCCTTGTCGCCGGTGGCCGATCTCACGTTCAGCGGCGACTCGGTACAACGCAACGACGGCATCGACGACATGTTCAGCGCCGACCTGGTGGACGCGCTGGCGCCCGCCTACCTGTCGCAGCCCGAACTGTGCACGCACCCGCATGTGTCGCCGCTGTTCGGCGACTACACGGACATGCCGCCGCTGCTGCTGATCGTCGGCAGCACCGAGCTGCTGCTCGACGACGCGGTGCGCGTGGCTCAGCGCTGCCCGAGCGCGCAGCTGCTGGTGTGGCACGGCATGCCGCACGTGTTTGCGGGCTTCGACTTCCTGCCCCAGGCGCGCGAGGCCACGCGGCGCATCGGCGCTTTCGTGCGCGAATGTGTCGCGCGCGAACCCGCGTCGCAGCCGGTGGCCGAGGCGGCGCAACCCCACATCGCGGCGACCCCGTGCGAGCCGCCCTCGCCTGCGCACGCCGCTGCGCCGCGGCAAGCGCATGCCGAGCCGCTGCTCTATCTGGCCCTCGCCGTCGTCACGGGATCGCTGTGGGTGGCGGGTCTCATGGGCTGGTTCGGACCGGCATCGATGCTGGCCCACCCGGCGCTGTGGGGCGCCACGGCGGCAGTGCTGGTCTTCATGGCGGTCGAAGCCGCATCGGTCGGCTGGCGACGCATGCCGTGGAGCGCCGCTGCCGCCGTGCTGCTGGGGCCGGGCTGCGGGCTGTCGGTGTTCCTCTTCATGCGCGCCGCGCGACGGCGTGGACGACCGGCATAGCGGCAGGCCGGCCTTGCGGCCTCGCGCTCAGTGCGTGCGCTTGTGAGATGAAGCAGGGGTGCGCGAAGCCGGCCGGGGCGGGGCAGGCCGCGCCAGGCCGCCGAGCACACGGTCGGCGTCGAGCGAGCGAATCGGCACGGCGGGGTCGCGCGGAATGCGGCCATCGGCGATCAGGTTCTCGTAGCGCAGCGCACACACGCGCAGGAACGACGAGAAGTTGCCGACCGCGCCGCGCTCGACCACCAGTTCGTCGTAGAGCTTCTCGATCAGTTGCGCCACCGTCATGCCGTCGCGGCCGGCGATCTCTTCGAGCACCGACCAGTGCAGGTTCTCCAGCCGGATGCTGGTGACCACGCCATGCAGCCGCACCGAGCGCGTGCGGCTTTCGTAGCTCGACGGATCGGCGCTGATG
>DASWVR010000149.1:0-2094 GCA_036401155.1 Piscinibacter sp. | reverse complement strand
CTGTTTCGCGCTGTTGCCATGCGAGACGTCGACCATCAGCCGCTCGCGCAGGCCGGCGTCGCGCAGCACGGCGCAGGTCGCCGCGACGCTCGCGGCGTCGTAGTTCGGCGCCTTGCCGCCGCGCAGGATCACGTGGCAGTCTTCGTTGCCGCGCGTCTCGAAGACCGCCGCGACACCCATCTTCGTCATGCCCATGAAGGCGTGCGGCGCGCGTGCGGCGAGGATGGCATCGGCGGCCACCTTGACGCTGCCGTCGGTGCCGGTCGGCAGGCCCATCGTGGTCAGTTCCAGCAGCAGGCGCCGCGCCCGTTCCAGGCCTTCGTTGATCGCGAAGCTGCCGTCCAGGTGCGGGTCGTTGATGTAGCCCTTCCAGCCCACCGTCGTGCGCGGCTTCTCGAAATAGGCGCGCATGACGATCAGCAGATCCTCGCCCAGCTCGTCGGCCACCGCCTTCAGCCTGTGGCCGTATTCGAGCGCCTGGTCGTGGTCGTGGATCGAACACGGCCCGACGACGACGATCAGCCGGTCGTCGCGGCCGTGCAGCACGCCGGAGATGGCGGCGCGGCTCGCCTCGACCAGCGACAAGGTGTCGTCGCGCACGCACACACGCTCCTGCAGCAACGCGGGCGTGATGAGCGGGCGCACGGCGCCGATGCGCACGTCGTCGATGCGGGTGGTGTCGAGGGTGGAGTCGCGGGTGCCGATTTCGCGGTCGTGGCGGTGATCGTCGGGGGCGTTCATACTGGCGTGTCGTAAAGGCGGGAGCGTGCGATTCTCGTACATCGCCCCGCCGGGTTCCGTGATCTGCGTCGCCTCATGCATCGATGGACACTCTCGAGCCACAGGCTTTCAGCCTCGCCATCGGCGAAGCGGCCAGCGTCTCCGCCTTGCTGCTCGCCCCGCCGCGCGCGTGCGCGTGCCTCGTTCTCGCGCATGGCGCGGGCGCCGGCATGACCCATTCGTTCATGGACGCCGTGGCGCAAGGCCTGGCCGGCCGCGGCATCGCGACGCTGCGCTACCAGTTCCCCTACATGGAGCGCGGCTCGCGGCGGCCTGACGTGCCGGCGCTTGCGCACGCCACCGTGCGCGCCGCCGTCGCCGAGGCGGCGCAACGCCTGCCCGGTGTGCCGCTGCTGGCCGGCGGCAAGTCGTTCGGCGGGCGCATGACCTCGCAGGCGCAGGCCGCGTCGCCGCTGCCCGGCGTGTGCGGCATCGTGTTCCTCGGCTTCCCGCTGCACCCGGCCGGCAAGCCGGCGATGGAGCGCGCCGCCCACCTGGCCGAGGTGCGGCTGCCGATGTTCTTCGCCCAGGGCACACGCGACGAACTCGCCGACGAACAGCTCGTGCGCTCGCTGATCGCCCAGTTGGGCGCGCGCGCGACGCTGGAGATGATCGACCAGGCCGATCACACCTTCCACGTGCCGGCGAAGAGCGGCCGCAAGGACGCCGAGGTGCTGGACGCGCTGCTGGACACGCTGGCGGCATGGACAACCCGGGTGCTCGGCTGACGCACTCGAGCATGGCCCCGCGCGCCGCCCCCGAACCGCTCAGGCGCTACCAGGCCAAGCGCAACTTCGCGGTCACGCCCGAGCCGGAGGCGGTCGCCGCCGGGCCGAGCGAGGCGCTCTCGTTCGTGGTCCAGAAACATTGGGCGTCGCGGCTTCATTACGACTTCCGGCTCGAGCTCGACGGCGTGCTGCTCAGCTGGGCAGTGCCCAAGGGACCCAGCTTCGACCCGGCCGAAAAACGCGTGGCCGTCCACGTGGAGGACCACCCGGTGTCCTACGGCAGCTTCGAAGGCAAGATCCCGCCGAAGCAGTACGGCGCCGGCACCGTGATCGTGTGGGACCGTGGCCATTGGGAGCCGGTGGGCGACCCGCACGAGGGCATGGCGAAGGGCAAGCTCGTCTTCAAGCTGCACGGCGAAAAGCTGGCCGGCCTGTGGGAGCTGGTGCGCATCGCCAAACCGGGCGACAGGCAGGACCTGTGGATGCTGTTCAAGAAGCGCGACGCCTGGGCGCGTCCGCTGGCCGAGTACGACGTGATCGCCGCCCTGCCCGACAGCGTGATCGCCAAGCCGCTGGGCCCGGTGGA
>DASWVR010000148.1:0-15979 GCA_036401155.1 Piscinibacter sp. | reverse complement strand
GCTGGTGCGCGAAGGCTACCGCGTGTCGCTCGCCAAGGACGGCCTCGACGCGCTGGAGCGCCTGGCCGAAGAGAAGCCGCAGATGGTGCTGTCGGACATCGAGATGCCGCGCATGGACGGCTTCGACCTGGTGCGCAACATACGCGGCGACGCCCGGCTGCGCGACCTGCCGGTGATCATGATCACCTCGCGCATTGCGCAGAAACACCGCGACTACGCGGCCGAGCTCGGCGTGGACCACTACCTCGGCAAGCCGTACTCCGAGGAGGACCTGCTGGCGCTGATCGGACGCTACACCGCCAACGCCGCTGCGGTGTGACGACCATCGGATCATGTCGGAACTCGTCGAGCACCTGGCTGAGCTGACGGGCTTCCGCGATCGCGATGTGCTCGACGTGACGCTGGCCGGGGCCTTCCGCGACCTGCTGCGCCCGCGCACAGTGGCCATCTACCGCGTGGTGGGCGACGGCAACAACCAGCGCTGGCTGACGCGGGCGCGCCTCGGCGAAGGCGACGCGGTCGCCACCGCCGACCCCGTGTGGGTCGACCTGGACAGCCTGCCCGCGCTGCGCGAACACCCGGCGCGCTGCGAGGCGCTCAGCGGCCAGACGGTGGTGTCGGTCGACGCCGGCGCCGGCCTCGCCGTGTTCCCGCTCGCCACCGACCGCGAGGTCGTCGGCGTGCTCGAACTCGTCACCGACGGCGCGCTCGACGCCGAGTCGCAGCGCCTGGTGTGCAGCATCCTGCGCATCTATCGCAACTTCCAGGGCCTGCTCGACTACAGCGAGCGCGACACGCTGACGGGTCTGCTGAACCGCAAGACCTTCGACGAGAGCTTCCTGAAGATCTCGTCGGTGATCCCGCTGTCGGGTTCGAGCCACGACGCGCGCCGCACGGCCGGCCCCGGCAGCCGCTACTGGCTGGGCATGATCGACATCGATCACTTCAAGTCGGTCAACGACAACTTCGGGCACCTCATCGGCGACGAGGTGCTGCTGCTGCTGTCGCGCCTGATGCGCAGCAGCTTCCGCTTCCACGACCGGCTGTACCGCTTCGGCGGCGAGGAGTTCGTCGTGCTGATGCGCTGCGACAACCCGGCCGACGCGCTGCGCGCGTTCGAGCGGCTGCGCCAGAACACGCTCACCTATGCCTTCCCGCAGGTCGGCCACATCACGGTAAGCATCGGATTCTCGGAGCTGAAGGCGGGCGACTCGCCGAGTTCGGCCATCGAGCGCGCCGACAAGGCCGTCTACTGGGCCAAGACGCACGGCCGCAACCAGGTGCAAAGCCACGCCGAGCTGGTCGCACGCGGCGAACTCGACGAGGTCGAGAAGGTCGGCGACGTCGAGCTGTTCTAGCGATGGTCGACGCGGTGCCTCCGCCGCGGACCCTCGTCCTCACCGTGTTGGCCATGCTGGCCTTTGCCGGCAATTCGCTGTTGTGCCGCGCCGCGCTCAGGGACACGGCGATCGACGCGGCCAGCTTCACCAGCGTGCGCCTCGCCGCCGGCGCGGGCATGCTGTGGCTGATCGTGGCGCTGCGCGACCGGCAGCCGCGGGTGGCCGAAGGCCAATGGATGTCGGCCTTCGCGCTGTTCGCCTACGCCGCCTGCTTCTCCTACGCCTACCTCGGCCTCGCGGCCGGCACCGGCGCGCTGCTGCTGTTCGGTGCGGTGCAGCTGACGATGATCGGCTGGGGCCTGTGGTCCGGCCAGCGCCTCGGGCGAGCGCAGATGCTCGGGTTCGTGGTGGCGTTCGGCGGCCTCGTCGTGTTGTTGCTGCCGGGGCTCGCGGCGCCGCCGCTCGCGAGCGCCGTACTGATGCTGGCCGCGGGCGCGGCCTGGGGCGTGTACTCGCTGCGCGGCAGGGGGACGGCCGATCCGACACGCGTGACGGCGGGCAACTTCCTGCGTGCCGTGCCGATGGCCCTGGGGTTGAGCATCGTGATGGCCGCACAGGCGGCGGCCGACTGGGCCGGAGTCGCCTACGCGGTGGCGTCCGGCGCCCTCACGTCTGGGCTCGGATATGCCTTGTGGTACGCCGCGCTGCGCGGCCTCGACGCGACCCGCGCGGCGGTGGTGCAACTCGGCGTGCCGGCGCTGGCGGCGGCCGGCGGCGCAGTCTTCCTCGCCGAGCCGATCGGCTGGCGGCTGGTCGTGGCCTCGGCGGCGATCCTCGGCGGCGTCGCGGCGGTGATCCTCGCGCGCGACCGGCGCGCCGCACGGTGACTCACCGCCCGCCCTTGACCACCGCGTAGCGTTTCAGGGTCGCTTCACGTGCCTCCTCGTGATCGACGATCGGCGGTGGGTAGTCGCGCCCGATTTCGATCCCCGCGGCGGCCAGATCGACCGGCGAGGCCAGCCACGGAGCGTGCAGCAGATCGTCGGGCAGGCGCGCGAGCTGCGGCAGGTAGCGGCGGATGAACCTGCCCTGCGGATCGAACTTGCGGCTCTGGCTGACCGGGTTGAAGACCCGGAACCAGGGCTGCGCGTCGCAGCCCGTGGAGGCCGCCCACTGCCAGCCGCCGTTGTTGGCCGCGAGGTCGTAGTCGATCAGATGGTCGGCGAAGTAGCGTTCGCCGCGGCGCCAGTCGATGCCGAGGTCCTTCACGAGGAAGCTGGCCGTCACCATGCGCAGCCGGTTGTGCATGTAGCCGCTCTGGTTGATCTGGGTCATGGCCGCGTCGATCAGCGGGTAGCCCGTGCGTGCATGACACCAGGCGGCGTACAGCGCGTCGGCGTGTTTGCCGTGTTCCCAGCGGATGGCGTCGAAATCTGGCTTGAAGGACGCGTGCACCACCTGCGGGTGGTGGTGCAGCACCTGGTGGTAGAAGTCGCGCCAGATCAGCTCCGCGAGCCACACGGCCGCTCCCTGCGACCCCGCCTGCATGCGCTGCCACGCCTCGTGCGCCACGCGCCGGATCGACAGGGTGCCGAAGCGCAGGTGCGGCGACAGATAGCTCGGCCCCTTGACGGCCGGGAAGTCGCGCGCCACGTGGTAGTCGTCGATGCGCTGCAGGAAATCGGCGAGCAGCTCGTGCGCGCCCGCCGAGCCGGGCGGCAGTTTCAGCGCGTGCAGGTTGGTCGGCTCGAAACCGATCGACTCGAGCGAGGGAACGCCGGGTGCCGGCGGGTCGGGCAGGGGCGCGAGGGCGCCGGCGTAGCGGTCCACCGCGTAGGCCTTCAGATAGAAGGCATCGAGCTTCTTCAGCCAGGCGGTCTTGTAGGGCGTGAAGACGCTGTAGGCGTTGCCGCTGGTGGTCAGCACCTCGTTGCGCTCGAAGACGACATGGTCCTTGCTCGTGTGCAAGGCGATGCCAGCGGCGGCCAGCGCACCGCGCACTTGCGCGTCGCGCGCCAGCGCGGCGGGGTCGTCGTCGTGGTTGGCATACACCGCCTGCACGTGCAGCTCGCGCGCCAGTCGAGGAATCTCCTCGCGCGCCAGCGCATGACGAACGATGAGCCCGCGGCGTCCGTCCAGCCGTTTGGCCACCGCCAGCCGCGCCAGCTGGTGGTCGAGGTCGAGCAGGCTGTCGAGGATGAACTCGACCCGGCGGTCGGCCTGGAGGCCACGTTCGAGCAGCGGGTCGAGGATCTCGCGGTCGAGCACGAACACACACCAGACGCGGCGCGCCGCCTTCAGCGCGTGGTACAGCGCGGCGTGGTCCTCGGCTCGCAGATCGCGCCGAAACCAGACGAGCGCGCTGTCCAGGGGCTTTTCCATTTCCGCGCAGTCTGCCAGCGGAATAAAATGCCTGCATGGCATCCGGCGGCATCAACCTCACCAACCACTTCCTGATCGCCATGCCCGGGATGGCCGGAGACACCTTTGCCGGCAGCGTGATCTACCTGTGCGAGCACACCGAGAACGGCGCGCTCGGGCTGGTCATCAACAAACCCATCGACATCAAGCTGAAGAACCTGTTCGAGAAGGTCGAGCTGACGCTCGAACGCGACGACCTGGCCGACGAGCCGGTCTACTTCGGCGGACCGGTGCAGACCGAACGCGGCTTCGTGCTGCACGAGCGCCTGAGCGGCGATGGCGCGCACTACAACTCGTCGCTGCAGATTCCGGGCGGCCTCGAGATGACCACCAGCAAGGACGTGCTGGAAGCCTTGTCGAGCGGCGCGGGCCCGAAGAAGGTGCTGGTCACGCTCGGCTACAGCGGCTGGGGCGCCGGCCAGCTCGAAGAAGAGCTCAAGCGCAACAGCTGGATCAATGTCGACGCGGCGCCGGAGATCATCTTCGACACGCCGGTCGAGCAGCGCTACGACAAGGCCCTGTCGCTGCTGGGCATCGACCCGCGCATGCTGAGCCAGGAGGCCGGGCACGCATGAAACCCGCGGCCGGCCATCCCGGGCGGGCGAACCGCCCTTGCGGAATGCGGGCGCAACGCGTTCGCCGGGGCCATGCATGAGCGCGTTGCGCCATGCCGCTCCGTCCCGTCCCCTTTCCTTTCTCGCTTTCGATTTCGGCACCCAGCGTGTCGGCGTGGCCTCGGGCAACACCGTGACCCGCTCCGCGCAGCCGCTGCACACGATCGCCGAGCCGGGCGCCTCGCGATTCGACGCCATCGGGCGCCTGATCGCCGAATGGCGGCCCGACGCGCTGGTGGTGGGCGTGCCCTACCACCCCGACGGCGCGCCGCACGACAATACGCAGCGCGCCAGGCGCTTCGCCCGCCAGCTGCACGGCCGCTTCCACCTGCCGGTGCACGAGGTCGACGAGCGCTACACGACCACCGAGGCGCTGGCCTCGGGCGCCCGCGACGTCGATGCGGCGTCGGCGGCGATCATCCTCGAACAATTCATGAGCACACTCGCATGAACACTGGGAACGTCTGTCTGCCACCCGCCCGAACCGCGGGCGGAGGGCTGTCATCCCCGCGGGCCGAGCGCCGGGCCGCTCCCAAGCCGGCCCGCATCCCCCCGGGGATCGGTCGATGTACTCATCGGACGAGGGGCTGACATGAGCACATTGCACCTCGATGCGGAAGCGCTGTACCGCGACCTGGTCGGCGGCGTGCGCGCGCTGCTGCAGCAAGACGCCGCGCTGGTGGGCATCTGGTCGGGCGGCGCCTGGCTGGCCGAGCGGCTGCAGCAGGACCTGAAGCTCGACGGCGAGTGCGGCATCATCTCCAGCGCCCTGCACCGCGACGATTTCGACAAGCGCGGCTTGAGCGCCGACGCCGGGCAGACACGGCTGCCGTTCGAGATCGAAGGCCGGCACATCGTGCTGATCGATGACGTGCTCTACACCGGTCGCACCACCCGCGCGGTGATCAACGAGCTGTTCGATTTCGGCCGGCCCGCCAGCGTGACGCTCGCGGTGCTGGTCGACCGGGGCGGGCGCGAGCTGCCGATCCAGCCGGCCTATTCGGCCGCGCGCATCACGCTGCCGGCCGAGCGCCGGCTCTCGCTGGCGCGCGACGACGCCGGGCGCTTCAGCTTCAACATCGACGAGGGGGAATGATGCTGTCGCGCCGCAACCCGCAGCTCAACAAACACGGCGAGCTGATCCACCTGCTGTCGATCGAGGGCCTGCCGCGTGCGGTGCTGCACCAGATCCTCGACACCGCGGGCACCTTCCTGAGCGTCAACGAACGTGAAGTGAAGAAGGTGCCGCTGCTGCGCGGCAAGAGCGTATTCAACCTGTTCTTCGAGAACAGCACACGCACGCGCACCACCTTCGAAATCGCGGCCAAGCGGCTGTCGGCCGACGTGATCAACCTCGACATCGCTCGCTCGTCGACGGCCAAGGGCGAAAGCCTGCTCGACACCATCGCCAACCTGAGCGCGATGCACGCGGACATGTTCGTGGTGCGCCACAGCGAGAGCGGCGCGCCCTACCTGATCGCGCAGCACTGCGCGCCGCACGTGCACGTGGTCAACGCCGGCGACGGCCGCCATGCGCATCCGACGCAGGGCCTGCTCGACATGTACACGATCCGCCACTACAAGCACGACTTCACCCAGCTCACGGTGGCGATCGTCGGCGACATCGTGCATTCGCGTGTCGCACGCTCCGACATCCATGCGCTCACCACGCTCGGCGTGCCCGAGGTGCGCGCGGTCGGGCCGAAGACGCTGGTGCCCGGCGACCTGCGCGAGATGGGTGTGCGCGTGTGCCACGACATGGCCGAAGGCATCCGCGGCGCCGACGTGATCATCATGCTGCGGCTGCAGAACGAGCGCATGAGCGGCGCGATGCTGCCGAGCGCCGGCGAGTTCTTCAAGAACTACGGCCTCACGCAGGACAAGCTCGCCCTCGCTAAGCCCGATGCGATCGTCATGCACCCGGGGCCGATCAACCGCGGCGTCGAGATCGACTCCTCGGTGGCCGACGGCAAGCAGAGCGTGATCCTGCCGCAGGTCACCTTCGGCATCGCGGTGCGCATGGCGGTGATGTCCACCATTGCCGGAAACATGGCGTGAGGAAGAGGGATTCGAGGAAGAGAGAACCATGCGACCGCTGCAAAGCCGTCCTTCGGACGGCATGACTTATCGCACCGCTCCCCCAGGTCCCCCTCCGGGAGGGGGACTTCAGTTTGATGGTTGAGGCGGCCTGCCGGCCGCCAGGCCGGCTCGCCAAACATGCTGGAGTCTCCCTCTCGGAGGGAGGCTGGAGGGAGCACTCGAACGAGCAGGAGCCCCTTCTCGGAAGGGGCTGGGGATGCGGAGCGATAGGTCATGCCGTCCGCAGGACGGCTTCAACGAACGGACAAGGGCGATGAAGATCGTCATTCAGAACGGCCGCGTGATCGATCCGGCCTCCGGCCGCGACGAGGTCGCCGACGTGGCGGTCGCCGCCGGCCGCATCGTCTCCATCGGCCGGGTCAAGGCCGACTTCAATCCCAACCGCACGCTCGACGCCCGTGGGCTCGTCGTGGCACCGGGCCTGGTGGACCTGGCGGTGCGGCTGCGCGAGCCGGGCCATGAACACGAGGGCATGCTCGAGAGCGAGATGGCGGCGGCGGTGGCCGGCGGCGTGACCAGCCTCGTCTGCCTGCCCGACACCGACCCGGTGCTCGACGAGCCGGGCCTGGTGGAGATGCTCAAGTTCCGCGCCCGCAACCTCAACCAGGCGCATGTCTATCCGCTCGGCGCGCTGACACGCGGCCTGGCCGGCGAGGTGCTGACCGAGATGGCCGAACTCACCGAGGCCGGCTGCGTCGGTTTCTCCCAGGCCGAGGTGCCGATCCGCGACACGCTGGTGCTGCACCGCGCCTTGCAGTACGCGTCCACCTTCGGCTACACGACCTGGCTGCGCGCCAACGACGCCTACCTCGGCAACGGCGTGGCCGCCAAGGGGGCGCTGGCCACGCGCATGGGCCTCTCGGGCGTGCCGGCGATCGCCGAAACGATCGCGCTCAACACGATCTTCGAGCTGGTGCGCGACACCCGCGCGCGTGTGCACCTGTGCCGCCTCAGCAGCGCCGCCGGCATCGAGCTGGTGCGCCGCGCCAAGGCCGAGAAGCTGCCCATCACCTGCGACGTCAGCGTGAACCACCTGCACCTGATCGACATGGACATCGGCTACTTCAACGCCTCGATGCGCCTCACGCCGCCGCTGCGCCAGCAGCGCGACCGCGACGCGATCCGCGCCGGCCTGGCCGACGGCACGATCGACGCGCTGGTCAGCGACCACACGCCGGTCGACGAGGACATGAAGAACCTGCCCTTTGCCGAAGCCGAGCCGGGCGCGACCGCGCTCGAGCTGCTGCTGAGCCTGGCGCTTCAATGGGGCGAGGAAGCGGGCCTCTCGCTGCCCGCCACGCTGGCGCGCCTCACCAGCGCGCCGGTCGAGGTGCTGGGCGAGTCGCTCGGGTCGCTGGCGTCGAGCGCCGGCAAGCTCGTCGAGGGCGGCGTGGCCGACCTGTGCGTGTTCCATCCGAGCGAGCGCTGGGCGGTGGAGCCGGGCGCGTTGAAAAGCCAGGGCAAGCACACCCCGTTTGCCGGGCACGAGCTGCCGGGCCGGGTGCGCTGGACGCTGGTGTCGGGCCACGTTGCGCACGAGGCGCTCTGATCTCGACCTTGCCGGTCGCGCTGTGGCGCATCGCCCGTGCCCTCGTGCACCTGCTGCACGGCGCGCTGCTGTGCGCGCTCGTCTTTCCGTTCCTCGCGCCGGCGCAGCGGCAGCGGCGGGTCGGCTGGTGGTCGAGCCGCATGTTGCGCATGCTGGGCATCGCGCTCACGAGCGGCGGCACGCCGCGCGGCGGCGCGACGCTCGTGGTCGCCAACCACGTCTCGTGGCTCGACATCCTTGCGATCAATGCGGTGCAGCCGGCGCGCTTCGTGTCCAAGGCCGATGTTCGCGGCTGGCCGCTGATCGGTTGGCTGGTCGCCTGCGGCGGCACGCTGTTCATCGAGCGTGAACGCAAGCGCGACGCGCTGCGCGTCGTGCACCAGGTGGCGCAGGCGCTGCAGCAGGGCCACGTCGTCGCGGTCTTTCCGGAGGGCACGACCAGCGAGGGCCACGGTCTGCTGCCTTTCCATGCCAACCTGCTGCAGGCCGCGATCTCCACCGGCACGCCGATCCAGCCGGTCGCGCTGCGCTTCAGCGACGCCGGGAACGTGGTGAGCGCGGCGGCCCCGTATGTCGGCGATACCCACTTGTTGCGCTCGCTGTGGATGGTGGTGACGGCCCGCGGTCTGCACGTCCGGCTGCGCTGGTTGCCGGCCACCGATTCCCGCCATGCCGACCGAAGGGCGCTGGCGCTCCTGCTGCGCCAGCAGATTCACGCCGCGCTCGGCGTGACGGATTGACGCCCGAGCGCGAACAAGCGCGCTTTGACGTGTCTTTTTCCCGTACCGGGAGGTGCGGTTCGGGCGTCCAATGTCTGCAGGGAGTCTTCGTCGGCAGTGCCGGCAATTGCAGCGGGACATGCGGCATGCAGTTGCTCAAACTGGTGCAGAACCTCGTCAAGCTCGGTGAGCCGCTGCCCTGGAACGTGCGCGACAACCAGGGCCATCTTCTGCTGGCGCACGGGCACGTGATCGATTCCGAAGTCCAGCTGCTCGAGCTCCTGGAACGTGGCGCCTTCGTCGACGTGGAAGAAGTCAAGGCCGCGGCCAAGCGCAGCGCCGAGGCCGAGAAGACACGCCCGGCCAACCTCTTCACGTTGTGGGAGCGGGCCCTGTGGCAGCTCGATCGGCTGCTGCGCAGCGCCGAGGAGCCGGAGTTTCCGAAGCGCGTGGCGGAGCTGGCGCATCATGTGACGGCACTGACCGACCGCGACCCCGACATCGCGATCTACCTGTGCCTGCGCCAGGACCCCAAGCGCCTGTCGATCTACGGGCTGTCGCATTCGATTCACTGCGCCTCGGTGTGCCTGCTGGCGGGGCGCCGGCTGGGCTGGGAGGCGGACAAGGTGATGACCGCCGTCAAGGCCGCCCTGACGATGAACATTGCGATGTTCGAACTGCAGGGCCGCATGGCGGTGCAAGGCATAGCGCCGACCGCGTCGCAGCGCGAGGCGATCCGCGAACATCCGGTGCGCGGCGTGGAGTTGCTGCGCGCGGCCGGCGTCGACGACGAACTCTGGCTGACGGCCGTGCGGCAGAGCCACGAGCGACGCGACGGCAGCGGCTACCCCGACGGCGTCGCTGACCCGATCGATGTCGCGCAGTTGCTCGGCCACGCCGACGTGTTGACCGCCATGCTCAGCCCGCGTGCCACGCGCCCGCCGATGCTCGCGCAAGTGGTCGCGCGCCAGCTGTTCCAGGAGGACAAGGGCGGTTCGGTGCTCGCGGCGATCATCAAGGAGGTGGGCATCTACCCGCCGGGCGAGCTGGTGAAGCTGAAGTCGGGCGAGCATGCGGTGGTGGTTCGCCGCTCGGCCAACGCCAGCCTGCCGCTCGTGGCCAGCATCACCGACCGCAGCGGCATGCCGGTCGTGAACACCACCGTGCGCGACACCGCCAAGCCCGAGTTCGCGATCGTCGCTCCGCTCGCGGAGCGTGGACTCGTCTTGCACATGCCGCCGGAACGGCTGTACGGCTTGCCTGAATAGGCAGTCGTACAGCCGCCTTGCGGCGCAGGGCTGCTCCCCCGAGCCCCCCGCCGGGAGGGGGTTCCAGCTTGAGAAACGAGCCGGCTTGTCAGCCGGCTGAGGATGGTCGCTGGCGGTTCAAGCTTTGCCTTGGTTCGCGACAGCGGCAGCCGCCTTCGCCGCAGCTTCCGCGTCGCCCAGGTAGTAGCTCTTGAGCGGCTTCAGATCCGCATCGAGTTCGTACACCAGCGGAATGCCGTTCGGGATGTTGAGCCCGACGATGTCGTCGTCGGAGATGCCGTCGAGGTACTTCACCAGCGCGCGCATGCTGTTGCCGTGGGCGGAGACGAGCACGCGTTTGCCGCTGCGGATGGCCGGTGCCAGTTCGCTGTTCCAGTAAGGCAGCACACGCGCGACGGTGTCCTTCAGGCATTCGGTGAGCGGCACCTCCTGCGCGTCGAGGCCGGCATAGCGCCGGTCGCTGCGTTCGCTGCGCGGATCGTTCGGCTCCAGCGGCGGCGGCGGCGTGTCGTAGCTGCGGCGCCAGACCATCACCTGCTGCTCGCCGAACTTCTTCGCCGTCTCGGCCTTGTTCAGACCTTGCAGGCCGCCGTAGTGGCGTTCGTTGAGGCGCCAGGCGTTGACCACCGGCAGCCATGTGCGGTCCATCTGGTCGAGGGCGTGCCACAGCGTCCAGATGGCGCGCTTGAGCACCGAGGTGTAGGCGATGTCGAAGTCGTAACCCTCGGCCTTCAGCAGGCGACCCGCCTGCTTCGCCTGCTCGACGCCGGTCGCCGTCAGGTCCACGTCGGTCCAGCCGGTGAAGCGGTTTTCCAGGTTCCAGGTCGATTCGCCGTGGCGGATGAGGACAAGCTTGTACATGGGAGCTGCGGGCAGAGTGAGGGGCGGGGGCGCCGAATTCTATAATCTGCGGCTTTGCCGACGCACTTTCATCAGCCCGGGCCGCCCACGTGAAGTTCTTCATCGACAACTGGTTTCTGATTCTTGCCGCCTTCGTGTCCGGCGGCATGCTGCTGTGGCCGCTGGTTCAGCGCGGCACGGGCGGCGGCAAGCTGACGACCAGCGAGGCGGTGATGCTCATCAACCGCGAGAAGGCGGTGCTGATCGACGTGAGCGAGCCTGCCGAGTTCGCCGCGGGACATGCGGCCGGCGCGAAGAACGTGCCGCTGGGCAAGCTCGAAGCGTCCGCCGACCTGCCGAAGAACAAGGCCTTGCCGCTGGTGGTGTTGTGCCCGAGCGGCGCACGCGCCTCGCGTGCCGTCGCTATCCTGCGCAAGCTGGGTTACGAGAACAGCCGTGCGCTGGCCGGCGGCTCGGCGGCGTGGCGCGAAGCCAATCTGCCGGTCGAGAAATCGGCGGCCTGATCGGCCCGGTCGATGGACGGCCGACATGGCGGTTGAAGGCATATCGAACATGGCTCACGTGAAGATGTACACCACGCAGGTGTGTCCCTACTGCTCGCGCGCGAAGATGCTGCTCAAGCAGCGCGGCGTGGCCGAGATCGAAGAGATCCGCGTCGACCTGAACCCGGCCGAGCGCGCGACGATGATGCAGCTGACGGGGCGCCGCACGGTGCCGCAGATCTTCATCGGCGACACGCACGTGGGCGGTTGCGACGACCTCATCGAGCTCGACCAGCGCGGCGGTCTGATGCCTCTGCTGCAGCCGTGACCCCGCGGCTGTCGGCCCCTCGGGCTCGGCGATAATCGTCGGCGCAGCCCGCACATTCCGGTCGCGGGCTTTCTTTCGATTGCGAGACTTCCATGGCCGACGACAACCAGCAACCCGTGTTCCAGATTCAGCGTGTGTACCTCAAGGACTTGTCGCTGGAGCAGCCGAATTCGCCGCAGATCCTGCTCGAGCAGGCGCAGCCGCAGGTCGACATCAACCTCGCGCTGAATGCCGAGCCGGTCGCCGACGGCGTCTATGAAGTGGCCGTCACGGCGACGGTGACGACCAAGGTCAACGACAAGGTGCTCTTCCTCGTGGAGGCCAAGCAGGCCGGCATCTTCGAGATCCGCAACATCCCCGAAGACCAGCTGCAGCCGATCATCGGCATCGCCTGCCCGGGCATCGTCTATCCCTACCTGCGCGCCGTGGTGTCGGACATCTGCACCCGCGCCGGCTTCCCCCCGGTGATCCTGTCGGAAGTGAACTTCCAAGCGATGTTCGAGGCGCAACGTGCACAGGCGGCGGCGCCCAACGGCTCGGGCATCATCACCGGCGCGAACTGAAGAGTGCCCCCACGTCGCTTCGCTCCTGCCCCCCGAGGGGGCGCAGCCCGCCTTGGGGCGGCCCGGCAGCGGGCCGTGCCCCCACGTCGCTTCGCTCCTGCCCCGAGGGTACCGAAGGGGCCCCTGCGTGGCCCGTGGGGCGCAGCCCGCCTTGGGGCGGCCCGGCGGCGGGCTGTTTCTAGCCAGTGAACCTCACCGTCCTCGGTGCCGGCGCCTGGGGAACGGCGCTCGCGATCAACGCCAGCACGCGCCACGCGGTGCGTCTGTGGGCGCGTGACGACGATCAGGTGCAGCGCATGCGCACGCAGCGCTGCAACGAGCGCTACCTGCCCGACGTCGCGCTGCCCGATGCGCTGCAGATCAGCGCCGACTTCGACACCTCGGTCGAGCATGCACGCGGCGGCCTGGTCGTCATTGCCACGCCGATGTCGGGCCTCGGCGAGATGCTCAAGCGGCTGCCGCCCGACGCGCCCGGCGTGCTGTGGCTGTGCAAGGGTTTCCAGGAGGGCACCGGCTGGCTCGGACACGAGGTGGCGCGAGCGGTTTGCCCGCGGGCACGCGTGGGCGTGCTGTCGGGGCCGAGTTTCGCCATCGAGGTGGCGCGCGGCCAGCCCACGGCCCTCGTCGCTGCGAGCGCAGATGCGGCGCTGTGCGAGGAGGCGGTCGCCGCGCTGCACAGCGACAACCTGCGCATCTACACCTCGGCCGATCCGGTGGGCGTCGAGGTCGGCGGCGCGGTGAAGAACGTGCTGTCGATCGCCACCGGCATCGCCGACGGCATGCAACTCGGGCTCAACGCGCGAGCCGCCCTGATCACCCGCGGCCTGGCCGAGATGACGCGCCTGGGCATGGCGCTGGGCGCGCAGGCAGGGACCTTCATGGGGCTGAGCGGTCTCGGCGACCTGGTGCTCACCGCCACCGGCGACCTGTCGCGCAACCGCAAGGTCGGCCTGCTGCTCGCCGAGGGCACGTCGCTGCCGCAGATCCTGCGCGAACTGGGCCACGTGGCCGAAGGTGTCTACAGCGCCGCCATGGTGCTGCGCCGGGCGCAGGCGCGCGGCGTCGAGATGCCGATCGCCGAAGCGGTGGTCGCCGTGCTGGAGGGCCGTGTCACGCCGCAGCAGGCGGTCGAACGTCTGATGGGCCGCGAAGCCCGGGCCGAACATTGAGTGTGTCGAAACAAGGAGGGCTGCGCAACATGCAACGACGCCGATTCCTGAACGCCGCGGTCGCCACGGCCGCGGCGACCGCCTTTCCCGCGGCCGCCCAGGCTTGGCCGGCACGTCCGATCAAGCTGGTCGTGCCGTTTCCGCCCGGCAGCTCGCCGGACATCATCGCGCGGCTGATCGCCGAACCGCTGGCGCAGTCGCTCGGCCAGGCGATCGTCATCGACAACCGGCCCGGCGCGGGCGGCAACGTGGGCACCGGCGCCGTCGCCAAGGCCGCACCCGACGGCTACACCTTCCTGTTCACGATCCAGGGGCCGCTGGTGACCGCGCCGCTGCTCAGCAAGACACTGAACTACGACCCCGTCAGGGAGCTCGCGCCGGTGACCTTGGTCGCGACCTCGCCCAACCTGCTGGTGGTCGACCCCCGTCTCGATGCCGAGACGCTGGCCGACTTCGTGCGCATCGCCAAGCAGCGCCGCGGCGAACTGAACTACGGCAGCGTGGGCAACGGCAGCGCCTCGCACCTGGCGATGGAGCTCTTCAAGACGCGTGCCGGCGTCGATCTCGTGCACGTGCCCTACCAGGGCTTCCCGCAGGTCGTCAACGCGATGCTCGCCGGCCAGGTGCAGGCGAGTTTCATGGTGCCCGGCATCGCGATGGGGCAGGTGCGCGCGGGCAAGCTCAAGGCGCTGGGCGTGACGACGCTCGGTCGCACGGCAGCGTTGCCGGAGATGCCCACGCTCGTCGAGCAGGGCTATGCCGGTTTCGAGGCCATCTCGTGGCAGGCCGTGCTCGCTCCCGCGAAGACGCCGAAGGCGATCGTTGATCGCGTGGCCGGCGAACTGGTGCGCATCATCAAGAGCGCCGACGTGCGCAGCAAGATGCTGGGGCAGTACTTCAGCGCGGCGGGCACCGCGCCCGAGGCGCTGGCCCACCTGATGCAAAGCGAACGCGAGCGCTGGGCAAAGGTCATCCGATCGGCGGGGGTGATCCCGGAGTGACTGAAGCGCTGCTTCGGCCAAGGCGCCGCCCCACGAACGCCGTCATCCCGGCGAAAGCCGGGATCCACGCATGGCTGCCATCCGTGGATGCCGGCTTTCGCCGGGATGACGCATGCGCGACCGCCGAGTGTCGTTTTCACTCGCCGCCGGCATAGCCGTTCTGGCGCCAGGCTTCGAACACGCTCACCGCCACCGCGTTGCTCAGGTTCAGGCTGCGCTGCCCCGGACGCAGCGGCAAGCGCACACGCTGCGCCTCGGCGAAGTCCGCCCTCACGGCATCGGGCAGGCCCGCCGTCTCCGAGCCGAACACCAGCCAGTCGCCGGGACGCCACGCCACCTCGGCGAAGCGACGCGCGCCGCGTGTGGTGAAGGCGAACATGCGTTCGCGCGGCGGCTCGATCGCATCGACATACGCGCGCCAGGACGCGTGGCGCTGCACCCTCGCATGTTCGTGGTAGTCGAGCCCGGCACGCTGCAGCAGCTTGTCTTCCATCGAGAAGCCCAGGGGCTCGATCAGGTGCAGGCTGCAGCCGGTGTTGGCCGCGAGCCGGATCACGTTGCCGGTGTTGGGGGGAATCTCGGGATGCACGAGCACGATGTTGAACATGCCGTCATTCTCCCGGCGCCGGCGTGCGCGCCAGCACCCACCAATGCACTTCGGCAGCGCCCGCCTGCTGCAGCACGCGGGTGATCTCGGTGGCGGTGGCGCCGGTGGTCATCACGTCGTCGAGCACGGTCACGCTGCGCCCGCGCAGCGCATCTAGCCGCAGCGGATCGACGGCGAACGCGCCCCGCACGTTGGCGCCGCGCCGGTCTATCGGCAGTGCGAGCTGGTGCGGCGTGTCCCGGATGCGCAGCAGCAGCCGTGAGTCGGCAGGGCAGCCGATGCGGCTCGCCACGCGGCGCGCGAGTTCCCACGCCTGGTTGTAGCCGCGCTCGCGCAGGCGCTGCGCGCTCAGCGGCACCGGCAGCAGCAGACTGGGCGCGGCGCGGCCGCTCAGGCGCCATGCCTGGCCGAGGCAGCGTGCGAGGGCCGCGGCGAGGTCGAGCGCGGCGTGGAACTTGAAGTGGGCGATCAACTGGTCCCAGGGGTGCGTGTAGTCCACCGCCGCGAGCGCGCTGCGCCATGGCGCCGGGCGGGTCAGGCAGGCGCCGCACACCGTCACACCGGCCGGCACGGCGAGCGCACAACGCTCGCAGCGCGGGCCGGCGGCGATGAAGCGCTGGCAGCACGCGGCGCACAGCCGCTGCGGCCCCCAGTCGCGGCAGATCGCGCATTGCGTGGGCAGCGCCGGCCAGGTCGGCCGTGAAAGCAGGCGGGGCGTCAGGGGCACTGAAAAGGGCGGCGGAGCAGGGGGCCGGTCAATATACTGCCGGCCCATGCCCGAGACTCACCCTGCCCAGACGCGCCGCATCGCCGCCCCCGCGGTGGCTGCCGTGCTGCGGCGCCTCGCCGGGCAGCCCGCGCCCCCGTGGCTGCATGAGGAGATCGCGCGGCGCATGGCCGAGCGCCTGGCGGTGATCCGCCTGCAGCCGCAGCACATCGTCGACTGGTGGTCCTTTC
>DASWVR010000147.1:0-25352 GCA_036401155.1 Piscinibacter sp. | reverse complement strand
CCGACCGCGAACACCGCGGTCTGCGGGCCGGCGAACATCTTGAGCCAGGCGTACTGCAGGCGGTTGGTGTCCTGGAACTCGTCGACAAGCACGTGGCGAAAGCGCCGCTGGTAGTGCTCGCGCAGCGGCGCGTTGTCGCGCATCAACTCGTAGGTGCGCAGCATCAGCTCGGCGAAGTCGACCATGCCTTCGCGCTGGCACTGCGCCTCGTAGGCCTCGTAGATCTGCACCATGGTGCGCGTCTGCTCGTCGCGCACCTCGACGTCCTTGGGGCGCCGCCCTTCTTCCTTCTGCCCGGCGATGAACCACGTGACCTGCTTGGGGACGAAGCGCTCTTCGTCGAGGTTCATCGCCTTGATGACGCGCTTGACCGCCGACAGCTGGTCGGCCGAATCGAGGATCTGGAAACCCTGCGGCAACGCGGCGAGTTTCCAGTGCGCACGCAGGAAGCGGTTGCACAGGCCGTGGAAGGTGCCGATCCACATGCCGCGCACAGGCACCGGCAGCATCGCGCCCAGGCGCGTGAGCATCTCCTTGGCGGCCTTGTTGGTGAACGTCACCGCCATCACGCCGCCGGGCGAGACCTGCCCGGTCTGGATCAGCCAGGCGATGCGCGTGGTCAGCACTCGCGTCTTGCCCGAGCCCGCGCCGGCGAGGATCAGCGCCGGCTGGGCCGGCAGCGTCACCGCGGCCAGCTGCTCGGGGTTCAGGTTCGCAAGCAACGCGGGCGGCGCGTACATCGCGTCGTCACGCGTGTCTTCGGGGGTCGCACTCATGCGGCCCATTCTAGGAGTCGCGCCACCGGCGCCAGGGACAATCCGGCCCGCGTAGAATTCGCCACCGGGCCCACCTTTTGGCGCCCGGTCTTTTGTGTCTTCACCACCCCGGCTGGTGGCCCTCGGAGACACCGGCCGGACGATCCAAGTCAAGTGCTCGCAGCCTCGGCCTCGCACACTGCTTTCAACGTGCGGCCAGCCCCAGGAGCGCAGCTCGACCATGGAAATCTTCGATTACGACAACGTGCTTCTGCTGCCGCGCAAGTGCCGCGTCGAGAGCCGCAGCCAATGCGACCCGGCGCAGGAGTTCGGCGGCCGCACGTTCAAGCTGCCGGTGGTGCCGGCCAACATGAAGACCGTCGTCGACGGGCCGATCACCGAGTGGCTGGCGGCCAACGGCTATTTCTACGTGATGCACCGCTTCGACCTCGACAACGTCGCCTACGCCAAGCGCATGCGCGAGCTCGGGCTCTACGTGTCGATCAGCTCCGGCATCAAGCCCGAGGACCACGCGGTGATCGACCGCCTCGCCGCCGAGGGCGTGGGCGCCGACTACATCACCATCGACATCGCGCACGGGCACGCCGAGACCGTGCACCGCATGATCGACCACATCAAGCAGAAGCTGCCCGGTACCTTCGTGATCGCCGGCAACGTCGCCACGCCCGAAGCGGTGATCGATTTGGAGAACTGGGGCGCCGACGCGACCAAGGTCGGCGTGGGCCCGGGCAAGGTGTGCATCACCCGGCTGAAGACCGGTTTCGGCACCGGCGGCTGGCAGCTCTCGGCGCTCAAGTGGTGCGCACGCGTGGCGACCAAGCCGATCATTGCCGACGGCGGCATCCGCGACCACGGCGACATCGCCAAGAGCGTGCGCTTCGGCGCCTGCATGGTGATGATCGGCTCGCTGTTCGCCGGCCACGAGGAGTCGCCCGGCCAGACGGTGGAGGTCGACGGCAAGCTGTTCAAGGAGTACTACGGCAGCGCGTCGGACTTCAACAAGGGCGAGTACAAGCACGTCGAAGGCAAGCGCATCCTCGAGCCGATCAAGGGCCGCCTGGCCGACACGCTGCGCGAGATGCGCGAGGACGTGCAGAGCTCGATCTCGTATTCCGGCGGCACGAAGCTGGCCGACATCCGCAAGGTCAACTACGTGATCCTCGGCGGGGACAATGCCGGGGAGCATTTACTGATGTGAGAAGAGACTGGCAATGGCGTTTATTGCACTCGCCGGTCCAATCGCTCCACCGGCACTGCGCGCATGCCACGCCGCGCGCCCCACCCCGACGTGCGGCCCTCCGACACCGCCGGGCAGACCCCGCTGCTCAGATAACCCTGTGCCGCCGCCGCCAGCTTCTCCGCCGGATCACCGAGCTCGCCGCTGAAGTCGTCCGCCACGCTGCAGTTCGCGGCGATGCCGTCCACATACCTGCCCTCGCCGAGCGCGTTGACGGTTTCGAAGTTCACCGCGCTGAAGGTGCTGCCGCAGGATTGCACCGGGTTGAATCCGTAGGGCTTGCCGCAGGTGGTGCCGCCGAGCGTGACCACCTGCACGTGCGGGGTGAGGCCGTTGACGAGCATCTCGCTGGCCGAGCAGGTGCGCGCCCCGGTGAGCACGATCACGCGGCTGAACGCCGCGCCGCCTCCGTTGGCGAGCACGAACTCGGTGTTCGACGCGGCATTCTTCGCGTTGTACCTGAGCTGCGTGAACACCTTGCCGTTGTTGGTCGCCCCCGCCACCAGCGAGGCCAGCACGTTGGCCGTCGAGACGCGGCCGCCGCCGTTGTAGCGCAGGTCGAGGATCAGCTCCGTCGCACCTTGCTGCCGGATGTCGGCGATGGCGGCGGCCAGCGGGGCCTCGGCTTGCGTGACGAAATCCTTCAGCAGCAGGTAGCCCGCCTTGACCCCCGAGGGCAGCGTGAACACCGTCGACACCGGCACCGGCACGAGCGCATAGATCGCCGCGCTCAGCTGCACCGTGCGCGGCACGCCGCCCTGCCGAAGCTCGAACGTCAACCGTTCGCCTTCCGCCGTGGGCGACAGCATCGTGTAGTCGTCCGCAGCCACCACCTCGGCCGCCGGGCGGCCGTTGATCGAGACGATCTCGTCGCCGCGGCGCAGGCCCGCCGCCGCGGCCGGCGACAGCGGCTCGACGTAGCGCAGCTTGAGCGGCAGCGTCGCTTCGAGCCCGTTGACGAACACGCCGTAGCCGAGTGTCTTGCCGTCGCCGAAGAAGCGGTTGTAGCTCTCGCTGTCGGTGATGTAGCTCCAGCGGTCGGCGCTGTCCACGCCGTCGCCGGGAAAGAGCAAGGCCTCGAAGTAGCTCTCGACGCTGCCGTAGCCCGACGGATCCGGGTTCGGCGATTTGCCGGCCCAGAAGTAGCGGTCGTTCATGTAGTCCCGCATCCAGGCGTTCTGCGAAGCCACGTCGCAGCTGTCGCTGCCCGGGTCGCCCGATCCGCCCCCGCCGCCGCACCCCGCCACCACGGCCGCGGCGAGCCACATCGCCCAGCGCCGCCCCACCGTCCGACCTGCCATGCCACGCCCTGTGTCCGCGAGTAGCGCACACCCTAGCAGGCCATGGGCCACCTCTACAATCGGAGCCTTCCCTTTCAGCACCTGTTTTCGCCGGTTCGTGCACTGGCGAACGCCTGCCTGTCCATGAGCGAACTAGCCAAGTCCTTCGAACCCGCCGCCATCGAGGCCCGCTGGGCGCCGCGATGGGAAAAGAGCGGCGTCTACGAGCCCACGCTGGACGAGACCCGGCCCTCGTTCGCGATCCAGCTGCCGCCGCCCAACGTGACGGGCACGCTGCACATGGGCCACGGGTTCAACCAGACCATCATGGACTCGCTCACGCGCTACCACCGCATGCGCGGCTTCAACACGCTGTGGCTGCCGGGCACCGACCACGCGGGCATCGCCACGCAGATCGTCGTCGAGCGCCAGCTTCAGGACCAGGGGCAGTCGCGGCACGACATCGGGCGCAAGAACTTCGTCGCCAGGGTCTGGGAGTGGAAGCAGGTCAGCGGCTCGACCATCACCCAGCAGATGCGCCGACTCGGCGCGAGCGTGGCCTGGAAGCACGAGTACTTCACGATGGACGAGCGGCTCTCGACCATCGTCACCGAAACCTTCGTCCGGCTCTACGAAGAAGGCCTGATCTACCGCGGCAAACGCATGGTCAACTGGGACCCGGTGCTCAAGTCCGCCGTGTCCGACCTCGAGGTGGAGAACGAAGAGGAAGACGGTTCGCTGTGGCATATCCGCTATCCGCTGGCCGACGGCTCGGGCGAGGTGGTGGTCGCGACCACGCGGCCGGAGACCATGCTGGGCGACACCGCGGTGATGGTGCACCCCGACGACGAACGCTATGCCGCGCTGATCGGCAAGCAGGTGACGCTGCCGCTGTGCGAGCGCACGATCCCCGTCATCGCCGACGACTACGTGGACCGCGAATTCGGCACCGGCGTCGTCAAGGTGACGCCGGCGCACGACACCAACGACTACGCCGTCGGCCAGCGCCATCGCCTGCCGATGATCGGCGTGCTCACGCTCGACGCCAAGATCAACGACAACGCGCCGGCCGCCTACCGCGGCATGGACCGCTTCGCCGCGCGCAAGAAGGTGGTCGCCGACCTCGAGGCGCAAGGCTTTCTGGTCGAGGTGAAGAAGCACAAGCTGATGGTGCCGCGCTGCGCGCGCACCGGGCAGGTGATCGAGCCGATGTTGACCGACCAGTGGTTCGTCGCGATGAGCCGGCCGGGCCGCGACGGCCGCTCGATCGCCGAGAAGGCGATGGAAGTCGTGCAGGACGGCCGCGTGCGCTTCGTGCCCGAGCAATGGGTCAACACCTACAACCAGTGGATGAAGAACATCCAGGACTGGTGCATCTCGCGCCAGCTCTGGTGGGGCCACCAGATCCCCGCCTGGTATGACGAGGAAGGCGAGGTCTTCGTCGGCCGCGACGAACACGAGGCCGCGCAGAAGTGGCAGCTCGCGCTCGACAACCGCATCGCCGCCGCGCGCGGCGCGCACGACGACGCTCAGCTGCGCCTGCTCGAGAGCCGCCGCGCCGCCGGGCCGCAGCTCACGCGCGACGAGGACGTGCTCGACACCTGGTACTCGTCGGCGCTGGTGCCCTTTTCCACGCTCGGCTGGCCGGCGGAAACCAAGGAGATGTCGCTGTTCCTGCCGTCCACCGTGCTCGTGACCGGCTTCGACATCATCTTCTTCTGGGTCGCGCGGATGATCATGATGACGGTGCACTTCACCGGCCACGTGCCTTTCCGCGACGTCTACATCCACGGCCTCGTGCGCGACTCGCATGGGCACAAGATGAGCAAGAGCGAGGGCAACGTGCTCGACCCGGTCGACCTCATCGACGGGGTCGCGTTGCCCGAGCTTATCCGCAAGTCGACCACCGGATTGCGCAAGCCCGAGAACGCGCCCAAGGTGGCCAAGCGGGTCGAGAAGGAGTTCCCGCAGGGGATTCCGGCCTTCGGGGCCGATGCGTTGCGACTCACGATGGCGAGCTATGCGAGCCTGGGACGCGACATCAACTTCGACACCAAGCGCTGCGAGGGCTACCGCAACTTCTGCAACAAGCTCTGGAATGCCACGAAGTTCGTGCTCGCCAATTGCGAAGGGCACGACTGCGGGCTGCGCGAACACACGAAGGAAGAATGCGCCCCGGGCGGCGCCTTCCACGGCTACATGAGCTTCTCGGCGGCCGACCGCTGGGTGGCGAGCGAACTGCAGCGTGTCGAGGCCGAGGTCGACAAGGGCTTTGCCGAATACCGCCTCGACAACGTCTCGAGCGCCATCTACCAGTTCATCTGGGACGAATACTGCGACTGGTACATCGAGATCGCGAAGGTGCAGATCCAGCACGGCGACGAGGCGCAGCAGCGCGCGACCCGGCGCACGCTGATCCGCGTGCTCGAAGCGAGCCTGCGCCTACTGCACCCGATCGCGCCCTTCATCACCGCCGAGCTGTGGGAGCGGGTCGCGCCGGTGGCCGGCCGCAAGCCCGCGGGCGACGAGCTGGGCATCGTGGCTGCGCCCTACCCGGTCTCGCAGCCGGAGAAGATCGATCCGCAGGCCGACGCCTGGATGGCGCGCCTGAAGGCGATGCTCGGCGCCACGCGCAGCCTGCGCAGCGAGATGGGGCTGCAGCCGGGCAAGCAGGTGCCGATCTACGCGATCGGCGAGCGCGCCTTCCTCGAGTCGGCGGCGCCGCTGCTGAAGGCCCTCGCGCGGTCGTCGGACGTGCGGCTGTTCGACGATGAAGCCGAGTTCATCCGCGCCGCCGGCGCGTCACCGGTGGCGATGGCGGCCGACGTGCGCATCGCGCTGCACGTCGAAATCGACAAGGCGGCCGAGGCCGAGCGCCTGGGCAAGGAGATCGCGCGGCTGACCGGCGAGATCGACAAGGCCAACGCCAAGCTCGGCAACGAGAGCTTCGTGGCGCGGGCGCCGGCGGCGGTGGTGGATCAGGAGAAGCAACGTGTCGCCGAATTCACGGCGACGCGGGCGCGGCTTCAAGATCAAGTGGCACGTCTGTCGACGTCGACTTGAAGCCGCCGATGGCGCCTGGCGTCAGCGTCAGCAGTTCGTCGATGCGCTTGACCACCGCCCAGGCGCTGCGAAGGCGCGACTCGCGCGTCGTGCTCGCCACGCGCGGCGTGATCTGCAGCGTGCCCATGCCGTACAGCGGCCGGCCCTCGTCGAGCGCACCGGGTTCCAGGCTGTCGAGCCAGGCCGCGGAGACACGCCCGCTGGAGAGCACCTGAGCGAGCGCACGTTCGTCGAACAGACCCGAATGCGCGATGCTGACGATCACCTGGTCGGGTTTGCAGAAGGGCAGGAAACGCTCGCCGAGCAGGCCGTGGTAGCGGGTGAAGTAGTGCAGCTGCACGCACACCGCGTCCGACACCTCCAGCAACTCGCGCAAGCCCAGCGGCCTGACTCGCCAGCGTTCCCACACGGCGTCGCTCGCATGCAGCGACGGGTCGTAGCCGACGACCTTGGAGCCAAAGGCGGCGAGCAGCTGCGACATCGAACGCGCGGCCGGCGCCATGCCGATCAGGCCCACCGTGCAGGCGCTCAGCTCGCGCCCGACCAGCATGCCGTCGGAGCCGACCACGGGCACGCGGCGCAGCAGCGAGAGCAGCGCGCCGATCATGAACTCCGCCTCGGCCTGGGCGGTGGCGGTGACGCTGCGCACCAGCTCCACGCCGTTGCGCGCGCAGGCATCGAGGTCGATGTTCTCGACTCCCGCGCTGACGCGGCCGACCACACGCAGCACCGGCGCATAGTGCAGGGCCTGTGCGTCGAGCGTCACCGAAGGCGGGATGATCATCGCGCGCACGTTGTAGAGCGCCTGCCGGAATGCCCGCGGGTCGCGCGCCAGTTCCGGTGCGTAGTGCACCGAGTGGCGCTCGCCGAGCCACTGCATGACTTCGGCTTCGAGCGGTTCGACGATCAGCAAGTCCATGCGGTGGGGTGGCGCAGCTCAGGCAGGTGACGGGGGGTCTCATGCCAGAATCTCTGGCCAATCCAACCTCGGTTCCGGAGATTGTAAGTAAATGTTGGTCAATAAAGCGATCTTTCCAGTGGCCGGTCTGGGCACCCGTTTCCTCCCTGCCACCAAGGCGCAGCCGAAGGAAATGCTGCCCGTGGTCGACAAGCCGCTGATCCAGTACGCCGTCGAAGAAGCCTATGCCGCCGGCGTACGCGAAATGATCTTTGTCACGGGCCGCCACAAACGCCCGATCGAAGACCACTTTGACATGACTTTCGAGCTGGAGGTAGCCCTCGAACAAGCGGGTAAGCAAGAATTGCTGGACGTGGTTCGCAGCGTCAAGCCCGACGACATGGAGTGCATCTATGTGCGGCAAGCGCAAGCGCTGGGACTCGGTCACGCCGTGTTGTGCGCACAGCGCCTGATCGGCAACAACCCTTTCGCCGTCCTGCTCGCCGACGACCTGATGGTGGGCGACCCGCCGGTGATGCAGCAGATGGTGGAGCAGTTCGGCGAGTGGCGCGCGTCGATCCTCGCTGTGCAGGAAGTGCCCGCCGAGCACACCCGGCGCTACGGCATCGTGGCGGGCACCCAGATCAACGAGCGCGTGATGGATGTGAACCGCATCGTCGAGAAGCCCGCCCCCGAGGATGCGCCGTCGCGACTGGGCGTGGCCGGCCGCTACATCCTGACGCCGGGCGTGTTCCACGAGATCGCCAGCCAGCCGCGGGGCGTGGGCGGCGAGATCCAGCTGACCGACGGCATCGCGGGCCTGTTGCGTCGCGAGAAGGTGTTCGCGTACCGCTACGAGGGAAAGCGCTACGACTGCGGCAGCAAGGAAGGGTTTCTGCAGGCGAACATCGAACTGGCGCTGCAGCATGCCGAGGTCGGCAAGGGCTTCCGCGAATACCTGAAGAACCTGGAGATCTGAGGACGCTGGTCGTCTCAGCGCCGCCGCAGGAAGTGCACGAACTCCTCGTTGACGGTGGTCTGCTCCAGCAGCTCGTTGCCCGTCTGACGCGCAAATGCCTGGAAGTCGCGCATCGATCCGGGGTCGGTGGCCACCACCTTGAGCACCTGGCCGCTGGACATGTCGGCCAGCGCCTTCTTGGCCTTCAGGATGGGCAGCGGGCAGTTCAGTCCGCGGGTGTCGATTTCCTTGTGGGCTTCCATCGGATGCGCTTCCTCGTCAAGTCGCCGGGCGCGGCGGCAGGTCCATGAATTGTGGCGCGATGCCGCGCGACTTCAACCAGTCGGCGAGCGCGTAGCCGGTGCCCGCCGGCCAGCAACGCACCGCCGCCGGCGCGAACAGGCGGTATTCGGCCAGCTCGGGCGAAAGCGCGATCTCGCCGCGCGCGAGCGCGTGGTAGGCCACGATCAGCTGGTTCATGCGCTGGAAGTCGTAGACGCCGATCAGCTGCAGCGCGTCCACCGTCAGCGAGGTCTCTTCCTTCACCTCGCGCGCAATGCCCTCCTGCGGCGTTTCGCCGGCCTCCATGAAGCCGGTGATCAGACCGAACATCTTGCCCGACCACGCCGCGTTGCGCGCGAGCAGCAACTGGCCGTCGCGATCGGCCAGCTCGATCACCGCGGCGAGCACCGGCGTCGGGTTGTTCCAATGGGTCCACGCGCAGGCAGGGCAGCGCAGGCGCGACTTCGCGCCGCCGTCTTCCTCGGCCGCGAGCCACTGCAGCGGCGTCGCGCACTGCGGGCAATAGCGATAGGACGACGCGTCGACGCTCATGCGGGGAACACGCCGGTGGACAGGTAGCGATCGCCCCGGTCGCAGACGACGAAGACGATGGTCGCGTTTTCCACCGTCTTGGCGACCTGCAGCGCCACCCACAGCGCACCCGCGGCCGAGATGCCGGCGAACAAGCCTTCTTCGCGGGCCAGGCGGCGCGCCATCTCCTCGGCGTCGCTCTGGCTCACGTAGATCATCTCGTCGACCCAGGTCGGGTCGTAGATCTTCGGCAGGTAGGCCTCGGGCCACTTGCGAATGCCCGGTATGCGCGAACCCTCGTTCGGCTGCGCACCGATGACGCGGATCGCCTTGTTCTTCTCCTTCAGGAAGCGCGAGACGCCGGTGATGGTGCCGGTGGTGCCCATGGCACTCACGAAATGGGTCACCTTGCCATGGGTGTCGCGCCAGATTTCCGGCCCGGTGGTCTCGTAGTGGATGCGCGGATTGTCGTCGTTGGCGAACTGGTCGAGCACCCGCCCCTTGCCGTCGCGCTGCATCTGCTCGGCCAGGTCGCGTGCGTACTCCATGCCGCCCGAGCGCGGCGTGAGCATCAGCTCGGCGCCGTAGGCCTTCATGGTCTGCGCACGCTCGATGCTCAGGTCCTCCGGCATGATCAGCAGCATGCGGTAGCCGCGCATCGCGGCCGCCATCGCGAGCGCAATGCCGGTGTTGCCCGAGGTGGCCTCGATGAGCGTGTCGCCCGGCTTGATTTCGCCGCGCTCCTCGGCGCGGCGGATCATGCTGATCGCCGGCCGGTCCTTGACCGAGCCGGCCGGGTTGTTGCCTTCGAGCTTGCCGAGAACGAGGTTGCCGCGCTGATCGTTCTCGAGCCCCGGCAAGCGCACCAGGCGCACCAGCGGGGTGTTGCCGATCACGTCTTCGACGCTCGGGTACTGGATCTTGCGTGAGGCCATATCAGTGCCGCCGGGCCGCCCCAAGGGACTGAGCGCCCCCTCGGGGGGCAGGAGCGAAGCGACGTGGGGGTTTCATTCCGGCGATTGTCGCCGAGGCGCGAATGCCGCGTTGCGCGTGCCATAATCCGGCCCCTCGAGCGCGACCCACGCCCATCCATTGCCGGAGTGGCGAAATCGGTAGACGCAGCAGACTCAAAATCTGCCGGTGGAAACACCGTGCCGGTTCGATTCCGGCCTCCGGCACCAGAAGACATCGGCTCGCCCGCAGCGCTCGCGGGGTTCGGCGTCGCTCTGCCCCTGATTCGTCGTATACGATCGCGCGATGCCCCCCATCCCTCCCATCACCAAGTGGCTGTTGATCATCAACGTCGCGGCGTTCTTCATCGACGATCTGCTGCAGATGGCCACCGGGTTCTCGTTCGTGCGGTGGTTTGCGCTGTGGCCGCTGGCACATGGCTTCCTGCCGTGGCAGGTGGTGACCTATGCATTCCTGCATGGTGACATCATCCACCTGCTGTTCAACATGTTCGCGCTGTGGATGTTCGGCGGAGAGCTCGAGCGGCTGTGGGGCGACAAGCGCTACATGCAGTTCTACGCCGCGAGCGTGCTTGCCGCCGCGGCGACACAGCTGATCGTCGTCGGCATCTCGGGCTCGCCCTTTCCGACGCTCGGCGCATCTGGCGGCGTGTACGGGCTGCTGCTGGGATTCGGCATGCTGTTCCCGAACCGGCAGATCATGCTGCTGATCCCGCCCATTCCCCTGAAGGCCAAGACCTACGTGCTGATCTTCGGCGCGCTGGAGCTGTGGATGGGTCTGCGTGTCAGCGACGGCGTGGCGCACTTCGCTCACCTCGGCGGCATGCTCGGCGCGTTCTTCATGATCCGCTATTGGCGCGGCCAGGCGCCGTTCGGACGACGGCGCCGCTGAACCACTGACGCGCCGGACCCGACAGTCTGGCACGCCGCCGCAATCCCATTGGCGCCTCGCGGGCTGCACAAAAGGCTCATGCTGGAAGCCTTCGCGTGGAGGTCTGTCATGCGCGGCATCTGCAGGCTTGGGTTTCTAGGCGCCTTCTTCTTCGGGCTGCTGACGGCCCTCCCGGGGGCTCGGGCTGCGTCGGGCGAACCGCCCGCGGCGCAGCCGGACGCCGCCGAGGTCAAGGAAAAGATGCAGGCGCTGGCGCGCGCCAATGCCGCGGTGGTCGGCATTCACACGATCGCCGTGGAAGACGCGCGCTCGATCGGCAACCTCGGCCGCGAGCGCCGGGGCACCGGCGTCGTGATCGGCGAGGACGGACTGGTGCTGACCATCGGCTACCTGATCCTCGAAGCGGACCGCGTCGAACTCGTGCTCGACGCCGAACGCATCGTGCCCGCCCGCGTGGTCGCCTACGACCTGGCGTCGGGCTTCGGACTGCTGCAGGCGCTGACGCCGCTGCGCCTGCCGGCGGCACAGCTGGGCAGCTCGTCGGCGGTCAGCTCCGACGACCCCTTGATGATCGCCAGCGGCGGCGAAAGCGGCGACCTGAGCCTCGCGCGCATGGTCTCGCGCCGCCCCTTCTCGGGCTACTGGGAGTACCACATCGACGGTGCCCTCTTCACCACGCCGCCGCGCACCGACCACAGCGGCGCGGCGCTGTTCAACGCCAACGGCGAGCTGCTCGGCATCGGCTCGCTGATCGTGATGGACGCGATGGGCCCGGGCCATCCGCGCCTGCCGGGCAACATGTTCGTGCCGATCGACCTGCTGAAGGCGATTCTTCCGGAGCTGCGCGAACGCGGCTCGACGCGCAGCAGCAGCCGCGCCTGGCTGGGGCTGAACTGCGTCGAGGTGGAGGGCGCCGTGCGCGTGGTCCGCACCGCCGCCGACGGCCCGGCCGAGGCGGCGGGGCTGCTTCCCGGCGACCGCATCGTGCGCATCGACGGCGTCGCGGTCAGCGACCTCGCCGCGTTCTACCAGGCGCTGTGGCGCGGCGAGCGGCCCGAGCGCGAGGTGACCCTGCTGGTCGAACGCGCCGGCGTCGAGCGGACATTGACGGTGCAGGCGCAGGACCGCATGAAGACGCTGCGCCGCCCGAAGGGCATCTGATCAGGCGAGCAGGCCGCTGTGCACCGTCGGGTGGTGCAGCCGCAGCCTGAGCTCGGTCTTCAGCCGCCGATTGCACAGCCGGCGCGACTCGCCCATGAAGCTCAGCTGCATCGCCGAGAGCTGCTCGCGCGCCTGGTCGCGCGTGATGCGCGGCGGCCGCGGCAGGCCGCACAGGTCGGCGGCCAGATCGAAGTAGTCGCCCATGCGCAGCTCGCTGTCGTCGCTCGCGTGCACCACGCGCTGCGGGCGGCCACGCACCAGCGCCGCCACGCAGGCGCGCGCCAGGTCGTCGGCATGGATGTGGTTGGTGTAGACGTCGTCGCCCGGCTGCAGCACCGGCATGCCGCGCGCCAGCCGCTCGCGCGGATGGCCGCCCGCGCGGTCGCCGGCATAGATGCCGGGGATGCGCAGGATCGTCACGCGCGCGCCGCTCGCGCGGCCGAACCAGCGCAGATGTGCTTCCGCGTCGACGCGCCGCCGCGCGCGGTCGGTGGCAGGGTTCACGGGCCGGGTCTCGTCGAAGCGCGCCCCGCCGCAGTCGCCGTACACGCCGCTGGTGCTCGCGTAGACGAGGCGCTGCACCCCGCCCTTGCGTGCGAGCGCATGCAGCAGGTTGGCGGTGCGTGCGTCGCGCGTGCCGCGCTGGGGCGGCGGCGCGAGATGCAGCACGCGCTCGGCAAGGCCGGCCAGCCGCGCGAGCGTCGCCGGCTCGTCGAGGTTGCCGATCAGCGGCTGCGCGCCGGCCGCGCGGATCGCCGCGGCGCGCTCGGCGCTGGTGGTGAGCGCGAACAAGCGCCAATGCGGCCGCAGCAGCTCGACGACGCGCATGCCGATGTCGCCGCAGCCGACGATCAGCAATCGGGGACGCTGGAAGCGGGCGGGCGTGAAGGGCATTCGAAGCGGGGCAAAATCGCGGCTCAGTTTACGAGAGCCCAGCATGACTTTCACCGTGACCGTGCAGCCCAGCGGCCGAAGCTTCAGCGTCGAGCGCGACGAGCCGATCCTGCAGGCGGCCATCCGCCAGGGCGTGGGCCTGCCCTACGGCTGCAAGGACGGCGCCTGCGGCTCGTGCAAGAGCCGCCTGCTCGAAGGCCGCGTGATCCACGGCGCGCACCAGCACAAGGCGCTGAGCGTCGAGGAAGAAGACGCGGGCTTCACGCTGACCTGCTGCGCCGCGGCGCAGACCGACGTGGTGATCGAAGCGCGCACCGTGGCCGGCGCCGGCGAGTTCCCGGTGCGCAAGATGCCCAGCCGTGTGATGACGATCACCCGCGCGGCGCCCGACGTGGCGATCGTCAAGATGCAGCTGCCGGCCAACGACCCGCTGCGCTACCGCGCCGGCCAGTACGTCGAGTTCATCCTGCGCGACGGCTCGCGCCGCAGCTACTCGATGGCCAACGCGCCGCACACGCAGGGCGACAAGCCCTGGGTCGAGCTGCACATCCGCCACATGGCGGGGGGCAAGTTCACCGACCACGTCTTCACGGCGATGAAGGAGAAGGACATCCTGCGCATGGAGGGGCCCTTCGGCAGCTTCTTCCTGCGCGAGGATTCCGACAAGCCGATGATCCTGCTCGCCTCGGGCACGGGCTTCGCGCCGATCAAGGCGATCATCGAGCACATGCAATTCAAGGGCATCGCGCGGCCGGCCGTGCTGTACTGGGGCTGCCGCAGCAAGGCCGACCTGTACCTGAACGGCTGGGCCGAGCAGGCCGCGGCCGGGATGCCGCACCTGCGTTATGTCCCGGTGTTGTCGGAGCCCAAGCCGGAAGACGACTGGAGCGGGCGCACGGGCCTCGTCCACCAGGCGGTGATGAGCGACTTCCCCGACCTGTCGGGCCACCAGGTGTATGCGTGCGGCGCGCCCATCATGGTCGAGTCGGCGCAGCGCGACTTCGTCGAGCAATGCGGCCTGCCCAAGGACGACTTCCTCGCCGACGCCTTCACCTCCGAAGCCGACAAACACGGGGACTGAGCCGACGGAGCGAAGCACCTATGCAATTGTGCAGCGCAGTCGGCTCACTCAGAGGCCAACCAACAGCTGTGAGGCAGCCAATGACTCACGGCCTCTGAGGCCGCCGCGTGCGGCTCAGTGCGCCAACACGCCGGTCTTGCCTGCCTTGCCTGCCTTGCCGGACTTGCCGCTCTTGCCGCCTGGGACCAGCACGGCGGCCTGCGGCGGCGCCGCCGACCAGCCGAGCATCATCGCCTCGACCCGCTCCGAGTTCATCGACGGCGCCATGTGGAAACCCTGCCCCGACTCGCAGCCCAGCGCACACAGCTGCTCGAACTGACCGAGGGTCTCGATGCCCTCGGCGATCACCTTCTTGCCCAGCGCATGACCAAGGAAGACGATTGCGTTGACGATGGCCGTGTTGGAGCCCTGGCCGATATCGTGCACAAAAGAACGATCGATCTTCAGGCTGTCGAAGGGCAGCCGCGACAGGTGGCTGAGCGACGAGCTGCCGGTGCCGAAGTCGTCGACGCTCAGTCGCACGCCGAGCGCGTGCAGCTCGGCCAGCATCGGCAGCGCGTCGGCCAGCCGCGCCATCAGGATGTTCTCGGTGAGTTCCAGGGTCAGGTCGTGCGGCTTGAGCCGCGCCTCGGCGAGCGCGTGCGTCACCCGTGCGACGAAGGCGGGATGCGCGATGTCGTTGCCGGAGATGTTGACGTGCATGGTCAGCGAGCCGCCCTCGGGCAGCGACGCCTGGCAGCGCCTGAGCTGCTGGCACGCCTGGCGCAGCACGAAGTCGGTGAGCGCGATGACGAGCCCCGACTCCTCGGCGATCGGGATGAACGTGGCCGGGCTGATGGCGCCGAGCTGCGGGTGCTGCCAGCGGGCCAGCGCCTCGAAGCCGACCAGCCCGCCGGTGGAGAGGTTGAACAGCGGCTGGTACTCGACGTCGAGCCGGCCCTGTGCCAATGCCGCGCGCAGCTCGCCCTCGAGCATCAGGCGCTGCGAGATCTCGGTGCGCAGCCCGACATCGAACAGCGCGAAGCGTGCCTTGCCCGACGCCTTGGCGCGGTACATCGCGATGTCGGCGTCGCGCAGCACCTCGCCCGGATCGCTGTAGGCGATCGCGCTGGACGTGATGCCGATGCTTGCCGTGGCGTTGATCTCGGTGCCGTCCACGCGCAGCGGCTGGCGCAGCATGAGCAGCAGCCGCTCGGCCAGCACGACGGCGTCGTCGATGCAGCTGTGGCCCTCGACCAGGACGGCGAACTCGTCGCCGCCCAGTCGCGCCACCACGTCGTTCGGCCTCACGTGCTGCTGCAGCCGCTGCGACACCTGCACCAGGAATTCGTCGCCCACGCTGTGCCCCAGGCTGTCGTTGATCAGCTTGAAGCGGTCGAAGTCGAGGAACAGCACGCCGAACTGGTGCTCGCGGTCCTGCGCCACGCGCCGCAGCGCCTGGCCTAGCAACTCGTGGAACTGGCGCCGGTTCGGCAGCCCGGTCAGGCTGTCGTGAAAGGCGATGCGCTGCAGCTCCTGCATGTGGCGCTGCGCCTGCTCCTGCTCGCGCTCCATCGCGTCGAGCCGGCCGCGGCGCATCTCTTCGTCGGCCTCCTGCTGGCGGAAGTACAGGTGCATCGTCGACAGCAGCAGCGCGATGATCGGTATGGCCGCCAGCAGCACGCCGACGCCGGACTGCTGGTAGCTCAGGTAGACGAGCGCGGCGACCGACGCGCTGCCGCTGTAGGCGATGCCGGCCCAGCCGAAGTTGCCGAACAGCTCCGACAGCGCCAGCCCTTCGTTGCGCTTGAGCTTGGCCACCAGCGTGACGAGCAGCGTGTTGAAGACGAAGTAGGCGAGCGCGAACAGCGTCATCGCGGCGAGCAGCACCACGGCACCGTCCCAACCCAGGCCACGCAGCGCACCGAGGCCGACCTCGAGCAGGGAGGCGGCGCAGAACATCGACACCGCCGCCATCGCGGGGCTCGCGATGCGGCTGGTCCAGCGCTTGGACGTGCGCCACGAACCGACCAGCCCCTCGGCGGCCGACGCCAGCGTGGCGGCCGCCGGGCCGTGCAGCAGCAGCAGGCTGAAGATGAACACCTCGCCGGCGGCGAACGAGTTCTTCGAGCGCGGAACGCGCACCGGGAAGAAGCCCGCCAGCATCGCCACGAGCACGCCGATCGCCACCTGCAGCACCGCCACGGGGGGCAGCCGGGTCGCCACCGACCAGCCGGCGAACGCGATCGTGAGCGCGCCCAGCACCACCACCGACCACCAGTAGACGGCGGCCTTGCGGTTGTAGTCGGGCATCAGTGCCGTGTGCACACGCCCGAGGAGCCGCAGCGGCAAGCCGCCGGAAGGAGTGCGGGGCGGGGTCATGGGCGGTTCCTGGTGGTGGTCGTGTCGAACCCGGCGGCGCAGCGGTTCAAGGCTCGCCGTCGAAGGAGATGATTCGATTGAGCAGCGCGTCGAACAGGCCGCCCTCGCTCATCACGATGCCCTCGCTCAACAACAACCCTTCGCTGAGCACCAGGCCTTCGCTCAACACCAGCCCTTCGCTGAGCACCAGGCCCTCGCTCAACACGAGCCCCTCGCTCAGCACCAGCCCTTCGCTGAGCACCAGGCCCTCGCTCAGCACCAGTCCGCTGCCGCTCGCCGACCAGGTCGACAGGTTCTGCGTCGGCGTGAACATGCCGGTGCGGCCGATCAGCGAGCTGCGGCCCGCCAGCGATGTGAGATCGGTCACCGACGCGGTCAGCAACACCTGGCGTGCGGGCCAGCTTTCGCTGAACGACTTGACGTATACCCCGCCCGGCGACGTGCCGCTGGCCGGCCAGTACGTCGCCACACGATGCCGCACGCTGTCGTTGGCCCAGGTGATGCCCGGGTCGTAGATCGGCTGGTAGGCGGTGAACAGCGCGCTGCCGCCGACCACGCGGTTGCCGCCGACGAAGGCAATGCGCGACCAGTTGAGGTTGCGCCCGCCGATCACCGAACTCGGAGACGGCAGCGGGCTGCCGATGCGCAGCAGCGGCGCGCCGGGCGCGATGGCGCCCATGCCGACCAGGGTCGAAAGGTCGGTGCGGACGGCACGCGACAACATCACCGCGCCGTGCACGTTGAGCAGGCCGGTGCCTTGCTGCAGCAGGTTCGCGCCGGCGACCGGCTGCGCGCTGTACTGCAGCATGGCCTTGACCAGCGGCGGCGTCAGGCCGGGGTTGGCCTGCAGCATCAGCGCCACCGTGCCGCTGACCACCGGCACGGCCACCGACGTGCCGCTCAGCATCATCAGCGTCTCGCCGTAGTACTGCTGCGCCCCCGATGCGTTGACCAGCTGCGGGTTGGCGGCGGCGATGCGGTTCCACGTCGGGTAGCTCCACGGGCCGGTGGCGGCCGCGCCGACGATGCGGTTGCCCGGCGCCACGAGGTCGGGCTTGAGCAGGTTGTCGACGTGGCGCATCCCGCTCTCGTCGAGCATTGAGCCGCGCGTGGGGCCGCGCGAGCTGAAGAGGTTCACGCTGTCGTCGACGCGGTCCACCGTGTTGCGGTAGTTGACCGCGCCCACCGTGATCACCGAGGGATCGTTGCCGGGCGCGCCGATGGCGCCGTAGACCTCGCGGCCGTTCGTGCTCTTGCCGAAGTTGCCGGCGGCCGCGACCACCGTGATGCCCGCCGCGGTGGCGTTGCGCACCGCCAGGCACAGCGGGTCGGTGCGCCACGACTCGGACGAGTTCGCCGCCAGGCTCAGGTTCATCACGCGGATCTTGTATTCACGGGCGTGGTAGATCACCCACTCGATGCCTTCGATGACGTCGCTCATCGTGCCCAGGCCCTGGTCGTTGAGCACGCGCACGTCGAACAGGTCGGCGTTGGGGGCGATGCCGGTGGAGTCCGGCGCCTGGTAGCTGCCCCGGCCGGCCGCGATCGACGCGACGTGCGTGCCGTGGCCGTACGGATCGTGGTTCGGGTTGCCGTCGTTGGCCACCAGCGCCTCGTACTTCTGCAGCCCCGTGCCGCCCGGCACATAGGACATCGATCCGTCGTGGAAGCCGCTGCTCCACATCGCGCCGCGCGATTTGAGCATGTCGACGCTGCGCCGCACCCGCGACATGCCATAGGCGTTGCCGAAGCTGCGATGTGTCTTCATGATCCCCGAGTCGAGCACCGCGATGCCCACGCCCGTTCCGTCGAGGCCGGCGTAGTGGCCGCCGAAACCGGTGCTGCGCACCTGCGAATTCGTGCTGCCGGTGATCGCCTCCACGGCGCTCGCGCTGCGCATGACGGTGCGGTTCGGCGAGATGCTCGCCACGTCCTTGCGGTGCGACAGCGCCTGCAGCTGCCCGGCCGGCAGCAGCGCCGTGATCGCGGGGATGGCCTGGTGGCGCCTGAGGATGGTGCCGCCGACACGGACCAGATGCGCGCTCAGGTCGTCGAGCTCGCGCTGCCCGCCGTCGGCAACGATGATGGCTTCGACGTGGCGAACGCCTTGCACGTCGCGGGCCCAGCGCACCGACGAGGGCTTGACCGATGACATCTCGGCACGCAAGTCGGCCGCCATCTTGGCCAGCGCAGCCCGCGCGGCGGGCGGTGCTCCGTGCGGCGAGGCGGGCTGCGCGGCGGCAAGCGGCGCCAGCGTGCCGGCGGCCAGCGCAAGCAGCACGCCGCGCATTGCACGGCGAACATGACGCTCGATGAGGACGGTAAAGCGACAGCTGTTGAACATCGGTGACCTTCCAACGACGAAGACGGGCCGGCGTGGGCTCGCGCGAAGTCGTCATTGTTTGTCGGCGAGGGCACGAAGAAACAGGTTGTAACTGTGCTGCCGTGCGAAAGTACCGATGGTTTTCAGGGCGATCCCGGAGGCGAAAAAGGGAGTGTTCGCCCACGTCTGGCGGCGCGAAATCAGCCGCGCCGGCGGCGCTTTGGCGGGCGCAGGCAGGTTGGGAAGCCCTGATCCCACCGCAGTCTGTCGCGGCGCGCTAGCGAGCGCTGCCTCACGCCGCACGACGGCGGATCGCCGCCGGAAGCGGCTCAGGAGGCCATGGCAATCGCGCTGAAAGCGGGCGGCCGAAGGTCGAGCCGCCTCGCGCCGGGACTACGGCGCTTCCTTGCGCCGGATGTAGGCGGCGCGTTTGGCGTCTTCGGGATAGAAGAAGTGGATCTCGCCGCGCCGCCACTGGCCGAGCCAGACCATGTTGCGCGTGAACGCGTCGTGGTCGTCGGCAGAAAACGGCCGGTCGTGTGTTGTCACCACGCCGGAGTAGGGCCGCTCCAGGTTCTCGAGCGCACGCTTGAGCGCACCGCCCGTCATGTCGCCCTTGGTCTGGAACACCGCCCGCAACATCATGTGCACGGCGTCGTAGCTTTGTGCGGCGGCCATCAGCGAGCCGATAGGCTGCTTGTCGGCAAAGCGCTTCAGCCGCGCGATGAACGACGAGCGCCGTTCGTTGGACAGGTCCTGAATGATGGTCTGCACCATCACGGCGCCCTCGACCGCGGCGCCCGCCTTGTCCGACACGCTGCGGAACGACAGCGGCCACGGTCCGTACAGCGGCGCGCTCAGCTTGGCTTCCGCACGCGACAAGGCCATCGCCGTCAGTTCGGGACCCACCGTGTAGCCGATGATCACCTCGGCGCCGGCATCCTTGGCTTCCAGCATCTGCTTGGTGAGCGTCTTCACGCCCAGATCGAAGCGGGCGCTGTAGACGGGCTTGAGCCCCTTCTGCGCCAGGAAGGTCTCGACGTCCTTGAAGCCGCCCTCGCCGTAGCCGGTCTTGTCGGCGAACAGCGCCACTCGGGTGTAGCCGCGCTTGACGACGTCGTCGACCAGGTGCGCCGCCTGCAGCGTGTCGCGTGCGGACATGCGGAAGATGTAGCTGTCCTTCGCCGGGTACATCGCCGTGACGGCGCTGCCGGTGGCCACCGGGACCATCAGCAGGTGGCGGTTGTTCTGGAACACCTCGAGCGACTTCAGCGCGACGCCGGTGTTGCAGAAACCGACGGTGAAGTCGACCTTCTCCTTGAGCACCAATTCCTCGGCGTGCTTGCGTCCTTCGTCCGGCGAGGCCTTGTCGTCGCGCGAGACCAGTTCGACGGGCCGGCCGAGAAAGCCGCCGACCTCGTTGATCTCCTTGACCGCCAGCTCGGCGCCCAGGCGCGCGCTGTTGCCGAAGTCCTGCGACCCGCCGGTGAACGGGCAGATGAAGCCCATCCGAAGCGGCTTCGGCCCCGCGTTGGTGGTGGATTGCGCGTGTGCGCCGCCCAGTGCCGCAAGCACCAGCGCGGCAACCGCCGCATTCAGGAAGACCCGTGCCATCTCAACCCCTCATTCCCTCGATGCCCGAGGATAGGAGCGAGTTCTACACAACGCAGCAGGGGCGACCACTGCGTAGATACACGCAGTGGCCGTGAGGATGACTCAGTTTCGCGGGATTTCGATCGCGCGCCGTGACGAATTCACAGAGCGGGCGAACAGCTCGCGCCGCCGCGCTATTCGCCGAGGTAGGCCGCCCTCACCTTGGGATCGTTGAGCAGCGCGCGGGCGTCGCCGCTCATCGTGATTTCGCCCGAGTCCATCACGTAGCCGCGGGTGGCGAGCTGCAGCGCGCGGCTTGCGTTCTGCTCGACCAGCAGCACGGTCGTGCCGCGGCCATGGATGTCGTTGACGACCTCGAAGATCTTGTCGACCATGATCGGCGACAAGCCCATCGACGGCTCGTCCATCAGCAGCACCTTCGGCCGCGCCATCAGCGCGCGCCCCATCGCAAGCATCTGCTGCTCGCCGCCCGACATCGTGCCGGCCAGCTGATGACGGCGCTCCTTCAGGCGCGGGAAGATCGCGAACACCTTCTCCATGTCGTCCTCGACCTCGCGGTCGCGACGCACGAAGGCGCCCATCTGCAGGTTCTCGGTGATCGTCATGCGGGTGAAGGTGCCGCGCCCCTCGGGCACCATCACGAGCCCCTGCTTGACGAGGTCCCACGGCCCCTGCCCGGTGATCGAGCGGCCGAGGAACTCGATCGAACCGGCGCCCACCGGCTGCAAGCCCGTGATCGCCTTGAGCGTCGTCGTCTTGCCGGCGCCGTTGGCGCCGATCAGGCTCACCAGTTCGCCTTCGTGCACTTCGAAGGACACGCCCTTGACGGCCTGGATGCCGCCGTAGGCCACCTTCAGGCCGCTGACCTTGAGCAATGTGTTTGCCATGGTTGTTCCGATGAGTACGAGCTTTGCCGAAGGGTCAATGCGCCTTGTGGCCGGCGCCGAGGTAGGCCTCGATCACCTTCTCGTCGCGCTGCACGTCGTACGGCGTGCCCTCGGCGATCTGCTTGCCGTAGTCGAGCACCGTCACGCGGTCGCACAGGCCCATCACCAGCTTCACGTCGTGTTCGATCAGCAAGATGGTGCGGCCGTCCTTGCGGATGCGGTCGATCAGCTCGCGCAGCACCATCTTCTCGGTGGTGTTCATGCCGGCGGCCGGCTCGTCCAGCGCGATCAGCGTCGGGTCGGTGGCCAGCGCGCGTGCGATCTCCAGACGGCGCTGGTCGCCGTAGCTCAGCGTGCGCGCCTTGAACTCCGCATAGCGGCCGATGCCCACGTAGTCGAGGAGTTCCTGCGAGCGCTGGGCGATCGCGGCTTCTTCGGCCTTGAACTTGGGCGTGCGGAACACCGCGCCGATCAGGCCCGAATGCGTACGCACGTGGCGCCCGACCATCACGTTCTCGAGCGCCGTCATGTCGGCGAACAGCCGGATGTTCTGGAAGGTGCGCGCGATGCCGGCCTTGGCGACCTGGTGCACCTCGGCCGGCTTGTAGGGCTTGCCGCCGAGCTCGAAGGTCCCGGAGTCGGGTGTGTACAGCCCGGTGAGGACGTTGAAGAAGGTGGTCTTGCCGGCACCGTTGGGGCCGATCAGGCCGTAGACCTGGCCGGCCTCGATCGTGACGCCGACGTCGGACAGCGCCTGCAGGCCGCCGAAGCGCTTGGAGACGCCGGTGACTTTGAGAACGGGTTCGCTCATCGCGGGCTCCTCATCGGCCGGTGGCTGCGGGAGCCGGCGCGGGCGTCGGCGCCGCCGTGGGCGCCGCCTTGCCGTGTTCGGGCGAGGGCCACAGCCCGCGCGGGCGCGCCAGCATGATGCCGATCATCGCCAGCGCGATCAGCAGCTGGCGCAGGATCGCGGCGTCGAGGCGGCCGTCGGTGTAGGCCTGCAGGTCGCCGGCGACGTAGCGCAGCACCTCGGGCAGCGCCGCCAGCAGCAGCGCCCCGATGATCACCCCGGGGATGTGGCCGATGCCGCCCAGCACGACCATGGCGACGATCATGATCGACTCCTGCAGCGCAAACGACTCGGGCGAGACGAAGCCCTGGAAGCTCGCGAACAGCACGCCCGACACGCCGCCGAAGGTGGCGCCCATGCCGAATGCGAGCAGCTTCAGGTTGCGGGTGTTGATGCCCATCGCCTTGGCCGCGATTTCGTCTTCACGGATCGCCATCCACGCGCGCCCGATGCGGCTGCGTTCCAGCCGGTAGCAGATGATCACGCTGGCGATGACCAGCATGAGGAAGAAGTAGTAGTACAGGGTGACCGAGGCGAACTCGAAGCCGAGCACCTCGAGCCGCTTGCCGAGGTCGAGCCCGAAAATGCGGATCGAGTCGATCTGCGCCAGGCCCTTCGGCCCGTTGGTGATGTTCACCGGCGCGTCCAGGTTGTTCAGGAACACGCGGATGATCTCGCCGAAGCCGAGCGTGACGATCGCGAGGTAGTCGCCGCGCAGCTTCAGCGTCGGCGCGCCGAGCAGCACGCCGAACAGGCCGGCGAGCGCGGCGCCCAGCGGGATGATGACCCAGAACGGCATGTGCATGCCGTTAGGGAACGTCACCTTGATGAACTCGAAGGTCTCGCTCAGGTGGGGCCCGGCGAGCAGCGCGAACATGTAGGCGCCCACCGCGTAGAAGGCGACGTAGCCGAGGTCGAGCAGGCCGGCGTAGCCGACCACGATGTTCAGTCCGAGCGCCAGCAGCACGTACAACAGCGCCACGTCGATGATGCGCACCCAGGCATTGCCGAACTGCTGCGCGACCAGCGGCGTGACCAGCAGGAAGATGCCGGCGAGGATGAAGACGACCAGTTTGTTCTTCAGCATGGTGTGTCTCCGGTCAGGCGCGGTCCGCCACACGCTCGCCGAGCAGGCCCTTCGGGCGCAGCGTGAGCACGAGGATCAGCACGAGGAAGGCGAAGATGTCCTGGTAGTGGCTGCCGAGCACACCGCCGGTCAGCGCGCCGATGTAGCCGGCGCCGAACGACTCGATCAGCCCCAGCATCACGCCGCCGAGCATCGCCCCGGGCAGGTTGCCGATGCCGCCGAACACCGCCGCGGTGAAAGCCTTGATGCCGGGCAGGAAGCCCATGCTGTGCTGCACCGAGCCGTAGTTGGCGGCGTACATCACGCCGGCCAGCGCGGCCAGCGAGGCGCCGATGACGAAGGTGGCGGAGATCACCATGTCGGGCCGCACGCCCATCAGCCCCGCCACGCGCGGGTTCTCGGCCGTCGCGCGCATCGCGCGGCCCAGGCGTGTCTTGTTGACGAGGTACATCAGGCCGGCGAGCGTCACCGCCGTGGTGACGAGGATCATGATCTGCACCGTGTTGATCACGGCGCCGCCGATCTCGAACGGCTCGCTCGGCAGCAGGATCGGGTACGACTTGTAGTTCGGCTTCCAGATGATCATCGCCAGCGTCTGCAGCAGCAGGCTCACCCCCATCGCCGTGATCAGCGGCGCGAGGCGCGGCGCGTTGCGCAGGGGCCGGTAGGCCACCTTCTCGATCGTGAAGTTGAGCAGCGAACAGACGATGATGGCAGCGACCAGCGACACCCCCAGCAGGGCCCAGCCCGGCATCGTGCCTTCCAGCGCCGTCACGACGGTCCAGCTGGTCAGCGCCCCGACCATCAACACATCGCCGTGTGCGAAGTTGATCAGGTTGATGATGCCGTAGACCATCGTGTAGCCGAGCGCGACCAGCGCGTACACGCTGCCCAGCACCAGACCATTGATGATCTGTTGGATGAAGGTGTCCATTTGTCGGTGTCTCCTCGGTTCTCTTGTTTGACCGCGCGATTCAAACACGCCGCCGCCCCCAGGGATGAGCAGGAGTCATGACCCCGCGTCCAAGACGCATGCCCCCCGCTTCGTGCAACTTCTCCTGTTAGCAAAAAGCCCGCCGTCTGCAGTCTGCGTGGCGGGCTCGTCGCTGGACGGAAAGGTCATCGAGCGGGCGGAATTCTAGAGGCAGGGGCCCGCGGAAGACATGCGGAGTTTTCTCTAGCGGCCCCGAGCAACTCACCAAAGAAGGGACCGTTCAGCTCGTTTTCTTCGCTTCATCGTTGAGCCGACGCAATTCGCTGAGTTTCTCTCCAATTCGAATCTCGAGCCCGCGCGGCACCGGTTCGTAGAACACCGGGCCCTCCATGTCGTCGGGCCAGTAGCGTTCGCCGGCGGCAAAGCCACCCTCCTCGTCGTGTGCGTAGCGGTAGCCGCGCCCGTAGTCGAGGCTCTTCATCAGCTTCGTGGGTGCATTGCGAAGCCGCAGGGGCACCGCCCGGGTGCCGTCCTGCGCGACGAAGGCGCGTGCGGCGTTGTACGCGGCGTAGACGGCATTCGACTTGGGCGCCATCGCGAGATAGACGACCGCCTGTGCAAGCGCGAGCTCGCCTTCGGGCGAGCCGAGGCGCTCGAAGGTTTCCGCAGCGTCCAGCGTCAGCCGCAGCGCGCGCGGGTCGGCCAGGCCGATGTCTTCGCTTGCCATGCGAATCATCCGGCGCGCGGCGTAGCGCGGGTCGACGCCGCCGTCGAGCATGCGCACGAACCAGTACAGCGACGCATCCGGATCGGAGCCGCGCACCGCCTTGTGCAGCGCGGAGATGGTGTCGTAGAACTGCTCGCCGCCCTTGTCGTAGCGGCGCAGCTGCTCGCCCAGCGATTTCTCCAGAAGCGGCTCGTCGATCTGCTTGACGCCGCCGGCCATGTTGACCAGGTTCTCATAGGCATTCAGCAGGCGGCGCGCGTCGCCGTCGGCATAGCCGATGAGGCGCGACGCTGCGGGCTCGCTGAGCGGCGGCGCCTGCATCAGCTGCTGCGCTCTCGATAGCAGCGTCTTCAGATCCTCATCGCCGAGGCTCTTCAGCACATGCACCGTGGCGCGTGACAGCAGGGCCGAATTGACCTCGAAGGAGGGGTTCTCCGTGGTCGCGCCGATGAAGGTGAACAGCCCCGACTCGACGTGCGGCAAGAAGGCATCCTGCTGGCTCTTGTTGAAGCGGTGAACTTCGTCGACGAAGACCACCGTGCGGC
>DASWVR010000146.1:0-15452 GCA_036401155.1 Piscinibacter sp. | reverse complement strand
CACCGGCGGCGCGATCGGCTTCGTCGGCCTGGTGGCGCCGCATGCGCTGCGTCTGCTCGGGCTGCGCCAGGCCCCCTGGCTGCTGCCGGCGAGCGCACTGGCCGGCGGCTGCTTCGTGGTGCTGGCGGACGCGGTCGCGCGCACGGTGGCCGCGCCCATCCAGCTGCCGGTCGGCGTGATCGCCGCCGCGGTCGGCGTGCCGTCGTTCCTCGCGTTGCTGTTGCATCGGCCCCGGGGGACACGATGAACGAGCCTTTGCAGCTCGCCGTGGAATCCCTGTCCTTGCGGGCAGGCGGCACGGCGCAGGGCCGGGTTCTCTTCGACGACCTCGGCTTCGGTGTCCACCCGGGTCAGCGTTGGGTGGTGCTGGGCCCCAACGGCGCCGGCAAATCGTCCCTGCTCGCGGCGATGGCGGGTGTCTTTCCGCTCGCCGGCGGCCGGGTGGTGCTGCAGGGGCGCCCGCTGACGCTATGGCCTGCCCAGTCGCTGGCCGACTGGCGGGCGTGGTGCCCGCAGTTCTGGTCCGATCCGTTTCCGTCGACCGTTTCGGAAACGGCGCGCATCGCGATGCGCCGCGGTGCGTGGTGGAACGTCGACGCGGACGACGAAACGACAGTCGTCCGCCTCTTGAGCGAACTCGACCTCGACACGCTGGCACACTCGGACGTGCGCCAGCTCTCAGGGGGCGAGCGCCAGCGCGTGGCCATCGCCACCACCTTGCTGCAGGGCGCTCCGCTGGTCCTGCTCGACGAGCCGGCATCGCACCTGGATCTTGCGCACCAGCAGCTGCTGCTGCGCCTGCTCGAGCGTCGCAGCGCCGGCGGCCACGCCGTGGTGGCGAGCCTGCACGACATCAATCTCGCCTGGGACATGGCCACCCATGCGGTGCTGCTCGATGGCCGCGGCCAGGCCGTCGCGGGGCCGCGTGAGCGCGTGATGACGCCGGCCCACCTGTCGCAGGCGTTCCGAGTCGGCATCGACCGGGTCGAAGTCTGCGGCCAGGCGAGATTCTGGGTCGGGCCGAACCCGGCCGCCGTGTCGCCGCCATGAGTGTCCTTGCGCGCCTCTCGGTCGTTTTGATGCTCGCAGCGCTGGTCGCTCAGGGCTCGCAGGGCGCCGTGCACGTCGACGATGCCGGCCGGTCGGTCGAGCTGTCTCGGCCGGCGCAGCGGGTGATCACGCTGGCGCCCAACCTCACCGAGTTCGTCTTCGCGGTCGGCGCCGGCGACGCGCTGGTCGGCACGATGGACACGAGCAACTTTCCGGCGGCGGCCCAGCGAATCCCGCGCATCGGCGACTACCAGCGGCTCGACGTCGAACGAATCCTCGCGCTCAAACCCGACCTGGTGCTGGTCTGGTACCACGGCAACCAGGGCCGCGAACTCGCTCAGCTGGAAGCCGCCGGCCTGCGCCTGTTCTATCTCGAGCCGCGCACGCTGGACGACGTGGCGCGCAGCCTGGCTCTCATCGGCTCGCTGGTCGGGCGGTCCGCTGAAGGGGAGGCGCGCGCCGCGGCGCTGCGGCGCGAGGCCGAGGCTCTCAAGCTGCGCTACGTGCAGGCCGAGCCGGTGTCGGTGTTCTTCCAGGTCTGGTCGCGGCCGCTGATGACGCTCAACGACGGCCACCTCACCAGCGACCTGATCGCCTTGTGCGGCGGGCGCAACGTGTTCGGCAGCCTGTCTGCGCTGGCGCCGCAGATCTCGCTCGAGTCGGTCGTGGCGGCTGATCCGGAGGTCATCCTGGGCACGCGCGAGCTCGATGCAGCGCAGCCGCTGTGGCGGCGCGAACCCGAACGGCCCGGGTTCGAGATCTGGCGGCCGTTCGCCCGCATGACCGCGGTGAGGCAGCGCTGGATCTACACCATGCCGGGCGACCTCGTCACGCGCCAGGGGCCGCGTGTCATCGACGGTGCGCGTGCGCTCTGCGGCGCGCTCGACGAGGTGCGTGCCGAACGGCGCTCGCTCGGGCCCCGCCGCTGAAGCGGGCCGAGCCTTCAGCGCCCGCGCCGCTCGTCGTGGTCCGGCGGGTCGCGCCGCTCGCGCGCCTCCAGTTCCATCAGCGGCAAAGGCATGGTCATCAACCGGTTCGGCGTGCTCGGCTCCCACAGCGCGGCCGGGGTGGTGTCGATCTCGGCGGTGATGGCATGCATCAGCGTGAGGCTCACCCGCGAGGCGACCTGCCGCAGCAAGGTGAGCTGTTGCGGGCTCCACTCCTGCATCGTGCCGACTTGCTCGCAGCTGAAGCTGCCATACAGCGCGCCATTGACCGAGAAGCCCACGTCGAGCAGCGAGCGCACGTCCAGCGGAGCCAGGTAGCTGTCGACGAACGGCGCGGTGGCTGGATCGTGCAGGGCATCACTCGCCACCACGCAGCCGTCGCGCAGCAGCGTCTCGAAATAGGCGCCTGGATCCTCGCCCACCATGTCGGGAACGGTCGGCCCCAGCATGCCGGCGCTGTCGTGCATGGCGATGCAGTGCAGGGCCGCGCCCATGGGCGTCTGCACGAGCATGCGCACGGCGGCGCGCGAGCAGCCGACGTCATGCACCAGGTGCCGGCACAGCAGCGCGAGGAAATGGGCGCGGTCGATCTCTCCGCGGTCCAGCAGGCCGCAGATGCGCTGTAGCGCCGTCAGGTCGGGCATGCGGACATTCTGGGCGCGCGGCCGACGGCCGCCTACTGCAAACTCTTTCAGGGGGTGGCGTTCGCGGGCCGGGCGGGCGGCGAGTGTTCGTACAGGGGGCGAGAGTCGCAGAATGGCGCGACGAGGCACTCCTCGCACAGTGGACGCCGCGCCAGGCACACGTAGCGCCCATGCAGGATCAACCAGTGATGGGCGTCGACACGGTAAGCCTCGGGCACACGCTCGTGCAGCCGCGCCTCGACCGCCAGCGGCGTCTTGCCCGGCGCGAGGCCCGTGCGATTGCCGACACGGAAGATGTGCGTGTCGACCGCCATTGTCGGCTCGCCGAGGGCCACGTTGAGCACGACGTTGGCCGTCTTGCGCCCGACGCCGGGCAGCGCCTCCAGCGCCTGGCGGGTGCGCGGCACCTGGCCGCCGTGCTGCTCGATGAGGATGCGGCAGGTTTCGTGGAGATGGCGTGCCTTGGTGCGAAACAGGCCGATCGACTTGATGTACTCGGCAATGCCTTCCACGCCGAGCGCCAGCATGCGCGCCGGGGTATTGGCGACGGCGAACAGGCGGCGCGTGGCCTTGTTGACGCTCACATCGGTCGCTTGCGCAGACAGCAGCACGGCGGCCAGCAGCTCGAACACGCTGCTGTATTCAAGCTCGCTGGCTGGCCGCGGATTGGCCGCCTTCAGGACCGCGAAGAAGTGTTCGATCTGGGCGCTGTTCATCGCCGCCGATTGTGGCAGCGGCGCCAGCGAGCGCGCGCGGTCAACGCGTGGCTGCGGTGTCTGGCGGTGCCGCGGCGGCGATTTCGGCGGCGTTCGGCAGCGACGGGTCCGATGCCGGCGTGGCAGCGATCACGGCCTCCAGCGCGGCGGTGGTGGGCTTGGGCGGCGCAGGCCCCTTCTTGTCGTCGCAAGCGCCGAGAAAGGCCAGCGCAGCGATGGCGGGAACGACGAATCGGTGCATGGCAGCCTCCGGAAAGCGCACCCACGAGTCCGGGAGTCAGACGATCGGGGCACCCTTGCTGCAAGCCTAAGCCGATGTCGGCCGACAAGCGTCGGCCGGGCGCGTTGTCAGGCGTCGGCGCACGCTGATCGTGCTGTAGGACGCCACCGACGGCATCAGCCGCCGCCTGTGCCCCGCCGCTCTCTCGCGCGCGCCAGGGCGGCCTCAAGCAGGGCACGTTTGCCCTCGAGCGCGTCCGCATCGGCGAGCTTCGACGCTGCGGGCAGGTCGTCCAGCGCGGCCTGGGCCTTGGCGGCCAGCCGTTCGTCGTGCTCGTGCTTCTCACGCTGCAGGCGCATGCGGCGCCGTGTGTAGCGCTCGCGCGCGCCGTCGGCCGCTTCGGGCGACCACGCGTCCCAGCCGCTGCGCTCGCCGGTCACGTTGGCGAGCGAGATGCAGTCCACCGGGCAGACCGGAATACACAGCTCGCAACCGGTGCACCACTCGTTGACGACGGTGTGCATCTGCTTGGGACCGCCGATGATGCAGTCCACCGGGCAGGCCTTGATGCACAAGGTGCAGCCGATGCACCAGGCCTCGTCGATGATGGCGAGCTGCCGCGGTCCCTCGTGGCCGTTGGCGGGGTTCAAGCGCAGCGCGGGGCGGCCGGTGAGGCGTGACAGGCGCGCGATGCCTTCGGCGCCGCCCGGGGGGCACTGGTTGATCTGCGCCGCGTCGACGACGATCGCCTGCGCGTAGGAGCGGCAGTCGGGATAGCCGCAGCGCGTGCACTGCGTCTGCGGCAGTGCGGCGTCGATGGCGGCGATGCGGGCGGCGGTGTCCACCGCCGGATTATCGCCAGCGCCGTCGACGCGCCGGTTCGCGGGCGTCAGGCGCTGACGGTCTTGCGGCGCGCGGCGCTGGCCGTCTTGCGCGAGGCCGCCTTTTTCGCGCCGGGCATCGCGTCCTGGTGGTTGGCAATGAAGTCGCGCACCACCGGGTAGACATGTTCGCGCCAGCGCCGGCCGGAGAAGATGCCGTAGTGGCCGGCGCCTTCGACGTCGTAGTGGAACTGCCGGTCCTTCGGAACGCCCGTGCACAGGTCGTGGGCCGCACGCGTCTGGCCGGCACCGGAGATGTCGTCGAGTTCGCCTTCGATGGTCAGCAGCGCCGTCGTCGTGATGTCCTGCGGCCGCACCAGCTGGCCCTTGACCTCCCAGGTGCCGTTGACGAGCGCGAAGTCCTGGAACACGACCTTGATGGTGTCGAGGTAGTACTCGGCCGGCATATCGAGCACGGCGTTGTACTCGTCATAGAAGCGGCGATGCGCGTCGGCGCTCTCGTCGTCGCCGCGCACCAGGTCCAGGAAGTAGTCGTAGTGCGAGCTCAGGTGGCGATCGGGGTTCATCGCCACGAAGCCGGTGTGCTGCAGGAAGCCGGGGTACACGCGGCGGCCGGCGCCGGGGTAGTTGACGGGCACGCGGTAGATCACGTTGTGCTCGAACCACTCGTGGCTCTTGTTCATTGCCAGGTTGTTGACGGCGGTCGGCGACTTTCGTGCATCGATCGGTCCGCCCATCATCGTCATCGTGCGCGGGGTGGGCTCGCCGTTGCTCGCCATCAGCGAGATCGCGGCCAGCACCGGCACGGTCGGCTGGCACACCGAGATCACGTTCACCTCCGGCCCGACGTGGCGGATGAACTCCTGCACGTAGGCCACGTAGTCGTCGAGGTGGAACGGCCCGGATTCCACCGGCACCATGCGGGCGTCGGTCCAGTCGGTAATGAAGACCTTGTGCTCCTGCAGCAGCGAGAGCACGGTGTCGCGCAGCAGCGTGGCGTGGTGGCCCGACAGCGGCGCGATCACCAGCACGGTGGGCTGGTCCTTCATGCGCGTGAGCATCGGCAGGTTGTCGGTGAAGCGCTTGAAGCGCAGCAGCCGGCAGAAGGGCTTCTCGATCGCCACCTGCTCCTGCACCGCCACGTCGACGCCGGCCACGTTGACCGAGGTGATCTCGAATTCGGGCTTCTCGTATTCCTTGGACAGCCGGTGCATCAGGTCGAGGCCGGCAGACACCCGGTGCGCCATCGGCGTGTGGGTGAACGGCGACAGCGGGTGGTTGTAGAGCTTCGACGAGGCGCTCGCGAACTCGGCAAACGGGCTTAGCAGCGCACGCTGGGCTTCATAGAGCTGGTACAGCATCGATGTTCCTTCTCAGAGTCTGTGTCACCGCGAATGGCGAAACGCGCTGTCGTCCGCGCAGTATCCGTCGCCGCCGGCTGGCCGGCCTACGCAGTAACCGCTGCGTTTGTGCATTGCAGCATTCTAGAGATTCGTCGCACATCTTGCCGAAGTCAATCGCGGGGCAAACCCCGAACAGGACCGCTTTTGGTGCGCAGCACGCACCCAGGTGTCTCGCATGCGACGCGCAGGGAGCAAAAACGAGACAGCCCGGGGCGGGCCGGGCTGTCCTGTTGCCGTTTTGTCGGCGGAACGTCAGGCGACCTTCGCGATGGCGCTCACCACCGCATCGATGTTCCTGCTGTTTAGCGCCGCCACGCAGATGCGGCCGGAATCGACGCCGTAGACGCCGAATTCGCTGCGCAGGCGCTGCATCTGGTCCTTGCTCAGGCCGGAATAGCTGAACATGCCCTTTTGCTGGGTGATGAAGCTCATGTCCTGCTTCACGCCGGCGGCGGCCAGCTTGTCCTGCAACGCGCGGCGGATCTGCTTGATGCGCAGCCGCATGCCGGCCAGTTCTTCCTCCCAGAGCGCGCGCAGGGCGGGGCTGGTCAGCACCGTGGCGACCACCTGGGCGCCGTGAGTCGGCGGGTTGGAATAGTTGGTGCGGATCACGCGCTTCAACTGGCTCAGAACGCGCTCCGCGTCGTCCCGGGATGCGCAGACGACGCTCAACGCGCCGACCCGCTCGCCGTAGAGCGAGAAGCTCTTGGAGAAGCTCGTCGATACGAAGAAGTCGAGCCCGGACGCCATGAACAGGCCGATCACGGCCCCGTCTTCGGCGATGCCCTCGCCGAAACCCTGGTAGGCCATGTCGAGGAAAGGCACCAGCGCGCGTGCCTTCACCGTCGCGATGACCTGCTTCCACTGGTCGAGGGTGATGTCGTAGCCGGTCGGGTTGTGGCAGCAGGCGTGCAGCACGACGATCGAGCCGGGCGCCGCGCGATCGAGGGCGGTCAGCATGCCGTCGAAGTCGATGCCTCGGCGGGCGGCGTCGTAGTAGGGGTAGGTCTCGACCGGAAAGCCGGCGCCTTCGAACAGCGCGCGGTGGTTCTCCCAGCTCGGGTCGCTGATTAAGACGGTGGCGCCGGGATTGACGCGCTTGAGGAAGTCGGCCCCGACCTTCAGCCCGCCGGTGCCGCCGACCGCCTGGGCGGTGGCGATGCGCCCGGACTTGACGGCGTCGCTGTCGGCCCCAAATACGAGTCCTTGTACCGCCTTGTCATAGGCCGCGATGCCGTCGATCGGCAGGTAGCCGCGCGCCTTGGGCGTCTCCACCATCTGCTTTTCCGCTTGGGCCACGCATTTCAGCAGCGGCAGCTTGCCCTCGTCGTCGTAGTACACGCCGACGCCCAGGTTGACCTTGTCGGGGCGGGTGTCGGCGTTGAACTGCTCGTTGAGGCCCAGGATGGGATCGCGAGGCGCCATTTCGACGGCGGCAAAGAGGGAAGACATGTCAGTCCTTCGACAAGGTGTGTCAGTAGAGCGGATGGCGGATTTGGGCTAACCTCGTCGATTGCCCTTTGTCTTCCCATCGCGGGAAAACCCGCAGATTTTACTTGGGACTTTGTCGATGGCCGAGCTTTCCGTGGTGGGTTCTCCTGATGCAACCGGGATGGATGTTCCGGCCAAGGGCGAATTCGTGAGTTTTTCCGGGTCGCCCTTCCAGCTGTTCATGCCGTACCCTCCGGCCGGCGACCAGCCGGTGGCGATCCAGCAGCTGGTCGACGGCATCGAGGACGGGCTGAGCTTCCAGACGCTGCTGGGCGTGACGGGGTCGGGCAAGACCTTCACGATGGCCAACGTGATCGCGCGCATGGGCCGGCCGGCGATCGTGTTCGCTCCCAACAAGACGCTCGCCGCGCAGCTGTACAGCGAGTTCCGCGAGTTCTTTCCGAAGAACGCCGTCGAGTACTTCGTCAGTTACTACGACTACTACCAGCCCGAGGCCTACGTGCCCCAGCGCGACCTGTTCATCGAGAAGGACAGCTCGATCAACGAACACATCGAGCAGATGCGGCTGTCGGCCACGAAGAGCCTGCTCGAGCGGCGCGACGTGGTGATCGTGGCGACGGTCAGCGCCATCTACGGCATCGGCAACCCGAGCGACTACCACCGCATGGTGATGACGCTGCGCGCCGGCGACAAGATGGGCCAGCGCGACGTGATCGCGCAGCTGATCCGCATGCAGTACACGCGCAACGAGATGGACTTCTCGCGCGGCAGCTTCCGCGTGCGCGGCGACACCATCGACGTCTTCCCGGCCGAGCACTCGGAGCTCGCGATCCGCATCGAGCTGTTCGACGACGAGGTCGAGTCCCTGCAGCTGTTCGACCCGCTGACCGGGCGCATCCGCCAGAAGATCCCTCGCTTCACCGTCTACCCGTCGAGCCACTACGTGACGCCGCGCGACCGGGTGGTGGCGGCGGTGGAAACGATCAAGGAGGAGCTGCGCTGGCGGCTCGACGAACTGGTGAAGTCGGGCAAGCTGGTCGAAGCGCAGCGCCTGGAGCAGCGCACCCGGTTCGACCTCGAGATGCTGCAGGAGATCGGCCACTGCAAGGGCATCGAGAACTACACCCGGCACCTGTCCGGCGCGGCGCCGGGCGAGCCGCCGTCCACGCTGGTGGACTACCTGCCGCGCGACGCGCTGATGTTCCTGGACGAGAGCCATGTGCTGGTCGGCCAGCTGGGCGGCATGTACAACGGCGACCGGGCGCGCAAGACGACGCTGGTGGAGTACGGCTTTCGCCTGCCGAGCGCACTGGACAACCGTCCGCTGAAGTTCGAGGAGTTCGAGACCAAGATGCGCCAGGCGATCTTCGTCTCGGCCACGCCGGCGGCGTACGAGCAGGAACACGCCGGCCAGGTGGTCGAACAGCTGGTGCGCCCGACCGGCCTGATCGATCCGGAGGTGGAAGTGCGGCCCGCCACGCACCAGGTGGACGACGTGCTGCAGGAGATCCGCGAGCGCGTCGACAAACACGAGCGGGTGCTGATCACGACGCTGACCAAGCGCATGGCCGAGCAGCTCACCGACTACCTGGCCGACAACGGCGTCAAGGTGCGCTACCTGCACAGCGACATCGACACGGTGGAGCGGGTGGAGATCATCCGCGACCTGCGGCTGGGCACCTTCGACGTGCTGGTGGGCATCAACCTGCTGCGCGAAGGGCTCGACATTCCCGAGGTGTCGCTGGTGGCCATCCTCGACGCCGACAAGGAAGGCTTCCTGCGCGCCGAGCGCTCGCTGATCCAGACCATCGGACGGGCGGCGCGCCACGTCAGCGGCAAGGCGATTCTCTACGCCGACCGCATCACCGAGTCGATGCGCCGCGCGATCGACGAAACCGAGCGCCGGCGGGCCCGGCAGGTGGCGCACAACACGCTCGAAGGCATCACGCCGCGCAGCATCCAGAAGCACATCAAGGAGATGATCGACGGCGTCTATTCGGAGAAATCGGCCAAGGACGACCTCAAGCGTGCGCATGACGCGGCGGAGGTGGAGGTCATGTCGGAAAAGGATCTCGGCAAGCGCATCAAGGCACTCGAGAAGCAGATGCTCGAGCACGCACGCAACCTCGAGTTCGAGAAGGCCGCGCGGGTGCGTGACCAGCTGGCGCTGCTGCGCGAGCAGGCCTTCGGCGCTCCGGGAACCGACAACGTCTCGGCCATCGTCCCGGGGGCGCCGAGGTAGCGGCGCCCAGTTCACATGTCGTACGGCGGCGGCGTTTACCGACTGTGACCAGGGTTTTGCCTTGACCTGAAGCAATTCCGCGGGAACTCCTTTGACGGTGGCCGACCGAATTAGTCGGCTTCCGCTATACTCGACCAAAGCACTCGGAATAGAGCAAGGGTTACCCAGTGAGGGTTATCCCGCGCCTCCGGTAGGTCGACAAGCAGAAGCCCGGGAGTTCTGGTTGTTGTAGCGCCGCAAGGCTTCAGGAGAATTTCAATGCGTTTGACCACCAAAGGCCGTTTCGCTGTCACGGCGATGATCGATCTTGCACTTCGCGAGCATTCCGGTCCGGTCGCCCTGGCCGCCATCAGCGCCCGCCAGCAGATTTCGCTGTCCTACCTGGAGCAGCTGTTCGGCAAGTTGCGCCGGCACGAACTCGTGGAGAGCACCCGTGGCCCCGGCGGCGGGTATTCGCTCGGCCGCAAGTCCGAGGAAATCACCGTCGCCGACATCATCGTCGCCGTCGACGAGCCTATCGACGCCACCGGCTGCGGCGGCAAGGACAACTGCATGGGCGAGGACACCGGCCGCTGCATGACGCACGACCTGTGGGCGAGCCTGAACACCAAGATGATCGAATACCTCGACTCGATCTCGCTGAAGTCGCTGGTCGACGAGCAGCTCGCCAAGGGCGTGTCGATCGAGGAGCACCCGGTGAAGCGGGCGATCTCGTCGCAGCCGGTCGTCAAGCCGATCAAGGTGACGGCCCCCAACTCGGTCTTTGCCCTAGGGAACGCCTTTTCGAAGTAAGCCGTCTTGACCCTCGCGGCGCCGTGGAAGCGGCGCATTGAGCACACTCGCCATCCCATGGACACGACCCCGCACTTTCCGATCTACATGGACTACGGCGCCACCACGCCGGTGGACCAGCGTGTTGTCGACAAGATGATCCCGTGGTTGCGCGAGCACTTCGGCAATCCGGCCTCGCGCAGCCACGCCTGGGGTTGGGAAGCCGAAGCGGCGGTCGAGAACGCACGCGAGGAAGTGGCTCGGCTGATCGGCGCCGACCCGCGCGAGATCGTCTGGACATCGGGCGCCACCGAGTCGAACAACCTCGCGCTCAAAGGCGCGGCGCAGTTCTACAAGACGCGCGGCAAGCACCTGATCACCGTGAAGACCGAGCACAAGGCCGTGCTCGACACGATGCGCGAGCTGGAGCGCCAGGGCTTCGAGGTCACCTACCTGCCGGTGCAGGAAGACGGCATGCTCGACCTCGAGCTGCTGAAGAACACCATGCGCTCGGACACGATCCTGGTGTCGGTGATGTTCGTCAACAACGAGATCGGCGTCATCCAGGACATCGCGGCCATCGGCGCGATGTGCCGCGAGCGCGGGATCATCTTCCACGTCGACGCGGCGCAAGCCACCGGCAAGGTCGACATCGACCTCGCCAAGCTCCCGGTCGACCTGATGAGCCTCGCCTCGCACAAGACCTACGGGCCCAAGGGCATCGGCGCGCTCTACGTGCGCCGCAAGCCGCGGGTTCGCATCGAGGCGCAGATGCACGGCGGCGGGCACGAGCGCGGCATGCGCTCGGGCACGCTGCCCACGCACCAGATCATCGGCATGGGCGAGGCCTTCCGCATCGCCCGCGAAGAGATGGGCGAGGAGCGCGAGCGCATCCACATGCTGCACCGGCGGCTCATCGACGGCCTCGCCGACATCGAGCAGGTGTTCCTCAACGGCCATCCCGAGAAGCGGGTGCCGCACAACGTCAACATGTCCTTCAACTACGTCGAAGGCGAGTCGTTGATCATGGGCGTGAAGGGCATCGCGGTGTCGTCGGGCTCGGCCTGCACCTCGGCCAGCCTGGAGCCGAGCTACGTGCTGCGCGCGCTCGGCCGCAGCGACGAGCTCGCGCATTCGTCGCTGCGCATGACGATCGGCCGCTACACGACGGTCGAGGAGATCGACTACGCGGTCGCGACGCTGAAGGACCGGGTGGCCAAGCTGCGCGAACTGTCGCCGCTGTGGGAGATGTACAAGGACGGCGTCGACATCAGCACCATCCAATGGGCAGCGCACTGAAGTTGTTGGAGAACTGACATGGCATACAGCGAAAAGGTCGTGGACCACTACGAGCATCCGCGCAACGTGGGCTCGTTCGAAAAGGGCGACGACACGGTGGGCACCGGCATGGTCGGCGCGCCCGCCTGCGGCGACGTGATGAAGCTGCAGATCAAGGTCAATCCGCAGACCGGCCTGATCGAGGACGCGAAGTTCAAGACCTATGGCTGCGGTTCGGCCATCGCCTCGAGCTCGCTCGTGACCGAGTGGGTCAAGGGCAAGTCGCTCGACGAGGCGCTGACGATCAAGAACACGCAGATCGCCGAGGAACTGGCGCTGCCGCCGGTGAAGATCCACTGCTCCATCCTGGCCGAAGACGCGATCAAGGCGGCGGTGCAGGACTACAAGGCGAAGAGCGGCGGCGCCGTCGCCACCGAAGCCAAGGCAGCGTGATCCGATGGCCGTCACCCTCACCGAAGCCGCCGCCCGCCACGTCTCGCGCTACATCAGCAAACGCGGCAAGGGTGTCGGCGTTCGGCTGGGCGTGAAGACCACCGGCTGCTCGGGGCTCGCCTACAAGCTGGAGTACGCCGACGACGTGGCGCCGGAGGACGTGGTGTTCGAAGAACACGGCGTCAAGGTGCTGGTCGACCCGAAGAGCCTGCCCTATCTCGACGGCACCGAGCTCGACTTCGTGCGCGAGGGCCTGAACGAAGGCTTCAAGTTCCGCAACCCGCGCGAGAAGGACCGCTGCGGCTGCGGCGAGTCGTTCCGCGTGTAGCGGCCCGGCCGGATGGACAGAAAGGGCGCGGCTTGCCGCGCCCTTTTCGTGGACTGAATGAAACTCGACAGCGACGACTTCGAACTGTTCGGCCTGCCGAGGCGCTTCGAGCAGGACCGCGCCGTGCTCGACGCACGCTGGCGTGCGCTGCAGGCCGAGGTTCATCCCGATCGTTTTGCCGTCGAGGGCGCCGCGGCGCAGCGTGTGGCGATGCAGTGGGCCGTGCGTGTGAACGAGGCCTACCAGCGCCTGAAGGACCCGCTGCGGCGCGCCGCCTACCTGTGCGAACTGGGCGGCGCACCGATCGACGCGGAGAACAACACCGCCATGCCGGGGAGCTTTCTGATGCAGCAGATGGCCTGGCGCGAGGCGCTCGAAGACGCCGACACGGCCGACGAGGTGCAGGCTCTCGCCGACGAAGTGACGGCGCGCAAGAAGTCGGCCTTCGACGAGTTGCGCCGCAGCCTCGACGAGCGGCACGATGTGCAGGCCGCGGCGCAGCAGGTGAGAGCCCTCATGTTCGTTGAGCGCTTTGGCGAGGACATCGAGAACCGCATCGAGGCGCTGGGACAATAGGCACCACCATGGCACTGCTTCAGATCTCCGAACCCGGCGAAGCGCCCGACCCTCATCAGCGGCGCGTCGCGGTCGGCATCGACCTCGGGACGACCCACTCGCTGGTGGCCGCCGTTCGCAACGGCGTGGCCGAGTGCCTGCCGGACGATGCGGGGCGGGTGATTCTCCCGTCGGCCGTTCGCTACCTACAAGGCGGCGGTCGGCGCATCGGGCACGATGCCCTCGCCGAAGCGGCCATCGATTCGCGCAACACCATCGTGTCGGTCAAGCGTTTCATGGGTCGGGGCCTGGCCGACATCGCCCACCGCGAGAAGCTGCCCTACGAGTTCGTCGATGCGCCCGGCATGGTGCAACTGCAGACCGTCGATGGCGTGAAGTCGCCGGTGGAGGTGTCCGCCGAGATCCTCGCGACGCTGCGCCAGCGTGCCGAAGACACCTTCGCCGACGACCTGTTCGGCGCCGTCATCACCGTGCCGGCCTATTTCGACGACGCGCAGCGCCAGGCCACCAAGGATGCGGCGCAGCTCGCCGGCATCAACGTGCTGCGCCTGATCAACGAACCGACCGCCGCGGCGATCGCCTACGGCCTCGAGCATGGCTCCGAAGGCCTGTATGCCGTCTATGACCTCGGCGGCGGCACTTTCGACATCTCGCTGCTGCGGCTGACCCAGGGCGTGTTCGAGGTCGTGGCCACCGGCGGCGATTCGGCCCTCGGCGGCGACGACTTCGATCGCCTGCTGGCCGACTGGGCGCTGGCGCAGGCCGGGCTCGACGCCGACACCCCGCAGGACAAGCGCAGCGTGCTGGTCGCCGCGCGTGCCGCCAAGGAGAAGCTCTCGGCGGCCGACCATGCGACGCTCGCCTGCCCCTTGTCCGGCGGCGAGCTGTCGGTGCGGGTGACCCGCGAGCAGCTCGAGACGCTCGGCCGCGAGCTGGTGGCGCGCACGCTCGCCGCCGTGCGCAAGGTGCTGCGCGACGCCAAGGCCGACAAGCGCGACGTGCACGGCGTCGTGATGGTGGGCGGCTCCACCCGCATGCCGATGGTGCAGAAAGCCGTCGGCGAGTTCTTCGGCCAGGCGCCGCTCACCGACCTCAACCCCGACGAGGTCGTGGCGCTCGGCGCAGCCATCCAGGCCAACGCGCTGGCCGGCAACGCCGGCGCCGACGAACTGCTGCTGCTCGACGTGATCCCGCTGTCGCTCGGGCTCGAGACGATGGGCGGGCTGGTCGAGCGCATCATCCCGCGCAACAGCACGATTCCCACCGCACGCGCCCAGGAGTTCACGACCTTCAAGGACGGCCAGACGGCGATGGCGATCCACGTCGTGCAGGGCGAGCGCGAGCTGGTCAGCGACTGCCGTTCGCTCGCCCGCTTCGAGCTTCGCGGCATCCCGCCGATGGTGGCGGGCGCGGCGCGCATCCGTGTCAGCTTCCAGGTCGATGCCGATGGCTTGCTGAACGTATCGGCGCGCGAGGAGACCTCGGGCGTCGAGGCGGCGATCGCCGTGAAGCCCAGCTACGGCCTGTCCGACGAGGACGTGGCGCGCATGCTGAAGGAAAGCTTCAGCACCGCCGAAGCCGACATGAAGGCGCGCAGCCTGCGAGAGTCGCGTGTCGAGGCCGAGCGCATGCTGCTGGCCACGCGGGCTGCGCTCGCGGCCGACGGCGACCTGCTCGACGCCGGCGAACAGGCGGCCATCGCGGCGCTGCTCGCGCAGCTCGAGGCCGTTCGCGAGAGCGAGGACCACCACGCGATCGACGCCGCCGTCGAAGCACTGGCCAAGGGCACCGAAGCCTTTGCCGCCGAACGAATGAACCGCAGCATCCACCGCGCGCTGGCCGGCCGACGCGTCGAAGAGGTCTGAACCGTCCCGCCATGCCCATCATCAAGATCCTGCCGCACCCCGAGTACTGCCCTGCCGGAGCCGAAATCCAGGCCGACCCGGGCACCTCGCTGTGCGAAGCCATGCTCGAACACGACATCGAGATCGAGCATGCCTGCGAGCTGAGCTGCGCCTGCACGACCTGCCACGTGGTCGTGCGCGAGGGCTTCAACTCGCTGGGCGAGATGGACGAAGCCGAGGAGGACCTGCTCGACCGCGCCTGGGGGCTGGAGCCGACCTCGCGCCTGTCATGCCAGGCCATCCTCTCGCAGCAGGACGTGACGATCGAGATCCCGAAGTACTCGATCAATCACGCCAAAGAGAAACACTGACGGGATTCCGGCGGTGCGTGCTCACGCGGCGACGGCCTGCTGGCCGTGCCGCGTGTAGAGAAAGTCCAGCACCTCCTTGCGGTAGTGCACGTAGCGCGTGTCTTCGGCCAGCTCGACCCGCAGGCGCGGGCGCTCCAGTTCCACCGCCAGCACCTCGCCGATCGTCGCCGCGGGGCCGTTGGTCATCATCACGATGCGGTCCGACAGCAGCACCGCCTCGTCGACGTCGTGCGTCACCATGACGACGGTGCTTCGCGTGCGGGCCACGATCTTCAGCAGCTCGTCCTGCAGGTGGGCGCGGGTGAGGGCGTCCAG
>DASWVR010000145.1:0-1585 GCA_036401155.1 Piscinibacter sp. | reverse complement strand
ATCGTGCTGTCGCCCGACGGCGTGCCGGGCGGCTACCGGCGGCCGGCCTGAGCCGGCCAGGCGGACGGCCCGCGGGGATGCCTCAGGGCTGGCCGAGCTGCAGGTAGTAGCGCACGTCGCCGACTTCGGGCGAGTAGCTCGCGCCGACGTAGATCGGACCGATGGCGGTATCGGCGCCGAGGAAGAGCGAGTACGCGCGATGGCGGCCGGGGTCGGGCGTGAGCGAGGTGCCGTAGTTGCGCAGTTCGGCCCACTCGGCGGTCGCGCCGGCGTACACGCCGCGGCCGAGCGTGTCGGGCAGGCGCGTGATCTGGCGGTAGTAGGCGGCACTCACGAGCGCCACCTGGTCGGCGGCGAGTTCGCCGTAACGGTAGCCGGACAGGCGGAAGGGGCCGCCCAGCAGGGTGCGGCCGACTTCGGGCAGGTCGCGATCGGGGCTGCCGGCGAGCAGCGCGCGCATGCGCCACACGTTGGGGCCGAAGGAGGTCGCGGCGTCGCCGTCGAGCTCGGTGAAGAAGTAGCGCTGGTCGGCGCCGAAGGTCGGCGAGTGCAGCTCCGCGCGCAACCGGGCGGCATAGCCGCGGCGCGGGAAGAAGGGGCTGTCGAGGCGGTCGATGGTGGCGGTGCCATGCACCCAGCCGTCCTCGATGAGGCGTTCGGGGTAGAGCTCGGGACCGGCCGTGACTTCCGAACTGCGTCGGCCGCGCCGCCAGCCGGCACGCAGTTCGCCCCACATGCCGACCTCGTAGCCGGCATCGAGGCCGATCAGGCCGCCCTTCTCCTTGTTCTCGGACAGCTTGCGCCCGTCGACGAAGACCGGCAGCACGCGGTTGAAGAGCTCGATCGACGGCGCGACGAACCAGCCGCTGTCGAGATCGAGCGGCTGGAACAGCTCGCTGCGGATGCGGTTCGTCGTGCCGAGCTGCAGGTCGGTATCCCAGCGCCCGCCGCGGGTGTTGAGCCAGCGGCGCGAGAAGCCGGCGTAGAGGCCGACCTGGGAACCGCCTTCGAAGTCGGCCGCGAGGCCGCCGCCGAAGCGCAGCAGGTTGGGCCCCGAAGCCTTCTCGTCGGCGTCGAGCTGTACCGTGGCGCGCGGCCCGTCGTGCAACACGCTGTAGCGCAGGCGGTCGAAGTCGCCGCGCTCGTAGATGCGGCCGATGTCCTGCTCGAGCTTCTGGGGGTCGAGCGCTTCGCCGGTCTTCTGCGTGAGCGTGGCGTCGAACAGGCGTTCGGGCACGAACTTGAGGCCTTCGACCTTGATGTCGGCGACGACGGGGGCACGCTTGTGCCAGCGGAACTGGCGCAGCGTCTGCCACTTCGCGTAGCTGTCCTCGTCGACGCTGAAGCGCGCGAGCGAGGCTGACTGGCGTAGCGCAGCCTCGGTGCCGTAGGGAATGGTCTCGAGCACGCGCTCGAAGTCGCGCGAGGTGATGCCGGGCAGCTCGACCTGGATCAGGGCGTCGTCCGGGCCCAGGCGCGCGAGCTGCTGGCGCACGTTCTGTTCGAGGGCGAGGTTGATCGCCTGCAGCGCGATGTCGGTCGCGGAACGCAGGCGCTCGCGCGCGTGCGGCGGCGTGCCGAGGTT
>DASWVR010000144.1:0-26233 GCA_036401155.1 Piscinibacter sp. | reverse complement strand
CGCCTAGCCACGGCCGACGAACGGCATCTTGGTTGCCATGATGGTCATGAATTGCACGTTGGCCTCGAGCGGCAGCGCGGCCATCTGCACGATCGCGTCGGCGACATGCCGCACGTCCATGCGCGGCTCGATCATCATGTCGCCGCGCGGCTGGATCACGCCGGCGGCCATGCGCTCGGTCATTTCGGTGGCGGCGTTGCCGATGTCGATCTGCCCGCACGCGATGTCGTAGGCGCGCCCGTCGAGCGAGGTGGCCTTGGTGAGCCCCGTGATCGCGTGCTTGGTGGCCGTGTAGGGGGCAGAGAACGGCCGCGGCGCGTGGGCCGAGATCGAGCCGTTGTTGATGATGCGCCCGCCGCGCGGCGTCTGGTCCTTCATCAGGCGGAACGCCTCCTGCGTGCAGAGGAAGGCGCCGGTGAGGTTGATGTCGACCACCATGCGCCACTCGTCGAAGCCGATGTCTTCGAGCGGCATCGCCGGCGTGCCGCAGCCGGCGTTGTTGAACAGCAGGTCCAGCCGCCCGAAGGCCTGGCGCGTCTGCTCGAACAAGGCCTTCACCGACGCCGGTTCGCGCACGTCGGTGGGCACGGCGAGCGCCCGCGCGGCGGCCTCGCCCGCCTGGGCGAGCGACAGTTGCAGGGCGTCGCCGCGCCGTCCGGCCAGCACGACGTGCCAGCCGGCGTTCAGCAGGGCGAGGGCGCTGGCGCGGCCGATGCCGCTGCCCGCGCCGGTGACGATCGCGACTCTGTTCATGGACTGGTCTCCAGCGATGCCGGCGGCGCCTCGATGGCCGGCGACTCGAAGCTGTCTGCGAAAGTGAAGAACAGCGAGGCATAAAACGCTGCCGACAGCATCAGCATGCCCGGTGTGATCGCGGCCAGCGCAATCTGCGGCACGCCCAGCAGGGCGAACACCGTCGACGAGATCATCGCGAACACCAGCACCACGGCGACCCAGGCGAGCGAGAAGACCACCAGCGCGCCCTTGTTGCGCCAGCATGCGACGGTGCTGAAGAACAGCGACTTGATGGCCGAGTGGCCGCCCCAGTGCACCAGCGCAGGCGCATGCCAGAACGGCACCGCGAGCAGCGCGATGCCGCCCACCAGCGTGAGCCAGCCGAGCTGCAGCGAGCTGTCGCCGAGCAGCGGCTCGAGTTCCTGCGGGGTCGTGCGCCCGGCGGAGACCGCCTCGCGCAGCGCCTCGAAGGCGCGCCCGCCGATGGTGTCGCCGAGCCAGAACACGAGCGAGACGCCGGCCGCATAGGCGAGCCCGAGCTGCAGCTGCGCCCAGCGCTGCGGCGTGCCCACGCGCAGCGGCTCGATGAACACCGCCGGCGTCGGGAAGCGCCCCTGCATCGCCTGCTGCGTCGCGATCATGAAGGCGAGGGTGGCCAGCGGCGCGACCACGAACATCGCCATCGGTGCGACCAGCAGGTACAGCACGAACAGCAGGCAGTAGGCCACCGGACGGCGGAAGAAGATGGCCAGGCCCAGCCGCACCCAGACGGCGCCCTGGCGCGCCGGCACCAGCTTGAGCCTCATGGTCCGCCCACCACAGCCGGCGTGAAGTGCCACGGCGTGTCGACCCGTGCGCGCAGAACGCGCTCGAAGTGGCTCGGGTCGTGCGGCGTGAGCATGGTCGCATCGCGCGGCAGGTGGAAGTCCCACAGACGCGAAATCCAGAAGCGCAGCGCGCCCGCGCGCAGCATCGCCGGCATCAGCCGCAGCTCGGCGCCACCCAGCGGGCGCACCGCGTGGTAGGCGGCGACGAAGGCGTTGGCACGTTCCTCGACCAGGCGGCCGGACTCGAGGTCGATGCACCAGTCGTTCAGGCACACGGCGATGTCGTAGAGCAGCGCGTCGACGCCGGCGAAATAGAAGTCGAAGAAGCCGGTCAGCTGGTCGTCCACGAACATCACGTTGTCGCGGAACAGGTCGGCGTGGATGGGGCCGCGCGGCAGCTGGGCGTACTGGGCCGAGGCCGCGGCGTGCTGCTGGAAGGCGAGCTCCGAGGTGATCAGTTCGGCCTGCGACGGGTCGAGGTGAGGCAGCACCACCGGCACCGTCTCCTCCCACCAGGCGAGCCCGCGCAGGTTGGGCTGCACCATCGCGAAGTCCGACCCCGCCAGGTGCATGCGCGCGAGCATCGCTCCGACGCTCGCGCAATGGGCGGCATCCGGCGCGAGGTGGTGATGCCCGCGCAGCCGGTTGACGAGGGCGGCGGGTTTGCCCTTCAGCACATGCAGGATGTTGCCGTCGCGGTCGGCCTGCGGATCCGGCACCGGGATGCCGCGGCCGGCCAGGTGCTTCATCAGGTGCAGGTAGAACGGCAGCTGCTCGAAGCTCAGGCGTTCGAACAACGTCAGCACGAAGCGCCCGCGCGTGGTGTCGGCGAAGTAGTTGGTGTTCTCGATGCCCGAAGTGATGCCGCTCAGCGTGCTGAGCTCGCCGATGTCCAGGCGTGAGACCAACTCGGCGGCCTCGTCGAACGAGACCTCAGTGAAGACAGCCATCGACGAACAGGACCAGGACTAGAAGGTGAGGATGCGCCAGACGCGCTTGCCGGCGGCGCCGCGCTGGGAGCCGGCACTGTCGGACATGTCGCGGCCCTGGTCGGCGGGGATGATCTCGTAGCCCTTCATGCCCTTGGGCTGGACGCTGATGCGCTGCGTCTGGCCGCGTACCTTCAGCTCCTCGATGCGCACCGAGTCGTCTTCGATGACGGTCAGCTGGACCTTGGGCTCCGGCGAGCCGGGTTGCTGCGAGCTGCTCGCCTCCTGGGCCGACAACGGGGCGCTGAAGATGCACGACAGTGCACAGGCAGCGACAGCATGGGTGGCGTTCATGCGGCCGATTCTAGGGCCTCGCCGCAGCGGGGCGGCGCAGGGCGCGCCGAGAAAGGTGCTCAAGGACGCCCTGCCTTTAACCGGTGGACACGGGACCAGCAGGATGCGGCGGGCGAGGGGAGTCCGAGGGGTGTACCTGCCGCGGCGTCCTTGAGCAAGCGAACCGTATCAGGGGGCGCGCTGAGCGCACAAGCTGTCAAGCTTTACAGGTTGACTGCCTGCGGCCAGGCGCTACCGTCGACGCTCGTGGGCTGGTTGCCGCACAGGGAAACGAATACATGCTCCGGATACTCGTGATCGAGGATTCACCCGTCAACATGGCGCTCACGGTGGCGATCCTCGAAAACGCCGGTCACCAGATCCTGCAGGCCGAGCACGCCAGCGCCGGCCTCGAGATGGCGCGCCGCGAACAGCCCGACCTGGTGTTGATGGACATCCAGCTCCCGGGCATCGACGGGCTCGAGGCCACCCGCATGCTGAAGTCCGACCCGCGCACCGCGCACCTGCCGGTGATCGCGCTGACCGCCTTCGCGATGAAGGGCGACGAAGACGACACCCGCGCCGCCGGCTGCGACGGCTACGTCACCAAGCCGATCCGCTACAAGGACTTCCTGTCCGAGATGGACTCGGTGATGCGTCGGCGGCTGGCCCCCGCGTCGCGCTAGGCGCCGGCTGCCAAGCCGGCTTGTCCTTCGAGCTGGAGCCTCCTCCCGGAGGAGGCTGGAGGAGCGGTGCATACGCCGCAGGCAAGGCGCCTGTGCGGCAGAGCCGCACAGGCGCCTTGCCTGACAATCGCCGGATGACCGATTCCATCGAAACAGACCCCAGCACGCTGCTGCTGGTCGACGGCTCCAGTTATCTCTACCGCGCGTTCCACGCGCTGCCCGACCTGCGCGCGCCGGACGGCTTTCCGGTCGGCGCCATCCACGGCATCGTCGGCATGATGAAGAAGCTGCGCGAGCAGGTGCCGTGCGAGCACGCGGCCTGCGTCTTCGACGCCAAGGGCAAGACGTTCCGCGACGACTGGTATGCCGACTACAAGGCGACGCGCAAGGACATGCCCGACGACCTGGCGCTGCAGATCGACCCGATCCACGAAGTGGTCAAGCTGCTCGGCTGGCCGGTGCTGGAGGTGCCCGGCGTCGAGGCGGACGACGTCATCGGCACGCTCGCCTGCGCGGCGGCCAAGGGCGGGCACAAGGTGGTGATCTCCACCGGCGACAAGGACCTGGCCCAGCTCGTCACGCCGCAGGTCACGCTGATCAACACGATGACCGGCGAGAAGCTCGACATCGACGGCGTGGTCGCCAAATTCGGCGTGCCGCCCGAGCGCATCATCGACTACCTGACCCTCGTCGGCGACAGCGTCGACAACGTGCCCGGCGTCGACAAGGTGGGGCCGAAGACGGCCGCCAAGTGGATCACCGAACACGGCTCGCTCGAAGGCGTGATGGCCGCCGCCGCCGGCGTCAAGGGCGTGGCCGGCGAGAACCTGCGCCGCGCCCTCGACTGGCTGCCGCAGGGCCGGCGCCTGATCACCGTGGTCACCGACTGCGACCTGAGCGGCCACGTCATGGACTGGCCCGAGTTCCAGTCGCTCGCGATGCGCGACGTCGACCGCGAGGGGCTGCTCGCCTTCTACAACCGCTATGGCTTCAAGAGCCTGCGCCGCGAGCTGGAGAACGAGCTGCGCGGCGACGCTGCCATCGCCGCCGGTGACCTGGCCACGCCGCCGGCGGTGCGGCAGGGACCCGAGATCGAGCGCCACTACGACATGGTGGTGACACACGAGCAGCTCGACACCTGGATCGCGAAGATCGAGGCGGCGCCGCTGACCGCGATCGACACCGAAACCGATTCGCTGGACCCGATGACCGCGCGCATCATCGGCATCTCGTTCGCCACCGCGCCCGGCGAGGCGGCCTACATCCCGCTGCGCCACAGCTATGCCGGCGCACCCGACCAGCTGCCCTTCGACGAAGTGCTGGCGCGCCTGAAGCCCTGGCTGGAGAACCCGAACGCGCTGAAGGTCGGCCAGAACGTCAAGTACGACGCCCATGTGCTCGCCAACGCCGGCATCGCTGTGCGCGGCTATGTGCACGACACGATGCTGCAAAGCTACGTGCTCGAAGCGCACAAGCCGCACAGCCTGGAAAGCCTCGCCGACCGCCACCTCGGCCGCAAGGGCCTGAGCTACGAGGATGTCTGCGGCAAGGGCGCCAACCAGATTCCCTTCGCGCAGGTGGAGCTGGGCCGCGCTGCCGACTACTCCTGCGAAGACAGCGAGATGACGCTGCATGTGCACCAGGCGCTGTGGCCGCGGCTCGAGGCAGAGTCGAAGCTGCGCGAGGTCTACGAGCGCATCGAGATGCCGGTGTCGCTGCTGCTGCAGCGCATCGAGCGCCACGGCGTGCTGATCGACGCCGCGGTGCTGCAGGCGCAGAGCCAGCAGCTGGGCGAACGCATGATGGCGCTGGAGCGCGAAGCGCACGAGCTTGCGGGGCAGCCGTTCAACATCGGCTCGCCCAAGCAGATCGGCGACGTGCTGTTTACCAAGCTCGCGATGCCGGTGCTCCGGCGCACCGCGAGCGGCGCGCCGAGCACCGACGAGGACGTGCTGGAGAAGCTGGCCGAGGACTACCCGCTGCCGGCCAAGATCCTCGAGCACCGCAGCCTTGCCAAGCTGAAGGGCACCTACACCGACAAGCTGCCGCTGATGGTCAACCGCGCCACCGGCCGGGTGCACACCAACTACGCGCAGGCGGTGGCGGTGACGGGGCGGCTGTCGAGCAACGAGCCCAACCTGCAGAACATTCCCATCCGCACGGCCGAGGGCCGGCGCGTGCGCGAAGCCTTCATCGCGCCGCCCGGCCATGTGGTGATGAGCGCCGACTACTCGCAGATCGAACTGCGGCTGATGGCGCACATCAGCGAAGACCCGAACCTGCTGAAGGCTTTCGTCGAAGGCATGGATGTGCACCGCGCGACGGCGAGCGAGGTGTTCGGCGTCGACCCGCTGCAGGTGACGAGCGAGCAGCGGCGCTACGCCAAGACGATCAACTTCGGGCTCATCTACGGTATGAGCGCCTTCGGCCTGGCGGCCAACCTGGGCATCGAGCGCAGCGCGGCGATCGCCTACATCGAGCGCTACTTCGCACGCTACCCGAACGTCAAGCGCTACATGGACGAGACCAAGGCGTTCGCCAAGTCGCACGGCTACGTCGAGACGGTGTTCGGGCGCCGCCTGTGGCTGCCCGAGATCAACAGCCCCAACGGCCCGCGCAAGTCGGGCGCCGAGCGGCAGGCGATCAACGCGCCGATGCAAGGCACGGCGGCCGACCTGATCAAGCTCGCGATGCTCGCGGTGCAGAAGGCGCTCGACGAGGCGGGACGATCGGCAAAGATGGTGATGCAGGTGCACGACGAGCTGGTGTTCGAAGTGCCCGAGAACGAACTCGAGTGGTGCCGCACCGAGGTGCCGAGGATCATGGCCTCGGTGGCCGAGCTGAAGGTGCCGCTGGTGGCGGAAGTGGGCGTGGGGCGCAACTGGGACGAGGCGCACTGACATCTGATAGACTAGTCATAACACTAGTCATAATGGGCGGTGAATATGATGAAGACTTGGCCCGTTCAGGACGCAAAGGCTCGATTCAGCGAGTTCCTGGAGACATGCTTGACCGAGGGTCCGCAGATGGTGACGAAGCGCGGGGCCGAGGCGGCCGTGCTGGTGCCGGCCGACGAGTGGCGCAGGCTTCAGGCATCCGCGAGACGCTCGCTCAAGGAACTGCTGCTCTGCGATGAGGCGCGTGCGGAAATTCCCGTTCCTCCCAGAGGCCATGCTCGGCGGCGCGGCCCCTTCGCGCTTCGGTGAGCACGATGTACGTGCTCGATACGAATGTCGTTTCGGAACTGCGCAAGCCCAAGCCCCATGGGGCCGTGCTGCAATGGATCGAGGGCGTCGAGGACGCTGAGCTGCACATCAGCGCGGTGACCATCGGCGAGATACAGGCTGGCATCGAGATCACGAGGGAGCAAGACGCACCGAAGGCCGACGAACTCGAGCTCTGGCTGGAACAGGTGGCAGCGACCTTCAACGTGGTGCCGATGGATGCGACGTCCTTTCGAGAGTGGGCACGACTGATGCACGGCGCCTCCGACACCCTGTACGAGGACGCGATGATTGCCGCGACAGCTCGCGTACACAAACTCACGGTGGTGACTCGCAACGTGGCCGACTTCAAGCACTTCGGTGTTCCGGTCCTCAATCCGTTCCTTGCTGCGCGGAAGTAGCCACGCGCAGGCTCTGAACCTTTCGCTTGCCACAACCACGGGGATCCGCCATGGCCCTCTTCCCGCAGGAAGCGCTCAACGATGGCGTTCGCAAGCGCGAAGTCTTCGGCTGGGCGATGTACGACTTCGCGAATTCGGGCTACACGACGGTCGTGCTGACGGCGGTGTTCAACGCCTACTTCGTCGGTGTCATCGCCGACGGGGCGGACTGGGGCACCTTCGCCTGGACGCTCACGCTCGGCGCGTCGAGCCTGCTCGTGATGCTGACGATGCCGGCGATCGGCGCCTATGCCGACCTGCGCGCGGCGAAGAAGCGGCTGCTCGCGATCAGCACCGTCGGCTGCATCCTCGCCACCGGCACGCTCGCGCTCACCGGCCGCGGCGACGTGACGTTGGCGGTACTCGCGATCGTGCTGTCGAACACCTTCTACTCCTACGGCGAGTCGCTGTCGGCGGCGTTCCTGCCCGAACTCGCGCGCCACAACGCCATCGGCCGCGTCTCGGGCTGGGGCTGGAGCTTCGGCTATTTCGGCGGCATGCTGGCGCTGGGCCTGAGCCTCGCCTACGTGCTGGCGGCGCAGGCGCGCGGCGAGCCGGCCACCTCGTTCGTGCCGGTCACGATGCTGATCACCGCGGGCGTCTACGGCATCGCCTCGATCGCGACCTTCGTGCTGCTGCGCGAGCGCGCGGTGGCCCAGCCGCTGTCGGTCACGGGCTCCGGCATCGCCGCATCGCTGCGCGAGCTGGCGCAGACCTGGCGCAACGCACGCCGCTTCGGCGACTTCACGTCGATGCTGATCTGCGGTGCGTTCTACCAGGCCGGCATCTCGGTGGTCATCGCGCTGGCCGCGGTCTATGCCGAGCAGGTGCTCGGCTTCCAGCAGGCGCAGACGATGATGCTCATCTTCCTGGTCAACATCGCCGCGGCGCTCGGCGCCTTCGGCTTCGGCTACTGGCAGGATCGCATCGGCGCCAAGCGCGCGCTGGCGCTCACGCTTGCCGGCTGGATCGTGATGATCACGCTCGCGGCGCTCGCAACGACGGCGCCGCTGTTCTGGGTCGCCGCCGTCATCGCCGGCCTGTGCATGGGCTCCAGCCAGTCGACCGGCCGCGCCATCATCGGCCTGTTCGCGCCCGAGCGGCAGCGCGCCGAGTTCTACGGCCTGTGGACCTTCGCCACGCGGCTCGCCGCCATCATCGGCCCGGTGACCTACGGCGTCATCACCTGGCTGAGTGCCGGCAACCACCGCCTCGCGATCATGTCGACGGCGGTGTTCTTCGTGGTCGGCTTGGCGCTGCTGGCGCGTGTGAACGTCGGGCGCGGCATCGCCGCGGCGCGCGAGCGGCCGGCCGTACCCTCGGGTAGCATCGCCCCCCAATGAACTGGCCTTATGAATTGCAGATCGGCTGGCGCTACACCCGCGCCGGCCGGGTGGGGCGCCGCAACGGCTTCATCTCCTTCATCTCCTTCGTCTCGATGATCGGCATCGCACTGGGCGTGATGGCGCTGATCGTCGTGCTGAGCGTGATGAACGGCTTCCAGAAGGAGGTGCGCGACCGCATGCTGTCGGTCATCGCGCACATCGAGGTCTACGAATCGCAAGGCGTCGCGCTGGCCGACTGGCAGGCGACCGCGGCGAAGGCGCGCGAGAATCCGCAGGTCATCGGGGCCGCGCCCTTCGTCGCCGCGCAGGCGCTGATCGCGCGCGGCGACGACATGCGCGGCGCCATCGTGCGCGGCATCTCGCCCGACGAGGAGGCCACCGTCACCGACCTCGCCGCGAAGATCAAGGAGCGCACGCTGTCCAAGCTGCAGCCGGGCGGCTGGGGCATCGTGCTGGGCGGCGAGCTGGCGCGCGCGATGGGCGTGCGCGAAGGCGACAGCGTCACCATCGTCGCGCCGGGCGGCCAGGTCACGCCGGCGGGCATCGTGCCGCGGCTCAAGCAGATGACGGTGGTGGGCACCTTCGACGCCGGCCACTTCGAATACGACAGCGGCCTCGCGTTGATCCACCTCGACGATGCGGCGCGGCTGTTCCGCGTCGAAGGGCCGACCGGCGTGCAGCTGCGCCTGGCCGACGTGCACGCCGCGCGCGAGGTGGCCGACGAGCTCGCCGCCTCGCTCGGGCCGCAGGTCAACGTGCGCGACTGGACCCGCACCAACCGCAACTGGTTCGAGGCGGTGCAGATCGAGAAGCGGCTGATGTTCATCATCCTGACGCTGATCGTCGCGGTGGCCGCCTTCAACCTGGTGTCGACCCTCGTGATGACGGTCACCGACAAGCAGGCCGACATCGCGATCCTGCGCACGCTCGGCGCGAGCCCGCGTTCGATCATGGGCATCTTCATGGTGCAGGGGGCGGCCTCGGGCGTCATCGGCACGCTGAGCGGCGTGCTGCTGGGCCTGCTGATCGCGCTCAACATCGATGTCATCGTGCCGGCGATCGAACGGGCGCTGCAGGTGAGCTTCCTGCCCGGCAGCATCTACCTGATCAGCCGCATGCCCAGCGACCCGCAGAGCTCGGACATCGTGCCGATCGTGCTGATCTCGCTGGTGCTCGCCTTCGTGGCCACGCTGTACCCGAGCTGGCGCGCGAGCCGCGTGCAACCCGCCGAGGCGCTGCGTTATGAGTGAACTGGTCATCCGCGCCATCGGGCTGCACAAACATTTCCAGGAGGGTGGGCTCGACGTGCACGTGCTGCAGGGCGTGGACCTGACGGTCAGGCGTGGCGAAACGGTGGCGGTGGTCGGCGCCTCGGGCTCGGGCAAGAGCACGCTGCTGCACCTGCTGGGCGGGTTGGAGGCGCCCACCGCCGGCACGGTCGAACTCGAGGGCCGCGACTTCGCGCACATGCCGCCGGCCGAACAGGGCGACTGGCGCAACCTGCACCTCGGCTTCGTCTACCAGTTCCATCACCTGCTGCCCGAGTTCACCGCGCTCGACAACGTGGCGATGCCGCTGCGCATCCGCCGCGCCACGCTGCACGACGCACGCGTGAAGGCGCAGGGCGTGCTGGCGCAGGTGGGGCTCGCCGACCGGGTGATGCACCGGCCCTCGCAACTCTCGGGCGGCGAGCGCCAGCGGGTGGCGATCGCCCGCGCGCTGGCGGGCGACCCGGCCTGCGTGCTCGCGGACGAACCGACCGGCAACCTCGACCGAGAGACCGCCGACGGCGTGTTCGCGCTGATGCTGGATCTCGCGCGCGACCGCGGCATGGCCTACGTGATGGTCACGCACGACGAAACGCTGGCGAAGAAGTGCGACCACGTGCTGCGGATCAAGAAAGGCCGCCTGGTCGACTGAAGGGGTCGGCGATTCTTGCGGCCCGGCGCCGCTGCGCCGGTGCCCCGCGAGCGCTACATCACGCGGCCGAACCAGGCCACCGACAGGCCGGCGGCCAGCGCCACCAGCGCCGCCGCGGCGGCGGCGAACAGGCCGCTGACCTCGGTTTCCTTCTTCTCGACGACCAGCCGCGAGCTGAGCGACTGGTAGACCTTCTTCAGGTCGGCCGCGGTGCCGGCATAGAAGTACTCGGCCCGGGTCAGGTTGGAGATCTGCTTGAGCGTGTCTTCGTCCAGCCGCACCCGCATGCTCCAGCCTTCGAAGCCGATGACCTCGCCGTCCTTGGTGCCGATGCCCACCGTGTAGACCTTGACGCCGTGGTCGGCGGCCATCTTGGCGGCATCGACCGGGTCGGGGCCGGTGGTGCGCTGTCCGTCGGTGAGCAGGATGATCGCGCCCGAGGTGTACGACCCCGGCTGCACCGGCGCCTTCTCCTTCTTCGGCGTCTCGCCCGGGCCGAGCGGCATGTTGCGCGCGCCGGTGATCTGCGACAGGTCGATGCCGGCGTCGGGGAACAGCGTCGCCAGCGAGAGCACGATGCCGCTGCCGATGGCGGTGGCGCGCTGCAGCTGGAAGCGGTCGATGGAGGCGAAGATGTCCTCGTGGTTCTGCGTCGGCGGTTGCACCACCGCAGCGGTGCCGGCAAACGACACCACACCCACGCGCACGCTGCGCGGCAGCTCCTTGACGAAGGCCTTGGCCGCCTCCTGCGCGGCGACCAGCCGGTTCGGCTGCACGTCGGTCGCACGCATGCTGCCCGACACGTCCATCGCGAGGACGATGGTCTCCTGCTGCGACGGCAGCGTGACGATCGCCGTCGGCCGCGCCGTGGCGATCAGCAGCGTGGCGATGGCCAGCAGCATCAGCGCCGGCGGCACGTGGCGGCGCCAGCCGGGGCCCTTGCCTGCGGCCTGCTTCACCAGCGCCAGGCTGGCGTAGCGCACGGTGTTCTTCTTGCGCCGGTGCAGCAGCCACAGGTACATCAGCACCAGCGCCGGCACGGCGAGCAACAACCACAACAGATCGGGCCAGACGAAAGTCATGGGCGGCCTCCTACTTCAGGCCGGTCTGCAGTCGACGCCCCGGCGGGCCCAGGGTGTCGAAGCAGGTGCACCGGCATCGCGCCGCCGGCCGAGAGCCGGCTGCGCTGCTTTCTCATCTCGGCGAATCGCAGCACGCTGTCCACGAGGTCGTCGTCGGTGGCGAGTTCCAGGGTATCGACCCCCGCGCGAGCGAGGGCCTCGTGCAGCCGATTCTCGTTCTCTTCGGCGGCCCGCACGAATCGCTCCCGAAAGCCCGCGTCGTGCGTGTCGACGAACAGTTGCTCGCCCGTTTCGGCGTCCTGGATGGTGACCAGGCCCAGGTCGGGCAGCTCCAGCTCGCTCGCGTCGTAGAGCCGGATCGCCAGCACCTCGTGGCGCCGCGCAAGATGGGCGAGCGCCAGTTCCCAGCCGGGCGCGCTGATGAAGTCGGAAATCACGAACACCATCGCGCGGCGCGGGATCATGCGCATGGCCGACTCGAGCAGCCCGCGCAGCTGCGTCTCCTGCGCCGCCGGCGGCGGCTGGTACGAGCGCATGCGCTGCAGCAGGTGCAGCACGTGGGTGCGCCCGTGGCGCGCCGGCAGCATGGCGTCCACCGCGGAACCGTAGACGAGCGCGCCGACGCGGTTGCCGTGGCGGGTGAGCAGCCGCGCCAGCACGGCCACGAACTCGGCCGACACCGTGCGCTTGGTGCGCTCCTGCGAGCCGAAGTCGACGCTGCCGCTCAGGTCGAGCAGGAACCAGGCGTTGAGTTCGCGGTCCTCGGTGAACTGGCGCACATGCGGGATCTGCAGGCGCGCGGTGACGTTCCAGTCGATGTGGCGAACGTCGTCGTGGTGCTGGTACTCGCGCAGGTCGGCGAGGTCGAGCCCCGCGCCGCGGAACAGCGAGCGGTAGTCGCCTTGGAGCAGCCCGTCCAGGCGGCGGATCACCGTCCATTCGAGCCGCCGCAGGATGGCCTCGGTGGTCGGCGCGTTCATGGTGTCGCGGGCCCGATGCCGTTGCTAGCGCTCGTCGGGATGATGCGCGAGCGGCTTGTCCGGCTGCGGCACCTTCTGCACGATCTGCGTCACGATCTGGTCGGCCGACAAGCCGTCGGCGAGCGCTTCGTAGCTCAGCACCAGGCGGTGGCGCAGCACGTCGGGCACCAGGTCCGACACGTCCTCGGGCAGCGCGTAGGCGCGTCCGCGCAGCATCGCCATCGCCTTGGCGCCTTCGATCAGGCCGATGGTGGCACGCGGGCTGGCGCCGAAGGTGATGTACTTGCCGAGATCGGGCAGGCCGTGGCGCGCGGGCTCGCGCGTGGCCGAGACCAGCTTGACCGCGTACTGCATCAGCGACGGATCGACGTAGACCTTGCGGCACTCCTGCTGCAGCTCTGCCAGCTGCCCCGTGCTCGCGACCGCGCTCACGATCTCCGGGTCGCCGGTGACGCGCTGCACGATGACGAACTCCTCTTCGTCGCTCGGGTAGCCCACCAGCACCTTCATCATGAAGCGGTCGACCTGCGCTTCGGGCAGCGGGTAGGTGCCTTCGGTCTCGATCGGGTTCTGCGTGGCCATCACCAGAAAAGGCGACGGAACCTTGTGCGTTTCGCCTGCAATCGTTACCTGTCGTTCCTGCATCACTTCCAGCAGCGCGCTTTGCACCTTGGCCGGGGCGCGGTTGATCTCGTCGGCCAGCAGCAGGTTGGCGAACACCGGCCCGAGCGAGGTGCTGAAGTCGCCGGTCTTCTGGTTGTAGATGCGCGTGCCCACCAGGTCGGCCGGCACCAGGTCGGGCGTGAACTGGATGCGCTTGAACGAGCCGCGCAGCGTGGTCGCGAGCGTCTTGATGGTGATCGTCTTGGCGAGGCCGGGCACGCCCTCGACCAGCAGGTGGCCTTGCGCGAGCATCGCGACCATCACGCGTTCGAGGAAATGGTCCTGCCCGACGACGACGCGCTTGACCTCGTAGAGGATGCGCTCCATCAGCGTGGCGGTGTGTTCGGTGTTGTCCATGGTGTGATGCGCGCGATGGGGGTTCGTCGAAGGAGTGCGTGAGCGAAGCTCAGAACGGCGGCAGGCCGGCCGCGGCAGCGGCGTTTTCGATCGGCACGGCGAAGCCGATGCCGATGAAGGTGCCCTGGTCGCCCGGGTTGAGGATGGCGGTGACGACGCCCACCACGGCGCCGTCCATCGTGACCAGCGGCCCGCCGGAGTTGCCCGGGTTGGCGGCGGCGTCGAACTGGATCAGGTTGGTGAGCCGGTCGCCGTCGGGCGCGCGGAAGCTGCGCTTGAGGCCCGAGATCACGCCGCCCGAGGTCGAGGGGCCGATGCCGAATGGGAAGCCCACGGCGACGACTTCGTCGCCCGGCACCAGGTCGCCGGTGCCGCGCATGGTGGCGGCTTGCAGATCGTCGGGGATGCTGTTGGCGCGCAGCACCGCGAGATCGTTCTCCGGCTGCGCGCCGACCATCGACGCGTCCGACTCGTGGCCGTCGGCGAAGGTCACCCGGATGCGCTGCGAGCCGACGACCACGTGCAGGTTGGTGAGGATGGTGCCGTTGTCGATGATGACCACGCCGGTGCCGGTCGAGCGCGCATGTTTGCGCGGGTCGTCGCCCGGCTTGGGCATTTCCTCCTCGTCCTTGTCGAGCCCGACGACACGCACCACCGAGGGCCGGATCGCGGCATAGGCCTTCGAATAGGGCGACGGCAGCGGATCCTTCTCGAGCGACTGGCGCACGGCGAAGTCGATGTCCTTTTGCGTGAGGGCGGCAGCGGGAACGAACATCGCACGCTGCGCGGCGCCGCCCGCGAACAGCAGCAGCACCGCTGCCAGCGCCCACACCGGCACCGGGTGGCGGGCCAGGAAGGCGCGCCAGCGCGAGCGCTTGACGGGTGCGGAGTCCATGGTCTGCGGCGCCGGCACGCCGGCATGTGGCGAGGAGGGCGTGCTGACAGGGTCCCGCGACGCCGCCGTCTCGTTGCCCTGAGCCGGCGAACCGAACCGTTGACGAGAACGGCTGTAAAGCGGAGCCCTCTTCATCACTGCACCCCCTCGGTCGCCATTCGGCAAACCTCGTGCCTGAACCGTAACACGACGGCGGGTTTTGTGCACAGGCATCATTCCGGCAAATGCCGTGGATCGATACGCACTGCCACCTCGACGCGCGCGAGTTCGACGCCGACCGCGAGCAAGTGGTTCAACGCGCGGCCGCCGTGGGCGTGCGGCAGCTCGTGCTGCCCGCGGTGGCAGTGTGGGATTTCGGCGCGGTGCACACCCTCGCGCACTGCCACGGTTTCGCCTATGCGCTGGGCATCCACCCGCTGTGCACCGACCAGGCGCACGACGGCGACCTCGATCTGCTGCGTGATGCACTGCAGCAGCGGCGCGACGATCCGCGGCTGGTGGCCGTGGGCGAGATCGGGCTCGACCACTTCGTGCCGGGGCTGGACCGCGCCCGGCAGGAGCGCTTCTACGCGGCGCAGCTGGCGCTCGCGCGTGAGTTCGGTCTGCCGGTGATCGTGCACGTGCGCAAGTCGGCCGACAGTTTGCTCAAGCATCTGCGGCGCATCGCGGTGCGCGGCATCGCGCATGCCTTCAACGGCAGCGAGCAGCAGGCGCGGCACTTCGTCGACCTCGGCTTCAAGCTGGGCTTCGGCGGCGCGATGACCTTCGACCGCGCGTTGCAGATCCGGCGCGTGGCGCAGTCGCTGCCGGCCGAGGCGATCGTGCTCGAGACCGACGCTCCCGACATCCCGCCGCACTGGATGTACCGCACCGCGGCCGAGCGCGCGGCGGGCGCGGCCATGCGCAACGAGCCGGCCGAGCTGCCGCGCATCGCGCAGACGCTGGCGGCGCTGCGCGGCTGGTCGCTCGACGAGACAGCGCGCATCACGAGCGCGAATGCACACGCCGCACTGCCGCGGCTGGCCGCTCTGGCAGACTGACGGGTTCTCCAGCCCCGCCGGGCGCGGCGCGCTCGTCGCGCCCGGCCCCGCATGAAACACAAGAACGTGGACCTCGACGAGCTTGCACCGGCCACCATGTCGGAAGCCGGCGGCGTGCGCTACTTGCACCTCGGTACACCCTGGGTGCAGGGCGCGATGCGCGTGCGCAAGCCGCAGGCGCTGGAGCTCGAGTACATCCAGCGCATGATGGCGTGGATGCTGTTTCGGCCGCACGACCAGCTCGCCCGCGGCCACGCCGTGCAGCTCGGCCTGGGGGCGGCGGCGATCACGCGCTTCTGCCACGGCGTGATGAAGATGCGCACCACGGCGGTGGAGCTGAACCCCACGGTGATCGCCGCCTGCCGGCTGTGGTTTCGCCTGCCCGACGATGGCGCGCGACTCAAGGTGCTGCAGGCCGACGCGGCGGATTACGCGGCCGACCCCGGTCACGCGGGCAGCGCCGACGTGCTGTGCATCGACCTCTACGACCACGATGCCGCGAGCCCGGTGCTCGACAGCGCGGCGTTCTACCGCGACTGCGCGCGGCTGCTGGCCGAGCGGGGCGTCATGAGCGTCAACCTGTTCGGCCGCGATGCGAGCTTCGAGCGCAGCGCGGCGCGCATCGCCTCGGCGTTCGGTCGCGACAGGGCGTGCAGCCTGCGGCCGACCAGGGAAGGCAACACCATCGTCGTGGCCTGGAAGGGCGAGCCGAAGCCCGCGCGCGACGTGCTTGCCGCTCGTGCGGAAAACATTGAAACTCGCTTCCAGCTGCCGGCCCGCAAATGGCTGCGAATGATCCGCCCGTTGCCGGGCGAACGAGTCGACACATGAACCCCACCGATCTGCCCGTCCACGCCACGCCGCGCGGCCGCCTCGACTGGCGGCTGCTGATCAAGTGGCTGCGAGAGGACCACGTGATCAGCGGCGAGGACGCCGACCGCACCAAGAAGCGCTTCGGCTCGGCCGACAGCGTTCAGCATCCGCTGGTGCGCCTGGGGGCGGCGGGCCTCACGCGCAAGGGCAGCGGCAAGGCGCTCGACAGCGAGGCGCTGACCGAGTGGCTGGCCGGCCGCTGCGGGCTGCCGTACGTGCGCATCGACCCGCTCAAGGTCGACGTGGGCCGCGTCGCCGAGGTCATGTCGATCAGCTATGCCGAACGCCGCCGCGCGCTGCCGCTGCAGGTCGGCGCGCACGAAGTGACCATCGCCACCTGCGAGCCGTTCGACACCGGGTGGGTGGCGGAAATCGAGGCCCATACCCGCCGCGCGGTCAAGCTCGTGCTCACGAGCCCGGCGGAGCTGCAGCGCTACACGACCGAGTTCTACACGCTGTCGAAGTCGGTGCGGGCGGCCATCAAGAGCGGCGAGAACTCGGCGGCCGCGAGCTTCGAGCAGCTGGTGGAGCTCGGGCGCAGCAACCGCCAGCTCGACGCCAACGACCAGGGCGTCGTGCAGGTGGTCGACTGGCTGTGGCAGTACGCGTTCGACCAGCGCGCCTCGGACATCCACCTCGAACCACGCCGCGAGCTGAGCGCGATCCGCTTTCGCATCGACGGCGTGATGCACACCGTCTACCAGCTCCCCCCGGGCGTGATGAACGCGATGATCGCGCGCGTGAAGCTGCTGGGCCGCATGGACGTGGTCGAAAAGCGCCGTCCGCTGGACGGCCGCATCAAGACGCGCAACCCCGACGGCGACGAAGTCGAGATGCGCCTGTCGACGCTGCCCACCGCGTTCGGCGAGAAGATGGTGATGCGCATCTTCGACCCCGACACCACCGTCAAGCCGCTGGAGCAGCTCGGTTTCGGCAGCCACGACGCCAAGCGCTGGGAGCAGCTCGTCGCGCGCGCACACGGCATCATCCTCGTCACCGGGCCGACGGGCTCGGGCAAGACGACGACGCTCTATTCGACGCTGCGGCGGCTCGCGACCGACGAGGTCAACGTCTGCACCATCGAGGACCCGATCGAGATGATCCAGCCGGCGTTCAACCAGACGCAGGTGCAGCCCGCGCTCGACCTCAACTTCGCCGAAGGCCTGCGTGCGCTGATGCGCCAGGACCCGGACATCATCATGGTGGGCGAGATCCGCGACCTCGAGACCGCCGAGATGGCGATCCAGGCGGCGCTCACCGGCCACCTCGTGTTCAGCACGCTGCACACCAATGACGCCGCCTCGGCGATCACGCGGCTGGTCGACCTCGGCGTGCCGCCCTACCTGATCGGCGCCACGGTGATCGGCGTGCTCGCGCAGCGGCTCGTGCGCACACTCTGTGCGAACTGCAAGCAGCCCGACGAGCAGACGACCGCCGACACGCTCGCCGATCTCGTCAGGCCCTGGCGCATGAACGGCAGCGTGCGGGCCTACAAGCCCGTCGGTTGCCTCGAGTGCCGCATGACCGGCTACCGCGGCCGCGCCGGCCTGTACGAACTGCTGAGCGTGAGCGACGCGGCGCGCCAGTGCATCACGCCGGTGCCCGAGCCGCAGAAGCTGCGCCAGCAGGCGGTGAAGGACGGGCTGCGCCCGCTTCGCCTGGCCGGCGCGATGAAGGTCGCCGAAGGCGTGACGACGATGGATGAAGTGCTCACCGCGACACCCGCCTGGGAATGACACGCGGCACGCGCGGGCGTTCTGCACTGCGGATACCTTACGTGTAAACCACACAGGGCGATTCGAGGTCGCTGCCTAGAATCGGCCGCAGTCGAGATCACCGGCAGGAGGCAGATTGAAGATCAAGAGCGAACGCGACTTCTGGTCCGGCGTGATGTTCGTGGCGGTCGGCATCGCGTTCGCGGTCGGTGCCGGCAACTATCCGCTGGGCAACTCCGCCAGGCCCGGCCCGGGCTACTTTCCGCTGTTGCTCAGCGTGATCATGACGATCCTCGGCGCCGTCGTGCTGTTCAAGTCGCTGACGATCGAGACCGAAGGCGGCGACAGGATCGGCAAGATCGCATGGCGGCCGCTGCTTGTCATCGTGGCATCGATCGCGGTGTTCGGCCTCACGCTGCCGCGGCTCGGCCTGTTCATCTCCGTGCCGCTGCTCATCGTGATGGTGAGTTTCGCGAGCGAAGAGTTCAGGTGGCTGGGCGTGCTGATCAACGCCGTCGTGCTGACGGTGTTTGCCTGGGCGGTGTTCGTCGCCGGGCTGAAGCTGATCATCCCGCTGTGGCCGGCCTTCATCGCCGGCTGACGAGCAGCACAGACAACCAGAAGCCGCTTCATGGACCTGCTCGACAACCTCGCGCTCGGATTCGGTGTCGCGTTCACCTTCCAGAACCTGCTCTATGCCTTCATGGGCTGCCTGCTCGGCACGCTCGTGGGCGTGCTGCCGGGCCTCGGGCCGGTGGCGACGATCGCAATGCTGCTGCCGTCGATCTATGCGCTGGACGCCACGCCGGCGCTGATCATGCTGGCGGGCATCTACTACGGCTCGCAGTACGGCGGCTCCACCACCGCCATCCTGATCAACGTGCCGGGCGAGTCGGCCTCGGTCGTCACGGCGATCGAGGGCTACCAGATGGCCCGGCAGGGGCGCGCCGGGGCGGCGCTCGCCGCCGCCGGCCTCGGCTCCTTCTTCGCCGGCTGCGTGGGCACCATCATCATCGCGGCCTTCGCGCCGCCGCTGACCGAACTCGCCTTCAAGTTCGGACCGTGGGAGTATTTCTCGCTGATGGTGCTGGGCCTGATCGGCGCGGTCGTGCTCGCGTCGGGCTCGCTGATCAAGGCGATCGCGATGATCATCCTCGGCCTCTTGATCGCGCAGATCAACACCGACGTCATCTCCGGCACCGCGCGCTACAGCTTCGACGTGCCGGAGCTCACCGACGGCATCAACTTCGTCGTCATCGCGATGGGCGTGTTCGGTTTCGGCGAGATCATCGCCAACCTCGGCCAGCCGCCCGAGCACCGCGAGGTCTTCACCAAGCATGTGAAGGGCCTGTGGCCGACCAGGCAGGACTTCCATGACGCCTGGCCGTCGGTGGTGCGCGGCACGGCGCTGGGGTCGATGCTCGGCGTGCTGCCGGGCGGCGGCGCGCTGCTGTCCTCGTTTGCCGCCTACACCATGGAGAAGAAGCTCGCCGGCGCGAGCGGGCGCTTCGGCAAGGGCGACATCCGCGGCGTGGCCGGGCCCGAGTCGGCCAACAACGCCGGTGCGCAGACCTCGTTCATCCCGATGCTGACGCTGGGCATACCGCCCAATGCGGTGATGGCGCTGATGGTCGGCGCGATGACGATCAAGGGCATCCAGCCGGGCCCGCAGGTGATGACGAGCAACCCGGAACTGTTCTGGGGCCTGATCGCCTCGATGTGGATCGGCAACGCGATGCTGGTCATCCTGAACCTGCCGCTGATCGGCATCTGGATCAAGCTGCTGACGGTGCCCTACCGCTTCCTGTTCCCCGCCATCACCCTGTTCTGCTGCATCGGCACCTACACGCTGAACAACAACAACTTCGACGTGTACATGACGGCGCTGTTCGCGGTGATCGGCTACGCGTTCTACAAGCTCAGCTGCGAGGCGGCACCGCTGCTGCTCGGCTTCATCCTCGGCCCGATGATGGAAGAGCACCTGCGCCGCGCGCTGCTGCTGGCGCGCGGCGACTGGAGCACCTTCGTCACGCGTCCGCTGTCGGCCGGCCTGCTGCTCGCCGCGGCGCTGATGATCGTGGTGGTGATGCTGCCGTCGATCAGGAGCAAGCGCGAGGTCGCGTTTCAGGAAGCGGACTGAGGCGAAGCCTCAGTCCGCTTTGCGGCGAACATACCGCTCCCCCAAGCCCCCTCCACGAGGGGGCTCCAGCTCGATTCACAAGCCGGCTTGCAGCCGGCCTGTTGCTTTTGTGCGGCTGCGGTTTTGTATGCTGCACCCTTCGACGGCAAACACGGCTCTTTTTCATGTTGACGGCGCATCCGCAGCGCGAGGCACTCCACAACGAGATCCACGCGCGTCCCTATGAGCGCTTGACGGCGCCGCTGGCGCTGTCGCACATCGCGCTGGTGGGCGAGGCGGACCGCGCGCGCGAGCACATCGCCGAGCTGCTGCGCAAGCGCCACCTGCCGCTGCCGGCGGAAGACGCGAATCACCTGAGCGTGGACATCGGCGGCTGGCACCTGCGCTGGGAGAAGCACACCGAGTTCCACACCTGCACCTTCTGGAAGCAGCTGCACGACGCTCCCGAGTCATTTGATGCGACGGCGCTGGCCGAGGTGCCGCAGGAGTGGCTCGCGCAGATGCCGGGCCAGTGGCTGGTCGGCCTGCACATGATCGTGCGCACCCTTCGCGACGGCGGGCCGGCGGACCCGCAGCAAGCCGTGGCCGGCACGCGGCAGCTGGTGCGGCGCACGCTGAACGAGGACAGCCTGCTCGGCGCGAGCGTCATGGACGACGGTGCCGAGGTCTACACCGACCTGCAGCTGGCGGCCGACGGCTTCGCGCGTTTCGTCGTGGTCGCCAACGGCATGAGCCCGCGGCGTCTGGGCCGCGCGGTGCAGCGCCTGCTGGAGATCGAGACCTACCGCATGACGGCGCTGCTGGGCCTGCCGATGGCACGCGAAGTCGGCGAGGCGCTGCTGCACGCCGAACGCGACCTCGCCCACGTGGCCGAGCTGATCCGCAGCGCGCAGCGCCACCAGGAACCCGAGCTGCTGCGCCAGCTGACCTCGCTGGCCGGCCAGGTCGAAAGCCTCTATGCACGCACCCATGCCCGTTTCTCGGCCAGCAGCGCCTACTTCGAGCTGGTGCAGCGGCGCATCGAGGAGCTCGGCGAACGCCGCCTGGAGAACCTGCAGACCCTGGGCGAGTTCATGGAGCGCCGGCTGGCGCCGGCCATGCAGACCTGCGTGTGGGCCGCGCGCCGCCAGCAGGCCTTGTCCGAACGCATCTCGCGCACCAGCAACCTCCTGCGCACCCGGGTCGAGATCGAGCAGCAGCAGAGCAGCCAGGAGCTGCTCGACGCGATGAACCGGCGGCAGAAGGCGCAGATGCTTCTGCAAAGCGCGGTCGAAGGGCTGTCGGTGGCGGCGGTCACCTACTACGGCGCGGGACTCGTCGGCTACGTGGCCAAGGGCCTGAAGACGGCGGGCTGGCCCATCGCGCCCGACATCGCGGTGGCGCTGTGCATCCCGGTCATCGCGATCGCCGTGTGGGGTGGCATCCGCCGGCTGCACCGCCAGGCGCACGCGCAGGTCGGTTGATGCGTGGCGATCGACCCCTGGGCGCCGCGGCGGGCGCCAAAAGGGGCGACGCGGGCGCTCCCTAGAATGGGGCCAACCCAGCTTCCGTGAAGCGAGACCCCATGTCGCACTCCTTCGACTGGGGCGCCGGCTACCCGAGCCAGCGCCTCCCCATCTTCGGCCGCAACGTCGTCGCCACCTCGCACCCGCTGGCCGCGCAGGCGGGTCTGCGCATGCTGGCGCAAGGAGGCAATGCGGTCGATGCGGCGATCGCCACCGCCGCGGCGATGACCATCGTCGAGCCGGTGAGCAACGGCCTCGGCTCCGACGCCTTCTGCATCCTGTGGGACGGCCGGAAGCTGCACGGGCTGAATGCCTCAGGCCGCGCGCCGCAGGCCTGGACACCCGAGTATTTCCGCAGCCGATACGGCGCCGACGCGAAGGCGCCGCCCAAGCGCGGCTGGGATTCGGTCACGGTGCCCGGCGCCGTGGCCGGATGGGTGGCGCTCAGCGAGCGCTTCGGCAAGCTGCCGTTTGCCGACCTGCTGCAGCCGGCCATCGAGATCGCCGAACGCGGCTACATCGTGCCGCTGGTGGTGGCGCAGAAGTGGGGCGCGGCGGCGAAGGAACTGGCCGGCCTGCCCGGCTATGCCGAGGCCTTCATGCCGAACGGCCGCGCGCCCCGGGGCGGCGAGCTGTTCCGGTTTGCCACTGCGGCGCGCTCGCTGAAGCTGATCGCGCAAACCCGGGGCGCCGCCTACTACGGCGGCGAGATCGCCGAGGCCGCGCAGCGCCACGCCGCCGAGCACGGCGCCGCGATCACGGCAGCCGACTTCGCGGCCTACCGGCCGGAGTGGGTCGAGCCGCTGGCGAAAGACTACCGGGGCCACACGCTGCACGAGATTCCGCCCAACGGGCAAGGCATTGCCGCGCAGATCGCGCTGGGCATCCTGCAGAACTTCGACCTCGCCTCGCTGCCGGTCGACGGCGCCGAGTCGCAGCACCTGCAGATCGAGGCGATGAAGCTCGCCTTTGCCGACGTGTACCGCTACGTGGCCGAGCCGGCGAGCATGGAAGTGAGCGCCGAGCAGATGCTCGACGACACCTACCTCGCGCGCCGCGCGAAGCTGATCGATCGCCAGCGTGCGCAGGACTTCCAGGCCGGCAACCCGGTGAAGGGCGGCACCATCTACCTCGCGGCGGCCGACGAACACGGCATGATGGTGAGCTTCATCCAGAGCAACTACATGGGCTTCGGCTCGGGGGTCGTGGTGCCGGGTTATGGCCTGTCGATGCAGAACCGCGGCCACGGCTTCTCGCTCGACGCAAAGAGCGCCAACGCGGTGGCGCCGGGCAAGCGCCCATTCCACACCATCATTCCCGCCTTCCTGACCAGGGAGGGGCAACCCGTCATGTCCTTCGGTGTGATGGGTGCCAACATGCAGCCGCAGGGCCACATGCAGACGCTGGTGCGCATGCTCGACCACCACCAGCATCCGCAGGCCGCCTGCGACGCGCCGCGCTGGCGCTACAACGCCGGGCTGTCGATCAACGTCGAGTCGGCGATGAACCACCGCACGCTGCAGGGCCTGATCGACCGCGGCCACCAGGTCGAGGTCATCAACGACAGCTACCAGGACTTCGGCGCGGGCCAGTTCATCTGGCGCCTGGGCGACCCGGCGGTCGAGGGCTACGTGGCCGCCAGCGACCCGCGGCGCGACGGGCAGGCGGTGGCGTTTTGAAGCCGCTCGCCGGGCTGTCGCTCGGCTGGCGCACCGATCTGATCTTCGCGCGCTTCGACGGGCAGGTCCTGGCGCGTGCCGATCACTGGGTGATCCGCACGCCGCACAACCCGACGTTCTATTGGGGCAACTTCCTGCTCTTCGACCACGCGCCGCGCGAAGGCGACGCCGCTCGATGGCTCGCCGCATTCGACGACGAGATAGCGCGAGCGCAGCCCGAGTCGCGCCACCTGGCGTTCGGCGTCGACGTGTCGACGCCGTTCGTCGTGCCACCCGACTTCGTGGCGCTCGGCCTCGAGTGCCGACGCACCACGGTGCTGACGATGACCTCTGCCCAGCTGCGTGCGCCGCGCCGCCTGCTGGGCACCGGATTCCAGGTTCGCCCATTGCGCCTGCCCGAAGAAGCCGCGTTGGCGGTCGAGCAGCAGGTGGCGGCCGATCAGGGCCTGCACGAGCCGACCGGTTATCGCGTCTTCCGCGAGCGGCAGATGCAGCGCTACGGCGCAATGCAGCGCGCCGGCTGGGGCGAGTGGTTCGGCCTGTTCGCCGACATGCCGCATGGCGCGCCGATCCTGGTGGCCGACTGCGGGCTCTTTCGCGACTTGGCCGACGGCGGCCGGCTGGGGCGCTTCCAGAACGTGGCGACGCACCCGGTGTGGCGCCGCCGCGGGCTGTGCACGGCGCTGCTGCATGCCATGTGCCGGCACGGGTTCGACACCCTCGGCCTGGACCGGCTCGTCATCCTGGCCGACCCGGACGACGTGGCGATCGGCCTCTACGAGTCGCTCGGCTTTCAGCGCGGTGCCGACACCTGGCAGCTCGAGCGGGCCGCGCCGGAAGACCGGGGCTGAGATCGGCGGCCGGCGGTCGTGGCGCGAGAGCCCCACGCGGGTGCCACGGTGCGCCGCTCCGTAGAATCGGCCGCAATGTCCTCCCCCACCCTCCCGGCGCCCGCGGTGCCGGCCGACAAGGCGAGCCGCGCCTTGTGGAGCGGCCTGCTGCTGGCGACCGCCGGTTCGATCGCGTTCTCGGCCAAGGCGATCATCGTCAAGCTCGCGTACCGTCACGGTGTCGACGCGGTCACGCTGATCATGTACCGCATGTTGTTCGCGATGCCGCTGTTCGTCGCGTTGTCGTGGTGGGCCGGGCGCGGCAAGCCGCCGCTCGCGCGGCGCGACGTGCTGACCGTCGGCGGCCTCGGCTTCAGCGGCTACTACCTCGCGAGCTTTCTCGATTTCGCCGGCCTCGCCTACATCACCGCGAGCCTCGAGCGGCTGATCCTCTACCTCAACCCCACCATCGTGCTCGTGCTCGGCCTGGTGCTGTTCAAGCGCCGCGTCAGCCGCGGGCAGCTGACCGCGCTGGCGGTGAGTTACGCCGGCGTGCTGCTGGTGTTCGGACACGAGGTGACGCTCGCCGGCGCCAACGTCGCGCTCGGCGCGGCGCTGGTGTTCGGCAGTGCATTGAGCTACGCGGTCTACCTCGTCTACAGCGGCGAGGAGGTCAAGCGCCTGGGCGCGCTGCGCCTCACGGGCCTCGCCACGAGCGTCGCCTGCGTGCTGTGCATCGCCCAGTTCTTCATCCTGCGGCCGGTGTCGGCGATGGCGGTGGCGCCCGAGGTGATCTGGCTGTCGCTGCTCAACGCGACGCTGTGCACATTTGCGCCGGTGGTCATGGTGATGATGGCGATCGAACGCATCGGCGCGACACTCGCCGCACAGACCGGCATGATCGGCCCGCTGTCGACCATCCTGATGGGCGTGCTGATCCTCGGTGAGCCGTTCACCGCCTGGGTGGGGGTCGGCACGGCGCTGGTGCTGGCCGGCATCTGGTTGCTCGCTCGTTCACGTTAGGAGAACTCCATGAATCTGGGCATCGAAGGCAAGTGGGCGCTGGTGTGCGCATCGAGCAAGGGGCTCGGCAAGGGCTGTGCGCAGGCGCTGGTGGCCGAGGGCGTCAACGTCGTGATCACGGCGCGCGGCGAGGAGGCCCTGCAGGCCACCGCAGCGCAGCTTCGCGCGCTCCAAGGCGGCGAAGTGCGCGCCGTGGCGTGCGACATCACGACGCCCGAAGGCCGCGAGGCGGCGCTGGCCGCCTGTCCGCAGGTCGACATCCTCGTCAACAATGCCGGCGGCCCGCCGCCCGGCGACTTCCGCGAGTGGGAACGAGAGGCGTGGATCGCCGCGCTCGACGCCAACATGATCACGCCGATCATGCTGATCAAGGCGACGGTCGACGCGATGGCCTCGCGCGGCTTCGGCCGCATCGTCAACATCACCTCGGGCGCCGTGAAGGCGCCGCTCGCCGCGCTGGGCTTGTCCAACGGCGCGCGCAGCGGACTGACGGGCTTCGTGGCCGGCGTGGCGCGCAGCGCGATCGCGGCGCAGGGTGTGACGATCAACGGGCTGCTGCCGGGGGCCTTCGACACCGATCGGCTGCGCGCCGGAACGAAACACGCGGCGCAGAAGGCGGGTCAGGATTTCGAGACGATGTGGACGCGCCGGCGCCAGGCCGTTCCGGCGCAGCGCTTCGGCACGGCGGAGGAGTTCGGGGCGGTTTGTGCGTTTCTTTGCAGTGTGCAGGCGGGGTATCTGACGGGGCAGAATGTGCTGGTGGATGGGGGGGCTTATCCTGGGACGTTCTGAGGTGTCTTACTGCGACGCAGGCCGGGACCCGCCCCGGCGGGCGGGTAACTTTCTTCTGTTGGCCCAGAAGAAAGTCACGGCGGTTTCAACACCGAAGTGCAACACTCTCGCCCCCCCGACGTGGAGCCTTGCATGACAGGAACGTACACCCAGCTGAGCGCCGAAGAGCGAGGCGTAATCATGGCAATGAAGCTCCAAGGCAGCAGTTCGAGGGCCATC
>DASWVR010000143.1:0-33533 GCA_036401155.1 Piscinibacter sp. | reverse complement strand
GCGCAGCATGGCATGCTGCCGGTCGCGATCGACTACCGCCTCGCGCCGCAATCGCATTGGCCTGCGCAGGCCGAAGATGTGGAAGAGGCCGTCTGGTGGCTGCGCGAGAACGCGGCCTCGCTGGGCATCGACCCGCAGCGCGTGGTGGCGGTCGGCAGCTCCGCCGGAGGGCATCTGGCGGCCTGGCTCGCCACCACCAACCGCACCAGCCCGCGCGGCACGCCGAGCCGGCCCGACGCGGTCGTGTCGCTGGCGGGGCCATGGGACCTCGCCGCCGCCAACCTGCACGCCGACGCAAGAGGCATGGTCGCGACCCTGCTTGGGGCGCAGCCCGCGCGCGCCGCTTCGCCGCTGTGGCGCATCGACAGCCGGTCGGCGCCGGCACTGCTGATCCACGGCACGAAGGACGAGCTGATTCCGCCCGATCAGTCGACGCGTGCCTGCGCCGCCCTTCGAGCCGCGCAGGTGGACTGCGACCTGATGCTGCTCGAGGGCGAAGGCCATGTTCTCTCGTCGCACGATGCCGACGTGATGGCGCGCCACGAACGCATTCGCGCGTTCATCGCCGCGCGACCGGTAGTGCCGGACGCCGACGAGAAGCCCGAGTGATCCTCCTCGCACGGGCGGCGGCCTGATGCGGCACCATCGCGCCGTGACACCGACTCCGCAAGAGCTGAACCGCATCGCCGAGCTGACCGTGGCGCATTACGACGGGCGCGCCGAGGCGTTCTGGCAGGGCACGCGCGACCACGACGTGAGCCAGAACATCGATGCGCTGCTCAGGCACATCGAGGGCGCGCCGCCGTGGACCATCCTCGACCTCGGTTGCGGGCCGGGCCGCGACCTCGTTCGCCTGACCGAGCTCGGACACCAGGCCATCGGGCTCGACGGCTCGGCGCGGTTCGTCGCCATGGCACGCGAACACAGCGGCTGCGAGGTGTGGCAGCAGAACCTGCTGGCGCTCGACCTGCCGGCGGCGCGTTTCGACGGCATCTTCGCCAACGCCGTGCTGTTCCACGTGCCGAACGCCGAGCTGCCGCGGGTGCTGCGCGAACTGCACGCCACGCTGAAGCCGCGCGGCGTGCTGTTCAGCTCCAACCCGCGCGGCGAAGGACAGGAAGGCTGGCACGACGGGCGCTACGGCAGCTTCCACGACTGGCCGTCATGGCAGCGCTACCTGCAGGACGCGGGCTTCCTCGCGCTGGAGCACTACTACCGTCCGCCGGGCTTGCCGCGCGAGCAGCAGCCGTGGCTGGCCAGCGTCTGGCGCAAGGCGGGCGGCTGAGGAGCGGTCAGCGTTCGAGGCGGATCAGCTTGCCGTCGTCGCTGTCGGTCAGCAGGTAGAGCCAGCCGTCGGGCCCCTGGCGCACGTCGCGGATGCGCTCGCGCAGGTCTGCCAGCAGCCGCTCCTGCTGCACCACCCGGCGGCCGTCGAGTTTCACGCGCACGAGCGTCTGCGCTCGCAGTGCGCCGACGAAGAGATCGCCTTTCCATCCCGGATAGCGATCGCTGGTGAGGAAGGCCATGCCGCTGGGGGCGATCGACGGCACCCAATGCACGAGCGGCGGCTCGATGCCCGGCTTGTCCGTGCCTTCGCCGATCTTGCGGCCGCTGCCGTATTCGGCGCCGTAGGTGATCACCGGCCAGCCGTAGTTGCGCCCGGCCAGGCTGACGTTGACCTCGTCGCCGCCCTGCGGTCCGTGTTCGTGGATCCACAGCTCGCCGGTCTGCGGATGCAGCGCGGCGCCCTGCACGTTGCGGTGGCCGAGGCTCCAGGTCTCGGGCTGGGCGCCGGCGCGCGAGACGAACGGGTTGTCGGGCGGCGTGCGGCCGTCGGCTTCGATGCGCACGATCTTGCCGTGGTGGTTGTCCAGCGTCTGCGCATCGTCGCGGCGCGAGAAGCGGTCGCCCAGCGTGACGAAGAGCCGCCCGTCGCGGGCGAACACGAGGCGCGAACCGAAATGCGCGGTGCTCGCGAACCGCGGCTGCTGTCGGAACACCACCTGCACTTCGGCGAGGCGCCCCTTCAGGCCCTCGGCCTGCAGCTTGCCGCGCGCCACCGCCGTGCTGTTGCTGCGTCCTTCGGCCGGTTCGGAGTAGCTCCAGTAGACCCAGCGGTTCTGAGCGAACTGCGGGTGCACGACGACGTCGAGCAGGCCGCCCTGCCCGCGCGCATCCACCGGCGGCAGGCCCTCGATCGGTTCGCCGACCTGCCCGCGCGCGTCGACGATGCGCATGCGGCCGTCGCGTTCGGTCACCAGCATGCGCGTCTCGCCCTCGCCGGGCAGGAAGGCCAGGCCCCACGGATGCGACAGGCCGCGCGCCACGGTGACCGGCTTGAGCGTTTGCGCCTGCGCGGCACCCATGGCAAGCAGCACGGTCAGCAGCCACCCGCCGAGTCGAGCCCTCGGCGACCAACGATTTCGCGAGTCCATGCGGCACTGTACGCAGGGCGACGCGGCGGCGGCACGACTGCCGCCAAAGACCCCGCGCCGCCCTCGGCGGGCTCAGCGGCTCTTCACGCCGACCGTGTACCTGCCGGTGCCGCTGCTGCGGTCGTAGTGGCGCACCTGCACGAAATACTCGCCCGCCAGCAAGGGGGCCGAGATGCGCGGGTTGAGGCCGTAGCCGCTGTCGTCGTCTTCCTCGAGCAGCGCGGTGGCGCTGTTCGGTCCGAAGAGTTTCATGTAGACGTCCGTCTGGCCGCGTGTCTCGATCACGTAGACGCCGTCCTCGCCGGCGCGGAAGCGGAACAGGTCCTCCTCGCCCGGCCGGCCGATGTCGGCCTCGACGCGAGCGCCGCCCACCGTCAGCGGCACGGCCGCGGGCAGGCCGGGACGGGTGCGCGGATACATCTTCGCGCCGGCGACGAACTCGCGGTCGAGCTGCGACAGCACGTCGTTGGCGTGGGTGGCCGCGCCGTTGAGCGTCCACTCGGCGGGAAAGGCGTACAGCATGATCGAATCGGGGTCGAATTCGGTGCCGTGGATCTGGTCCATCGAGTAGCGGAAGAACACGTTGTGCTCCACCGTCTCGGCGTCCCAGAAATTGGGCGGGCCCGCCAGGTCGCGCAGCACCACCGGCCGGTTCCACTCCATGCCGCCGGCCGGGCTCGAGTGTTCGTGCGCCAGGCCGATCGCGTGCCCGAACTCGTGCGCCGCCGTGCCGCCGTCGAGGAAGCCGAGGTTCATCGTCGCCTGGTTGAAGGGCACGCTGCGGGCGTCGGTGCCGACGGTCGACCAGGCGCCGTCGTCCTCGTCGAAGGTGACGCGGATGTCGGCGTTCGGCGCGTTGCCGAATTCGAAGCGCAGGTTCGCGACCTCGGTCCACCACAGCGCCTGTTCCTTCGCCTTGGCCTGCTCGGCCGCCGTGCCGCCCATGAAGCGAACGCGCAGGGTGGAGCCGTTCATCCACGTCTTGCCGCGCGGCGCTATGGCACGCCGGCGCCCGGCGGTGCCGGGCTCGGTCATGACCGGCCGCAGCAGGTCCCGGGGGAGGATGCGATCGAAGCAGCACTTGGGCGCGGCCATGGGGAGCCTCCTTTGCAAACGAGGCGGGCCAGGCAGGGTGGCCCGTCACGCCAAACATAGGCGCGCGCCGTGCGGCTTCACATCCCTAGATGTGGCCGCCGTGTCAATCCGGCGCCAGCGCGCTGCTGCGCCACGGCATCCACACCAGCCCCGCCCCCAGATTGAAGTTGCTCTTGTCGCGCAGCAGCGGGCTCGATGCATTCGCCGCGCCGTGCAGCGACATGCCGCGCGCGGTGACGAACCAGCTGAGGCTGGCACTGCGCCGCCCGCTCAGCGTGAGCGCGAGTTCGGTGCCGAGGTAGCCGGCGCGCGCCCTGTGGGCCGGCCGCTGCGGCGTCGCCTGCGACGCGTCGACCTGGTAGAAGTAGCGCTGCAGTTCGCGGGTAGCCCAGGTCGGCTGCAGCGACAGCGTGAGCAGCGATGGCGATCCGGCGAAGGGGCGCGTGCGCCAGCGCACCTCGGGGTCGAAGCTCACGCCGCGGCCGTCGATGCGCCGAAAGTCGGTCGACATCAGCGCACGTGCCTTGAGGTGCAGCGTCGTCGCCCCGAGGCCCTTGTAGATCAGCTGCGGGCCGACGCCGAACAGGTAGTCCAGCCCCGGCATGCCCTGCCGCGCCGTGCTGTCGCGCGCGCTGAAGGCAGCGGTGGCCGAGAGGTTGAACTCCCAGTCGGGCGAGTCGACGAGCCGCCCGCGGATGCCACCCTGGTCAACACGCAGGATCGGTCCGCGGTAGATCACGACCGGCACGACGATGGCGCGGGTGTGCGACTCGTCGGCGCCGGGGTAGTCGGCGACCCGGCCTCCGCCGGCCGCGAAGCCGGCCTCCCAGGCGGGTCGGCCGGGGTTGTCGGCGTCGAGCGGCGACGACGCCTGCGCGGTGGCGGCGCCGCCGGCGAGGAGAAGAGGCAGCGCGGCGAAGGTGCGGCGCCAAGGCAATGGCGGGAGCATGGATCGGCTTTCCGGTTGCGCCGCAAGGGTGCCGCCATTCAGGCCGCAGGCGCGATGAAGAACAGTGTCGCACTGCCGACGGTCCTGCGAAAACCGCTTTCGTGTCTCGGTGAATCGCTTGGAGCACGATGCGGCGTTCAAGGAGCATTCGCCATGGCCACACTTCCCGGCGCTCCGCCGCCCGACGAATCGGAGCCGAACACGCTGCCGGTGGAACCCGAGTTCGCCCCGGTGGTCCCGGCCGAACCTAACGACGGCGAGCACGAGCCGGTGCCGCGGCTCGGCGAGTGACGTGTCCAGCCGCGCGCCGGGATCGGGTGTCCGCCATCGCGCAACACGCCGGCGTCAGAGAGGATCACAATCGATGTCGATGCGCGGGGCAGCACCCCTCGCATTGCCCTGAGGAGTCCACCATGAACAGCATGCGTCCCACCTCGATCGCCCTGGGCTTGTGTCTCGCGCTGGCGGGCGCCGCGCACGCCGGCACCGTGAACGTCTCGTTCGCCGAGCCGCCCGCCCGCTTCTCCGACGCCGGCGATTCGTTCGCCGAGGAGAAGCACAACCTGCGGTCGCTTGCGCGCCACCTCGAATCACTGGGCGCGACGCTGCCGGCCGAGCAGTCGCTGAAGATCGAACTGGTCGACGTCGACCTCGCCGGCGAGATGCGCTTCACGCGGCTGTCGCCGGGGCGCATGCTGCGCATCCTGCGCGGCGGCACCGACGTGCCGCGGGTCACGCTGCGCTACACGCTCGAATCGAACGGCCGGGTGCTGCGCAGCGGCGAAGAAACAGTGGCCGACCTCGACTACGCGCACCGCGGCGCCAGCGTGCACGCCAACAGTTCGCTGTACTTCGAGAAACGCATGCTGACGCAGTGGTTCCGCTCGCGTTTCGTCTCGCCCGAGGCGGCGCCACGCTGATCGCTCGTGTGTCGGCGGCGTGGGCTGGTGCGGCCCGGGTCCGCATCAGCCCGGCGTGACACCGACACCACGAAACTTGCCGGCCCCTTTCGGGTGGGCGCCGATCCCGGCGATGATGCGGGCCTGTTCAACCCCTCGGACCCGCCCATGAGACGTTTGCTGTGCACCTCCCTGCTCGCGCTGACCGCCGCTTCGGCAGCCGCCCAGAACGATGCCGCCGCGGCAGCCAAGGAACCCGGCGCGCTGGTCACGCCGAGCGGCCTCGTCTATCGCGCGCTCAAGGAGGGCGACGGCGCGAGTCCCGGCGCCACCGACCGGGTGCGGGTGCACTACCGCGGGACCTTCCTCGACGGCCGCGAGTTCGACAGCTCCCACGCGCGCCAGCAGCCGGCCGAGTTCGCGCTCAACCGCGTCATCAAGTGCTGGACCGAGGGCGTGCAGCACATGAAGGTCGGCGGCAAGGCCAAACTCACCTGCCCGCCGGCCATCGCCTACGGCGAGCGGGGCGCCGGCGGCGTGATCCCGCCCAACACGACGCTGCAGTTCGAGATCGAACTGCTGGCCGTCAACGGCAAGTAGGCCGGGCCGCGCGGCGATGGCGATCCGCGTCGTGCAGCTGGGCACGCCACGCGCCGCCGGCGAAGGCCTGCGCATCGGCACCGTGCGGCGCCCGCCGCGCGGCGTGCCCAAGGCGCAGTTCGCCTCGCGCGACTACTACGACGTGTGGCTGCCCACGCTCTCGCCCAGCGCCGAGCTGGTGAAGAGCGCGCTGCAGGCGGCAGCCGCCGGCGACGAGCGCGGATGGAAGGCCTTCGTGGGCCGCTTCCGGCGCGAGATGAACCAGCCCGATGCGAGCCACCTGCTCGACCTGCTGGCCGCGCTGTCGCACGACAGCAGCTTCTCGATCGGCTGCTACTGCGACGACGAAGCGCGCTGCCACCGCTCGGTGCTGCGTGAGCTGCTCGCGCAGCGCGGAGCCGCCCTTCACTCGTCGAAGTAGGGCGGCCGCGTGCTGTTCTCGTCGACCAGGGTGTTGCCCAGCCCCAGCAGCTCGCGTGCACGCTGCAGGCTTTGCATTTCCTTGCGCGAACGCCGCTTGTGGCTGAGGTGGTCCTGGATCTCCCACACGAGGTCGATCAGCTCGCCGGCCGACTGGGCGTTGCGCACGCGCACGAAGGTGCGCGCGCTGAACAGCGGCGCGTCGAGACGCAGCGCTTCGGTCAGCAGTTCGCGCACCTGCTGCAGCAGTTCGGCCTCGGCCCGGTTGGGCAGCGGCAGGTCGATGTCCGTGTCGCGCGAGCGGATCGCCTGTTGCGCCGGCAGCACCGGCAACTCCGCAGCTCGGACGGCCTCGTGGCGCAGCGTCGGCGGCTCTGCGCGCAGCGGGGCGGGCGCGGCCGGGCGCTCGGCCGTCACAAGGTTCGCCTCCTCCGCCTCAGCCTGTGGCTCGAGTTCCGGCGCGGGTTCGGACTCGGGGGGCGGCGGCAGCGCCGGCACCGGCAGTTCGAGCGGCGCGCGAACCGTCACTCCCTCGTCGGTCTCGTCTTCGGGCACGACCAGCTCGACGGTGGTGAGCCGGTCTTCCTCCAGCGGCTGCGCCGGCGCGCCGTTCGGCGGTGCCGGTTGCGGCTCGGGTGGGAGTTCCACCAGCCCCAGCCGCAACAGTTCCTCGAAGTGATGGGTCGCCGCGCCGGCCTGCACGGCGAGGCTCAGCACTTCGCTGAGCGGACGCTTGCCGTCGATCAGGAAGAGGATCGTGCGATATCTCTGGCCAAGCTTGAGCGTACGCGCGCGAAGCTCGTCGTGTCCGAGGGGAGTCTTGAAAGGAACAGCGGCCGTCATGAGGGTTGGAGCGCAGGTTGAAGCTTACGCTGCGCCGCCTCGCGCCGTCCGTCAGATGTGGTTACAGATCGGCCCCCGGCCTGCGCCAAAAGTCACACACGCCGCGCCCGCAATTTCACAGGCTCACAGGCGCTTCGCTGCGGCGGCCTCACGCCGCACAGGTCGAACAAGCGCCCGACCCTGTTCAGGCGTGAGACAGTCCGCCTTCGCTGCGCAATTTCATAGGCGCTTCGCTGCGGCGGCCTCACGCGCGCAGGTCGCGAACAAGCGCCCCGCCAGTTGGGCGTGAGACAGTCCGCCTTCGCTGCGCAATTTCATAGGCGCTTCGCTGCGGCGGCCTCACGCCGCGTACGTCGCGAACAACCGCCCCGCCAGTTGGGCGTGAGACAGTCCGCCTTCGCTGCGCAATTTTCATAGGCGCTTCGCTGCGGCGGCCTCCGGAAGCTCGATCTTCACCTCCAGCACTTCGAGGTTGTCCTGGCGTTCCAGGTGCACCTTGATGTCGTCGGCATTGATCGACACGTACTTCGAGATGACGGCCACCAGCTCGCGCTGCAGTGCGGCCAGGTAGTCGGGCCGGCGCGCGCGGTCGTTGCGCTCGTGCGCGAGGATGATCTGCAAGCGCTCCTTCGCGACGGTCGCCGTCTTCTTCTTTTCGCCGAGCAGGAAAGACAGGAACGACATGCCTCACCTCCCGCCGAACAGGCGCTTGAGGAAGCCTTGCTTCGCCGCGTCGACGAAACGCATCGGCCGCTCTTCGCCGAGGAAACGCGCCACCACGTCCTTGTAGGCCTCCGACACGTCGGTGCCCTTCAGGTGGATCGCCGGCACGCCCTGGTTGGACGCGTCGAGCACCGTCTCGGATTCGGGAATCACGCCGATCAGCGGCGTGCGCAGGATCTCCTGGATGTCGTCCAGCGACAGCATCTGCCCGCCAACGACCCGCGTCGGGTTGTAGCGCGTGATCAGCAGGTGCTCCTTGATGCCCTCCTTGCCCTCGATCGCGCGCTTCGTCTTGGAGCTCAACATGCCGAGGATGCGGTCGGAATCGCGCACCGACGAGACCTCGGGGTTGGTGACGATCAGCGCCTCGTCGGCGAAGTGCATCGCCATCAGCGCACCGGTCTCGATGCCGGCGGGCGAATCGCAGACGATGAACTCGAACTCCATCTCCGCAAGCTCCTTGAGCACGCGCTCGACGCCGTCCTGCGTCAGCGCGTCCTTGTCGCGTGTTTGCGAGGCGGCCAGCACGTAGAGCTTGTCGCTCTGCTTGTCCTTGATCAGCGCCTGGTTGAGATTGGCCTCGTTGTGGATCACGTTGATGAGGTCGTACACCACACGGCGCTCGCAGCCCATGATCAGGTCGAGGTTGCGCAGGCCGACGTCGAAGTCGATCACGGCGGTCTTGTGGCCGGCGAGCGCGAGGCCCGAGGCGAAACTGGCGCTGGTGGTCGTCTTGCCCACTCCTCCCTTGCCGGAGGTGACGACGATGATTCTGGCCATCGGTTGATTTCCTTTGTTCAAAGTTTCAGGGCATCGACGAGCAGCTTGTCGCCGCTCAATCGAACCTGGGCCGGCTTGCCGTGCACGTCGGCAGGCAAGGCGGTGTCGGTGGTGCGGTAGGTGCCTGCGATGGACACGAGCTGCGGCTCCATGCAGGTGCTGAAGATGCGCGCTTCGCCGTCGCCCTTGGCGCCGGCGATCGCGCGGCCGCGCAACGGACCATAGACGTGGATGCTGCCGTCGGCGATGACCTCTGCGCCGAAGTTCACCGCTGCCATCACCACCAGGTCGCCGCCGCGGGCGTAGACCTGCTGGCCGGAGCGCAGCGGCTTGTCGAGGATCAGCGTGGCGGCCTTGGGTTCGGCTGCCGGCGCGGAGGCATGCGCAGGTTCGCCGGCGGGCGCCGCCGCCAGCACGGTGCGCGGCGGCGGCGGCGCCACGTCTTGCGGCGCTTCGGCGAGACCCGCCGCAAGCGCGACCTCGGTCTGCGTCGCAGTGCCTCCGCGCACCGCCAGCGGCAGCAGCTTGTAGCGCTTGAGCAGCGCCACCAGGCCGTCGATGTCCAGCGTGCCGGTGGCGCCGGCAACGGCGCTCAGGTCGATGACGAGGGGATCGCGGTCGAACAGGTTCGGCGCATTGCCGAAGCGGCGCTCGAGTTCGGCCGCCAGTTCGTCGAGGTCGGTGGTCCGCAATACCAGGGTGACGAGCGTGAGCGATGCGCTCTTCAGATCGAAAACGGCAGGAAGGTGTGCGCCGGGTGCGACAGCCATGGACGGGGTTGCCCGAAAAATGCGCGAGTTTAACGGCGCCGCGGGACCGGGGACGCACTCCCGACGGGCATTCGCGCGTTCGCTGTATCTATCGGTGTCGCAGCACGCGACGCCGAAACGCCCCGCTCAGCGCTGGCTGCGGCCCTTGCTCTTGTCGAACTCGGCGAGCTGCGCCTTCAGCAGCAGCTGGAAGACACGCGCGGTTTCCTCGCTCATCGCGAGGCGCGTGGTCGGCGTCTTGCCGTCGGGCGTGGTGCTGGGCAGCACGAGGGCGTCGATCTGCGCTTCGACGAGGCCGTTGCCGTTGCTCATGGCCTTCACGCGCTGTACTTCGATGTGGTAGGTCTTCAAGGGGTCTCCGCCGGGCGCTGCTTAAAGGCGGCAGCGTACCGCAGCGGCAAGGCGGCCTCGGCCGCGACGCTCAGTGCAATGACTGCAGCTGCACCGCCGGCATCGCCACCTCGAGGCCGATCACCGCCCGCGCATAGAGGTAGTTCAGGCGCGCCCGGTCGCTCAGCGAATCGATGTCGACATGGCCGCTGGCATCGCACGGAAAGGCGTAGGCGCGTCCTTCGTCGAACAGGTTCTGGAAACGCAGTTCGTAGCGCGCAGCGCGCAGCGGCATCGGTTTGGTGTCCATGGGCGTGTACTCCTCGGTGGCCATGTGATGAACAGCTCGTACTCAGCTTAGGCAGCGGCACCGGCCGCCGCCATGGCCGTGCGCCGGTGCTGTCTGCCGGCCCGCGTCCATGCTTGTTGTACGAAAAACGCTGACATCAACGGACACACGGCGGGATACGTGGTGTCGTATCAATGCAGATCGCACGGCAGCACCGCGGGTGCGGCATATTCACGCCCGACCACCGCACGTGCGTAGAGGTAGTTGTTGCGCGCCCGGTCGCTCAGCGAATCGAGCGGCACGTGGCCTTCGGCGTCGCAGGGAAACGAGAGCTCGGGGCCCTGCCCCGACAAGGGCTGGTAGCGGATTTCGTAGCGCGCGCCCGGCATGTGTTTGGTCTGGCTCATCACAACCTCCTGCATTGAATTCGAGACTGGCTCACTCGCAACTTACGCGCGAGGCCCGTTCCTGGATGTCGGCTGTTTCAACTTCACGAGGTCGGACAACACCGTGTTTGCGGGTCGGGTATGGCGCTTGCCGTGTCACGGTAGGTTCTGCTGAAACTCAAGGACGGCTGCGGCATGGGCGAGTGGCGCAAGGAGCATCTTTTCGACGGTCGGATGGTCATGCTGGGCTTCGGCAGCATCGGCCAGGGCGTGCTGCCCCTGCTGCTGCGCCACATCGAGATGCGGCCGGAGCAGATCCTGATCGTCAAGCCGAGCGCCAACGGCCTCGAATCGGCCAACGCGCAAGGTGTGCCGCATCTTCTGTCACCGCTGGACAAGGCCAACTACCGGCAGGTGCTCGAGCCGCGGGTCGCGCGTGGCGACTTCGTGCTCAACCTGTCGGTCGACGTGAGCAGCAAGGCGCTGATCGAGTTCTGCCGCGAACGCGGCGCGCTCTACCTGGACACCTGCATCGAACCCTGGGCCGGCGCGTACACCGATGCGTCGCGCCCGCCGGGCGAACGCACCAACTACGCCCTGCGCGAAGAGGTGATGGCCTTGCGCCGCGCGGGCCAACCCAGGCCGACGGCCATCGTCACGCATGGCGCCAACCCCGGGCTGGTATCGCACTTCGTCAAGCAGGCCTTGCTCAACCTGGCACGCGACACCGGCGAGGCGTCGAGCACGCCGCCCGATTCGCGCGAAGGCTGGGCGCGCCTGGCGCAGCGGTTGGCGGTGAAGGTGATCCACATCGCCGAGCGCGACACGCAATTCGGCAGCGAGCGCAAGGCGCCGGGCGAATTCGTCAACACCTGGTCGTGCGACGGCTTCGTGAGCGAAGGGCGCCAGCCGGCGGAACTCGGTTGGGGTTCGCACGAACGCCACTTTCCGCCCGACGGCCGGCGCCAGGCGCACGGCAGCCTCGCGGCCATCTACCTCAACCGCCCCGGGGCGGCCACCCGCGTGCGCAGCTGGACGCCGCTGGCCGGCCCGCTGCACGGCTTTCTGATCACCCACGGCGAGTCGGTCTCGATCGCCGACCACCTCACCTTGGGAGACCGTGCGCACCCCGACTACCGGCCGACGGTGCACTATGCCTACCACCCCTGCGACGACGCGGTGCTGTCGGTCCACGAACTGGCGGGCCGCAACTGGGAGGTGCAGGAGCGCCAGCGCATCCTGAAGAACGACATCGTCGGCGGCCGCGACGAGCTGGGCGTGCTGCTGATGGGCCACGCCCGCGGCGCCTACTGGTACGGCTCGCAGCTGAGCACCGACGAAGCACGCACGCTGTGCCCCGACAACAGCGCCACCAGCCTGCAGGTCACCGCGCCGGTGATGGCCGGCGTCGTCTGGGCGATGAAGAACCCGGATGCCGGCCTGCTGGAGCCCGACGACCTGCCCTTCGACGAGATGCTGCGAATGACCTGCCCCTACCTCGGCCAGGTCGTCGGCGTCTACAGCGACTGGACACCGCTGGCGGGCCGCTCGACCTTGTTCGAGGAAGACCTCGACCGCAGCGATCCCTGGCAGTTCAAGAACTTCCGCGTCACGTGAGCGTGGCTCCCGGCGTCATCCCACCAGCGAAGCGAACCGCGCCAGGTCGACGTTGCCTCCGGAGAGCACCACCCCGACGCGCTTTCGGGCCACGTCCAGCTTGCCGCTGAACACCGCCGCCGCACCCAGGCACCCGGTGGGCTCGACGATCAGCTTCATGCGCGCGGCGAAGAACTTCATCGCCTCGACCAGCTCGGCGTCGCTCACCGTCAGGATGCGCGCGCCGAGTTCGCGCAGCACCGGGAAGGTGTGCCGGCCGAGCGAGCGGCTTTGCGCCGCGTCGGCGATCGTCTTCGGCGTCTCGATGCGCACGATCTCGCCTTGGACGAGGCTGCGCTGGGCGTCGTTGCCGGCCTCCGGTTCGACGCCGACGATCGCGCAGCGCGGGCTCAAGGCGTGCGCCGCCGTCGCGCAGCCCGACAGCAGCCCGCCGCCGCCCACCGGCGTGATCAGCAGGTCGAGCTCGCCGACGTCCTCGAACAGTTCCTTGGCGAGCGTGCCCTGCCCGGCCATCACGTGCGGATGGTCGAACGGCGGGATGAAGGTCATGCCGCGTTCCTGCGCGAGGCGCGCCACCACCTCGTTGCCGTCGTCGCGGTAGCGGTCGTAGGCGACAACCTCGCCGCCGTAGCCGCGCGTCGCGGCGAGCTTGATGGCCGGCGCATCCTCGGGCATCACGATCATCGCCTTCACGCCGAGCAGCCGCGCCGCCAGCGCGATGGCCTGGCCATGGTTGCCCGACGAGAAGGTGATCACGCCGCCGGCCCGCTGTGCCGGCGTGAACTGCGCGATCGCGTTGTAGGCGCCGCGCAGCTTGAAGGCGCCGACACGCTGCAGGTTCTCGCACTTGAAGAACAGCGTGGCGCCGCTGGCGGCGTCGGCCGTGGTGGAGGTCATCACCGGCGTGCGGTGGGCGACACCCGCGAGGCGCCGATGGGCCTGCACGACGTCGTCGTAGGAGATGGCGAGCGATGTCATGCAGCCAAGGTAGCACGCATCGCGCGTCTTGAAACTGTGTGGCACCGCGCACTGACACAGCGCGCCGGCCAAGCGCAACGCGTGTAGCTTCACGGTGCGGCGCACGCCTTCTACGCTGGCTGCCTCGCCCGAACGGAGTGCCCGATGACCGACCTGCTGCCGCTGCTGACCTACTCGTTAGTGATGTCGAGCACGCCCGGCCCGAACAACATCATGCTCACCGCCTCGGGCGCCAACTTCGGCTACCGCCGCTCGCTGCCGCACATCCTCGGCATCGCGGCAGGGCACGGCCCGCAGGTCTTCCTCGCCTGCATGGGCCTGGGCGCGCTCTTCGCGCGCCACCCCGAGCTGCATGCGGCGCTGCGCATCGCCGGCGCGGCATACCTCGTGGTGCTCGCCTGGCAGCTCGCGGGCAGCGCGATCGTCCAGCGGGAGATGGCGCGTCCGCTGTCGTTCCGGCAGGCGCTCGCCTTCCAGGCTGTGAACCCCAAGGGCTGGGTCAAGGCCATCACCGTCGCGACGGTGTTCATGCCCCCCGGCATGGAAGTGGCGAGCGGCGCGCTGCTCGTCACCGCGATCAGCATCGCGATCAACCTGCCCTGCGTGTCTATGTGGGCGCTGTTCGGCATGGGCATCCGCCGCGCGCTGACCGATGCGCGGCGGCGGCGTGCCTTCAATGCCATCATGGCGGCCTCGCTCGTCGCGCTCGCCGCGACGCTCGTCTTCTGACCCACCGATGATCCCACTCGACCGCAACTCCACCGTCCCGCTGGCCGATCAGATCGAGTCGCGCCTCGCCGCGATGATCCAGGCCGGGCGCTGGCCGGCCGGCGCCAAGCTGCTGTCGATCCGTGCGCTCGCCGCGCAACTGCAGGTCAGCCCCAACACCGTCGTCACCGCCTACGACCGCCTGGTTGCCCGAGGGCTGATCGACTCGCGCGGCACCGCCGGCTTCTTCGTGGCCGCCACGGCATCGAGCGTCGGCATCGAGACGCTGCTCGAGGCCGGCGAGGAGCAGGACGCCGTCTGGCTGGTGCAGCAGGCGCACGATCAGCGCGCCGGTGTGTTGCCGGCGAGCAGCGGCGCGCTGCCGCTGTCGTGGCTCGAGGACGCGATCCCGGCTTCGGTCGTGCAGCGCGGCCTCGCGCGCGGCGGCGGGATGGCCTCGCGCTGCCCGCCGCAAGGCGTGCCCGAGCTGCGCGAACGCATCGCGATGCTGATGCGCAGCCAGGGCATCGCCGTCGACGCCAGCCGCGTGCTCACGACCTTCGGCGGCACACACGGCATCGACCTGGTCTGCCGCGCCTTCGTCCATCCCGGCGACTCCGTGCTGGTCGAGGAGCCGGGCTACTTCCTGCTGTTCGATCGGCTGCGCGAAGCCGGCGCGCGCATCGTGCCGATCACGCGGCGCCACGACGGCCCCGACCTGGCCGAACTCGAAGCCGCCTGCATCGCGCATCGCCCGCGGCTCTTCTTCGTGCAAAGCGTTCTCCACAACCCGACCGGCTGGGGCAGCAGTGCCGCCAACCTGCACCGCGTGCTGATGCTGGCCGAACGCCACGGCGTGCTGATCGCCGAGGACGACGTGCACGGGCACTTCCACCCCGGCCCCGCGACGCGCCTGGCGCAGCTGTCGGAACTGCGCGGCGTCGTCTACTACTCGAGCTTCTGCAAGGCGCTGAGCCCCGCCCTGCGGCTCGGGTACATGGCAGCCGAGCCGGCGCTGCTCAAGCCGCTGCTGCGCGCCAAGATCCGCTCCGTGCTCACTACCGCGGCCCTCAACGAGTTCGTGCTGCTGGAGCTGCTCGCGAGCGGGCGCTTCCGCAAGCATCTCGACCGGCTGCAGCGCCAGCTCGGCACCGCACGGGCCGCGGCGGCGCGCCAGTTGCGCCAGGCCGGCATCCTGCTCGAACGGCCATCCGAAGGCGGCTTGTTCCTGTGGGGCGCGCTGCCGACCGGCGTCGACGTCGACCTGCTGGTGCGCGACGCCTACCGCAACGGCATCCTGCTCGCGCGCGGCGCCGCCTTCGCCGCCGACGCGCCGGGCGATCCGCACCTGCGCTTCAACGTCGTGTTCAGCCAGCATGCGCGGCTGTCAGCCTATCTTGGCCAGCGTTTGCATGCACTGTCGGGCGCGCGCGACACGCTCGCGCGCGCGGCGTCGCCATCGACCTGATGGCACGCACCGAGTAACGGTGGGTAAAACGGCTTCGCTGCGCGGGCGGGATTCGCTAGCTTGTCACGCAACTTACACCGACTGCGCGGAGGCTCATGATGAACCGAGTTCTATCCTGGCCGCACACCCCCATCGTGCCGGGATTGATCGACAGCCTGAAGGCGGGCCGCCACGACACGACCGTCACCGACAAGGGCATGATCCGCTTCGACCTCGCGCTCGGCCCGGTGGAGATGAAGTTCTGCAACCCGCAGCAGCAGCTCGCACCCGGCACCGAGGTGCAGGTGTGGTGGAAAGGCGGCGGCTTCGTGTGCGCGCGCACCCGCGAGCTGCAGCGTGAGGAGCGTGCGTCTCGCCACATCGCCGACAGCCTCGACGAGGCGCGCTCGCGCCTTGCTGCGGCGCGCCGCGACCGCCAGGCTCGGCTTGCGGCACAGGCCGACCTGGCGCTGCGCGCCGAGCCCGAGCCGAAGGAGTTCCGCATCTACTGATGCCGGGCGGCCTCAGCCCCTGCGCCCGCCGAACAGGCCACGCCCCCTGCCCGCACCTTCGGCCTGCGAGGCGGCGCGCGTGCGGCTGACGAGCAGGTTGCCTGCCAGGTAGAGCCCGTTGAGCAGCCGGCTGGCACGCTCGGCGCTCATGCCGGGCCATTGCGCGATCTCGCGCAGCGGCACCGAACCGCGCTGCAGCCGTTCGATCGCCGAGCCGAGGGCACCCGGCGCGGAGAGCCGTTCGCTGCTCGCGCTGGCGACCCAGCGGTAGGCTGCCGGCCCGGCGATGTCGGCCAGCAGACTGCGCCGCGGGCCGTTCAGCGCGACCGTCCACAGCAGCGGCGCCAGCGGCCGATAGTGGTCGGCCTGCGCCACGCGCTCGTGCATCCAGTGCCCCGGCGGGCGCACCCCGGGCGGCTCGGCGGTGGCGAGCTTCAGGCGCGCCATGCCGTCGATGGACGCATCGCGCAAGTCGCGCGGCGAGTGGTAGAGCCGCTCGTTCGGAAACAACGTGATCGGCCAGACCAGGTCTTCGTGTTGCAGGCACAGCAGCGCGGGCTCGCGGTGGCGCATGCAGGCGGCCACGACCTCGAGCACGTCGCTGCTGGTCGGGTCGGCATCGAGCCGGCGCAGATCCGCCAGCAGCGTGGTCGGCAGCAAGGTCGGCCCCGTGAGGCGCATGAAGCCGCTGCTGCCGGTCTGCTGCCGGATGCGCTCGAAGGCGCTGACGCGCCACAAGGTCGAATCTTCGAAGTCTCTCACTGGGCCGATCGTGGCAAAGCCGGGCGGCGAAAGATGTGTCTTCTTGCAACCAGCGCGCCCTGTGCACCACAAGCGTTGCCGGGCGTGATCGCACGGGCGGCGTTAGCATGGGACGATGAACCTGATCTACGTCGCCGACCCGATGTGCTCCTGGTGCTACGGTTTCGGCAAGAGCATGGATGCGCTGCTCGCCCGCCCGGCGGAGTTCGCGCCGCTGCAGCTCGCGCTGGTGATGGGGGGGCTGCGTCCGTACACCAGCGAGCCGCTGGCGCCGGGACGCGCCGACGAGATCTTCGGCCACTGGCAACACGTGCACGACGCCACCGGCCTGCCCTTCGCACCCGCGCCGAACACCGCCCTGCACGATCCGGGCTTCGTCTACGACACCGAGCCCGCGAGCCGCGCCACCATCGCGGTGCGAACGCACTGGCCGCAGCATGTGTGGCGCTACTTCAAGGCGGTGCAGCAGGCCTTCTACGCGCAGGGCCGCGACGTCGCGCGGCCCGAGGTGCTGGCCGACATCGCCGAGGCTGTCGGCCTGCCGCGCGGCAACTTCGCCGCGGCCTTCGCCTCCGACGCGATGCGCGACGCGACGCGCCAGGACTTCGAACAGACACAGGCCTGGGGCATCCGCGGTTTTCCGGCGCTGGTGGGCGAGGTACGCGGCGAGCTGCACATGCTGGCGCAGGGCTACCTGCCGGAGGATGCGCTGCGCGAGCGGCTGGCGGCGCTGCAGTCCCACTGAGCACGCCGAGCGTCGCGCCGGACTCAGCCGCTGCGCGACAAACGATCCAGCCCGCCCAGGAACTGGCCGAAATCGATCGGCTTGGTCCAGTAGTCGTCGAAACCCAGCCGCTTGGCGCGCGCGATGTCATCGGGCATGGCGTTGGCCGACAGCGCGATGCAGGCGAGGCCGGCGAGCGTGGGGTCGGCTCGCAGCGCGCGCAGTACCTCGAAGCCGTCGATGTCGGGCAGCTGCAGGTCGATCAGCACCACGCCCGGCCTCAGTTCGCGGGCGCGCGCGATGCCGCTGCGGCCGTCGGTGGCCACGTGCAGGCGCAGGCGCGGCCGCAGCGCCACCAGCTCCTGCACCAGCAGCACGTTGACGGGGTTGTCTTCGATGTAGAGCACATGCAGTTCGCCGGCGTCCTCCGGCGGCGGCGCACCCGGCGCGCCGCCGGCGGCGGGTTCCGCCGCCGCTTCGGTGCGGCTGCGCGGCAACCAGACGCGAAACTCGCTGCCTTCGCCGGCGCTGCTCTCGACCTCGACGCGCCCGCCCATGTGTTGCACCAGCGTGCGCACGATGGTCAGCCCGATGCCGGTGCCTTCGATGCCGTCGCGTTCCGCGCCCAGGCGGTTGAACGGCTCGAACAGCCGTTCGAGCTGCGCCGCCGTGAGCCCGCGGCCGGTGTCGCGGACGAAAAAGCCGAGCGTCTCCTGCCCGGCCGGCGCGGCGGGGTGCGCGTCGATGAGGCCGATCTCCACGCGGCCGCCCGGCCGGTTGTACTTGACCGCGTTCGACAGCAGGTTCGACAGCACCTGGCGCAGCCGCCGCGGTTCGGCGAGCACGCTGCCCGCGCGCAGGCTGCTCGACAGCGTGATGCCGGCCTGCTCGGCGGTCGGCGCGAGCCATTGCAGCATCTCTTCGACCAGCGGCGCGAGCGCCACCGGCCGCGCGGCCGGCGCCAGCGCGGCCACTTCGAGGCTCGTGAGATCGAGCACGTCGTCGATCAGCGCGAGCAGGTGTTCGCCGGCATTGCGGATGCGCTCGGTGCGCTCGCGCTGCCGCTCGCCGAGCGTTTGCTGCGGGTCGCCGAGCATCAGCTGCGCGAAGCCGAGCACCGCGTTCAGCGGCGTGCGCAGCTCATGGCTCATGCGCGACAGGAACTCGCTCTTGGCGCGGTTGGCCTCTTCGGCGGCGGCTTTCTCGCGCCGCATGTCTTCGCCGCGCTTGTGTTCGGTCACGTCCCAGTTGATGCCGAGGATGCGCAGCCCACGGCCGTCGGCGTCGCGCACGACCGAACCGCGCGTGGCGAGCCAGCGCACCGTGCCATCCGGCCAGACGACGCGGAAGTCGAAGGTGTAGTCGCTCTCGTGCGCGATGATCTGCGCGGTGCGCCGCTCGACCTCGGGCAGGTCGTCGGGGTGGATGCTGGTGTGGCGCAACTGGCGCGGCGTGCGCGGGTCATCGGGCGACAGTCCGCGCAGGCGGTACATCTGCGGGTCCCAGTAGGTGTCGCCGGTCACCAGGTCGCGCTCCCAGATCGCCAGGCCCACCGCCTGCGCCGCCAGCATCGAACGCTGCTCGGCGCGGCGCAGCCGCTCCTGCGTCGCGCGCTGCTCGGTCACGTCGATGAAGATGCCGAACAGCACGCGCCGCCCGCCGTTCATCGCGAAGCGGCCGCGCCCGACCACCCAGCGCGGTTCGCCGTCGGTACGCCGGATGCGGAACTCGAGTTCCTCTGGCGCCGGCTGGCCTGAGGCCAGCTGCTCGAATGCCGCGTTCAGCGCCTCGCGGTCGGCCGGGTGCGTGAGGTGCAGCGCCATGCGCCGCGCCTGCTCCACCGGCACGTCCGGCGAGATGCCGAAGATGCGCCACATCTGCCCGCTCCAGACCGTCTCCCGGGCCTCGATGTCGACGCTCCAGACGCCGACGCCCGTGGCCTCGGCGATCAGCTCCATGCTGCGCGCCGCCTGCTGCGCACGCTCGGTCTGCTGCATGCGGTCGGTGATGTCGAGCGAGATGCCGATCAACGCCACCGGGCGGCCGCGTTCGTCGCGCTGCGCGATGCGCCGCGTCAGCAGCTTCCTGTAGCTTCCGTCCGGCCGCCGGTAGCGTGCCTCGGCGTCGACGATGCCCGGGCTCACGAGCGCCTGTTCGGCGGCCTGCGCGACCGCGGCACGATCGTCCGGATGGATGCTCTGGCGCATGTCCGCGAGCGGCATGCCGTCGCGCTGCGGCGCAACGCCGATCAGCTCGTAGCCCCAATCGTTGAGCTGGATGCGCTGCGTCGCGAGGTCGATGTGCCACAGCGAGATGCCGACCAGGCCGACCGCGAGGCCGAGCTGCACGCTGGTTTCCAGTCGCTGCTGCGCGGCGCGCACGCTCTCGGTGTCGTCGAGCACCACGCCGATCAGGCGCTCGGGCACCCCGTCGGGGCCGTCGATCGCTTCCCACACGACGTGCGCGAGCATCACCCCCCCATGCGCCGTCAGCACGCGGTAGCGCGCGTCGTAGCGGCCGGCACGCTGCATCGAGCCGAAGAACTCGGCCTGCGCACGCGCGCGGTCGTCGGGATGGAGCCGGCCGACCGCCTCGGCTTGCGTCGGCACGCCCTGCGCCGGGTCGAAGCCGAGAAAGCGGAACATGTGTTCGTCCCAGCGGGCGCGCCCTTGCCGGATGTCGCGTTCCCACAGGCCCATGCGGCCGACGTCCTCCGCCACGCGCAGGTGCTCCTGCAGTCGCTGGACCTGTTCGCGCAGGGCCTGCATCTCGGAGCGGTCGTCGTCGGCGAGCGGCAGCAGCCAGGCCAGCCAGCCGCCATCGACCTCGATGGCCCGCCAGCGCAAGCGCAGCATCGGGCACCGGCCGACACCGGCGCCGCGGCGCGCGTCGTCGAGCACCGCCTGCGCGAGCGAGGCCCACTCGGCCGCCGACCAGTGCGCCGTGGCGGCCCAGTCGCGCGCTGCCGCGTTCAGTTCCCAGGCCGGCGCGCCGTCCGTTTCCCACACCAGCGCCGCCGGCGCCGGGGCCGAGGCGCAGGCGGTCGGAAAGCGGCTGGACATGGGTGGGAAGTGTAGGACCGCCCCCGCGCGCGACCGCCGCGAAAGTTGTGCAGTACGGCGCGGCCCGGCACCGCAAGGTGCAGGGTTTGACCTGGGTCGTCCTCAGTGCAGCAACGTCGCGCGCTCGGGGGGCGCGGCGGCGCCGTCGGCGTCGTCCACGTCCTCGCCGAGGAAGCCGCCGCTCTGGTGCGCCCACAGCCGCGCATAGAGCCCGCCACGCGCGAGCAGGCTTCGGTGGTCGCCTTCCTCGACGATGCGGCCCTTGTCCATCACGACCAGGCGGTCCATCGCGGCGATGGTCGACAGGCGGTGCGCGATCGCGACCACCGTCTTGCCCTCCATCAGGCGGTAGAGGCTGGCCTGGATCGCCGCCTCGACCTCCGAATCGAGCGCGCTGGTGGCCTCGTCGAGCAGCAGGATCGGCGCGTCCTTGAGCATCACGCGGGCGATCGCGATGCGCTGGCGCTGCCCGCCCGACAGCTTGACGCCGCGCTCGCCGACATGCGCGTCGTAGCCCTTGCGGCCGGCCGCGTCGGCAAGGCCCTGCACGAAATCATGCGCCTCGGCGCGGCGCGCCGCGGCCACCATCTGGCTCTCGGTCGCATCCGGGCGGCCGTAGAGGATGTTGTCGCGCACCGCGCGATGCAGCAGCGAGGTGTCCTGCGTCACCATGCCGACCTGCGCGCGCAGGCTGTCCTGCTTGACGTGCGCGATGTCCTGCCCGTCGATCAGGATGCGCCCGCCCTCCACGTCGTAGAAGCGCAGCAGCAGGTTCACGAGGGTCGACTTGCCGGCCCCCGACGGCCCCACGAGCCCGATCTTCTCGCCGGCGCGGATGTGCAGCGACAAGTCGTCGATGACCCGCCGCTGCCCGCCGTACGAAAACACCACGTGTTCGAAGCGGATCTCGCCGCGCCGCACCTCGAGCGCGCGCGCATCGGGGCGGTCGGTCACCTGCAGCTGGCGCGACAGCGTGTTGATGCCGTCCTGCACGGTGCCGATGTGCTCGAACAGCGAGGCCATCTCCCACATCACCCAGTGCGAGATGCCGTTCAGCCGCAGCGCCATCGCGGTGGCCGCCGCCACCGCGCCGATGCCCGCGAGCCCCTGCGTCCACAGCCACAGCGCGACGCCGGCCGTCGACATGATCAGCGCCATGCTGAGCGTGTGGTTGACGATCTCGAAGCCGGTGACCATGCGCATCTGCGCGTGCACCGTGGTCAGGAACTCCTGCATCGCGCTGCGCGCGTACCCGGCTTCGCGGCCGGCGTGCGAGAACAGCTTGACGGTGGCGATGTTGGTGTAGGCGTCGGTGATGCGGCCGGTCATCAGCGAGCGCGCGTCGGCCTGGCGCTGCGCCACGCGCCCGAGCCTGGGAACGAAATACCACAAGGCGGCGACGTACAGCGCCAGCCAGCCGAGGAAGGGCAGCAGCATCCACGCATCGAAGCCGCCCAGCACCGCCAGCAGCGTGACGAAGTAGATGATCACGAAGACCAGCATCTCGCCGAGGATCATCCAGGTGTCGCGCACCGCCAGCGCCGTCTGCATCACCTTGGTCGCGACACGCCCGGCGAACTCGTCCTGGTAGAAGCCCATGCTCTGCGACAGCAGCAGGCGATGGAAATTCCAGCGCAGCCGCATCGGGAAGTTGCCGGCCAGCGCCTGCTGCTTGAGCGCCGACTGCACGACGACGAAGAAGATGCTGCCGGTCAGCACCGCCGCCAGCAGCAGCAGGCTGCCGCCCTCGTCGGCCCACAGCCGCTTCGGCTCGACCCGGCTCAGCCAGTCGACGATGCGCCCGAGCATGCCGAACAGCACCGCCTCGAACACGCCGATCAGCGCGGTGAAGAAGGTCATGGCGGCGAGGTAGCCGCGGGTGCCCTCGGTGCAGGCCCACAGGAACGCGGCGAAGCCGCGCGGCGGCGGCCTGGGGGTCGCATCCGGGTAGGGATGGACCAATTTCTCGAACGCGCTGAACACGAAAGATCTCCGTGGAGGGGTGGTCGCAGCGCAGGAGATGCCCTGCCCTGCCGTTCGGTCACGGCGGTGGCCGCGATCGCGAAGGCGGCAAGGTTAACGGTTATCGGGAAGCAGCGTCGAGCACCACGCGATAGCGTGCCTGCCCCGATCGCAGGCGATCGATCGCGTCGTTCACCCGCGCCATCGGAAAGCGCTCCACCTGCGCCGTGATGCCGTGGCGCGCGGCGAAACCGAGCATGTCGGCGATGGTCGCGGGGGAGCCGGTGGGCGAGGCGGAGACGCTGCGCTGCCAGCTCATCAGCGAGCCCGTGCGCAGCTTCAGTCCCTCGGTCACCACGCCGACCAGGTGCAGCCGGCCCTTGGGCGCGAGCGTGCCCATGAGAGAGTCCCACTCGAGCGCGGCGCCGACGGTGACGAGCAGGAAGTCGATGCTGCCGGCGATCTGCTTCATCTCCGCGCGGTCGACGCTGGACACGGCGCGTGTCGCGCCGAGTGCCATCGCCTCGTCGCGTTTGGCGGGCGTCGAGGTGAAGGCCGTCACCTCGCAGCCCCAGGCACGGGCGAACTTGAGCGCGAGGTGGCCCAGCCCGCCGATGCCGACCACGCCCACGCGGTCCAGCGGCCTCAGGCCATGGATGACGAGCGGGCTGAACACGGTGATGCCGCCGCACATCAGCGGGCCGGCCGATGCGGGGTCGAGCGCGTCGGGAATCGGCACCGCCCATGCCCAGTGAGAACGCAGCCGGTCGGCGAAGCCGCCGTGGCGGCCGACGATGGTCGGCTGGCGTTGGGCGCACAGGTGCTGCTCGCCGCCGATGCAGGGCCGGCAATGCAGGCAGCTGCGCGCGTGCCAGCCGACCCCCACGCGCTGGCCGAGCGCGAGGCCCTTGGTCTGCCCGCCCAGCGCCACGACGCGGCCCACTACCTCGTGACCGGGCACCAGCGGATAGGTGCTGGCGCCCCACTCGCTGTCGATCAGCGCGAGGTCGGAATGGCAGATGCCGCAGTGCTCGACCTCGATCTCGACGTCTTCCGCGTCGAGCGGCCCGGCGTCGTAGTCGAAGGGTTGCAGCGGGCCGCCGGCTCGATGGGCGGCCCAAGCGCGAAAGACGGTCATGCGGGACTCCTGCGGACCGACATGGCCGCCAAAGGCGCCATGGTGCCCGTGATCCCGCCCTCGGCCAGTCGCCTCGGAGACTGACGCGCGCAAAAGCGGGCGCCGAGGCGCCCGCTTTGCAGATCGCGCTGGAGCGGCTTAGCCGCCGATCGTCAGCTGGTTGTCGACGCTGACCACGCCCTTCACGCTGCTCGCGATCTGGGCCGCCCGCTCCTTGGCTTGCGGGTCGGGCGCCGTGCCCTTGAGCGCCACGCGGCCGGCGTCGGTGTCGACGTCGATGCGCAGCGAGCTGAGCGCCGGGTCCTTGGCCAGTTCGGCGTTGACCGAGGTCGTGATCACGGCGTCGGCGACCTTGTCGCCCGCCTGGTCGGCGGCGCTGCGGGTGGCGTCGGCCACGGCGGCGCCGGCTTCCCGGGTCGCTTCGCCGGCACGCGTCGCATCGGGGGCGGTCGTCGACTCGCGCTGAACCACGGTGGTGTCGCCGTCGCGCGCCACGGTCGTCTCCTCGCGCGTATCGCAGCCGGCCAATGCCAGCGAGGCGAGCAGCACGCTCACGGCGGAAAACGTCATCGTTTGCTTGGTCATCTCTGTACTCCTTGTGCAATGCGTCGCCGGTGGCGACTCGAGAAACCCGCTGCCGGCCACATGCCGGCCCGTCGGGAATCGTCCGCAGACGCCACAACGATAGGGCTCGGACCACGAAGATGCATTCGGCGCATGCCGCGTCAGGCTGTCGGACGACAGCCCACGCAAACGCAAGCCGTGGCGAAGCTTGCGTTTAGCAATACGCGCTTACAGCTGCGACACGAGGTCGGCCCGGCGGGCGCTGGCCCAGCGGCCCGTCACCCCGTCCATGCCGATGCGCCACAGCACGAGCGCGTCGTCTTCGTCCACGACGCCCTCGGCGAACGCCTTCATCGACAGCCCGTGCAGCATGGCGACGACGCTCTTGAGGTAGTTGGCGCGCCCCTCGTCCCCAGCCACGCCGTGCACCACCGCCGCGTCGAGCTTGACGTAGTCGAGGCCGGCCTCGAACAGCCGCTCGATGCGGCTCAGGCGCTCGCCCGCGTGTTCGAGCCCGACGCGCGCACCGGTCGGACGCAGCTGGTGCGCCAGCTCGTGCACCTGAGCAAAGTGCTCGACGGCGGCCAGCTCGGGCACCTCGAGCCAGAGATCGCGCGCCGGGCGCGGCGCCTCGCCGAGCAGCGTGCGCAGCCGCGCGGCGAAGGCGCTGTCCGCGAGCGAGGCGCTCGACAGGTTGACGCAGCGCGCGCGGCCGTCGCGATCGATCGCGTTCAGCGCGAGTTCGACCGCGCGCTGGTCGATCGCGGCCGTCAATCGTCCGCGCAACGCGTGCGGCAGCCAGCGCGCGGCCGTCTCGAACGGCCCTTGTGCGTCGAGCTGCAGGCGCAAGGGACACTCGAGGTGGATGAGTTCGCCGCGTGCGTCGATGAGCGGAAAGTCCACTAGGCGCGCACGGCCGAAGGTCAGCGCCTCGTTGATGCGGCTGCGCCACGCCGCTTCGCCGAGCAGGACGGCGTGGGCCGCGTCGGCCGGGCCGGTGTCGGCGAGCTCGACCGCGAAGGGCCCGCGGCTCTCCGCGCGCGCGAGGGCTGCGTCGACGGCGCTCATCGCCTGGGCGAGCGGCATGTCGCGCTTCATCTCGACGGCGCCGACGGCAATCGCGATGCCGTGCCCGAAAGCCGGCAGCGCGACCCCGAGCGCCTGCGCGACCGCCTGCGCGGTTTCCAGCGCCACGCCGCCCACCGGCAGGCACAGCGCGAAGTCCGAGCCGTTGAGCCGCCCGACATGGCAGCCGGCGGCGCGCTGCGCATAGGCCTGCAGCGCCTGCGCGACGGTGCCGATCATGCGGTCGGTGGCGGCATGCCCCAGGCTGCGGTTGATCGCGGCCAGTTCGATCACGCGCAGCAGCACGAGGCCGGCCTCGCTGGCACCGTCTTCCCCCTGCAGCGTGCCCGCAAGCTGGGCCATGAAGTGCTTGCGGTTGGCCAGCCCCGTCACCGGGTCGGAGTGCGCCTCGCGGCGCAGCGACTCGACCTGCGATGCCTGTGCATCGAAGATCAGCTTGAGCCGCGCCACCATCGTGTTCATCGCGAGCGTGAGCCGCTGCAACTCCGGCACACGCGGTTCGGGCACGGTGACGAACTCGCCGTTGACCAGCGACTGCGCCTGCTGCACGGCCCGGTCGAGCGGCCGGCGCAGGCGGCCGATCACCGTGCGCGCGAGCAGCGCGGCGAGCGCGCCGACGAGCGCCAGCGCGACCACCGAGCGCAGCGCGCCGCGCCACAGGTCGTCGTGCGCGAATGCGGTGTGGCTCACCACCTCGACCGAGCCGAGGGCGCGCCAGCCGTCCGATACCTGCGCCACGCCGGGCGCCGATTCGATAGGCAGCATGGATGCGAACCACGCCGGCGCGCGGCTGGGCGCGGGCCGCGCCTCGCGCAGGAAGACGGTGCGGCCGTCCACGCTCGTCAGGCGGATGCGCCGGTAGAAGCCGGTGTCGAACTGCGCAGCCATCAGCAGCTCCATCAGCTGCGCATCGCCGCGCTGCTGCGACAGCGACAGCGCCAGCGCCGCCGCGTTGTCGCTGTTCTTCAGGCGCATCTGCGTCTGCAGCGTGTCGCGCGCCGAGCTGATGGTGACACCGACGCTGCCGATGAAGGCGAGCAGCAGCGCGCCGATCAGAAGCAGCCAGATCTGGCGGATCAGCGACATGCCCAGCTTTCGTTCGTTGTCATTGGAACCCTTCCGCGCGTGCCTTGGCGAGGATCTCGCGCCAGCGCGACAGGCGCGCGGTCGGGTCGCCTGCCGCCTGCGACCCGACACCTTGCCACAGACCTTCGCTGTTGAAGCTGAACACCGGCGACAGGTCGGGCCGGCGCGATGCCGGCCGCATGTCGCTGATGAGGTTGTCGAGAATCATCGGCTCCGCTCCCGGCGCAGCATAGTAGGCGAGCACCATGTGCGCCTGCACTGGCCCCCCCGGGCCGCCCAGCTGCGCGCGAACGTAGACCAGGCGCAGCTTGTTCACCGGCATGCCGAGCGCCAGCAGGCTGAAGTACTTGGCGATCGCGAAGTCCTCGCAGTCGCCCGTGCCCTTGTCGAGCATCTCGAGCGGGCTCGCCCAGTAGTCGACCTGGCCCCAGATGTCGGCGTCCTCGCGCGATTGCACGCGGCGGTTGAAGAACTGGTTCAGCGCGCCGAGCTTGGCCTGGTCGTCGCCGTCGACCGCCGCCTGCATCACGGCCTGCAGCGCGCGCGCGCCGGCCAGCGCATTGGGCCCCTGCTTGCGCGCGGCGTCGAGCATGCGCTCGGCGTCCCAGGCGCGCGGCTGCAGCGCCACGAGCACGATGGCGATCATCAGCAGGCGCTGCAGCCACGGCTGCGCCGCACGCGCGAGGCGCACGAGCGCAGGCCGGCCCGGCCAAGGCCGGACCGCGACGAGCGGGATGGCAGAAAGCGAAGCGGCGTCGCGCACGGTGTGGTGGGTCAACGACTGGATGTCGTCCGCACGGGCCGCAACTTGAACAGCTTTCTCGTCGTAACGGGTGTGACCTGCGTCACGTGGGCGGTGGCTTTCTCGCTGCAGTGCGTCAAGCCATTTGTATCCAGTCGTGAAGTGGCACACGATGCGACCGGATACGGGCCGCCGGGCCCCTGTTTCGGTGGTCCGCGGCGATGTGAGCACGCATACACTCGCGCTCGTCGGACAGGACCCGCAGTGCGTTTGGGGGCAGCTCAAGGCGATCGAGATGGCACGCTGTGCGTGTCTCGCGTTGGGCGCGTTTCGCCACTTTCATGAGAAGAACTCCATGCGATTGAAGACACAGGCCACGGTCGGCGCGATTGCCCTGCTCTGCTGCGCGATGCAGGCGACGGCGCAGCCCGCCGATGCGCTCAAATCGGCGGTCGAAAAGGCGGTGCTGACGAATCCCGAGGTGTCGGCACGCTTCCACGCCTACCGTGCCGCGATCGACGCGGTCGACATCGCGCGGGCCGCGTACCGGCCGCGGCTGGACCTGAACGCATCGGTCGGCCGCGACAGTGACCGCATCAGCTCGCGCAACCCCGAAGGCGAATCGCTGACTCGCAACGGTCTTGCGCTGAGCCTCACGCAGCTGCTGTGGGACGGGCTCGGCACGCAGCGCGACGTCGAGCGCGTGGGCCACGAGCGCCTGGCGCGGTACTTCGAATTCATCGACACGACCGAGCAGACGGCGCTCGAAGCGGCCCGTGCCTATTACGACGTGCTGCGCTACCGGCGGCTGGTGCAGCTGGCCGAAGACAACTACGTGCAGCACAAGTACGCCTCGCTGCAGATCGATTCCCGCTTCAAGGCCGGCGTGGGACGCGGCGTCGACCTCGAACAGGCGAATGCGCGGCTGGCGCTCGCCGAATCCAACCTCAGCACCGAGCTTGCCAACCTGCACGACGTGACGGCTCGCTACCAGCGCATCGTGGGCGAAGCGCCGCCCGCGCAGCTGCCGGTCGTGCCTGCACTCACGCGCGCCCTGCCTGCGAGCAGCCAGGACGCGACGAACGCCGCGATCCGCCAGAGCGCGGCGGTGAGCGCGAGCATCGAGGCGCTGCGCTCGGCACGCGCCACCGCGCAGGCGCGTGCGGCGGCCTACCAGCCGCGCGTCGAAGCACGGCTGCGCTCGGGCGGGGGCCATCACTTCGACGGCATCCGCGACCAGAAACGCGACAGCTCGGCCGAGATCGTGCTGAACTGGAATCTCTACAACGGCGGCGCCGACCAGGCGCGCGTGCGCCAGCAGCTGAACATCGTCAACCAGGCGGCCGACCTGCGCGACCGCAGCTGCCGCGACGCGCGGCAGGTCACTGCCATCGCCTTCAACGACACGCGCAAGCTGCGCGAGCAGATCGAGCAGCTCGACCGCAACACGCTGGCCATCGAGAAGGCGCGCGACGCCTACCGGCAGCAGTTCGACATCGGCCAGCGCAGCCTGCTGGATCTGCTGAACGCCGAGAACGAGGTCTACACCGCCAAGCGTGCGTTCGCCAATGCCGAGGTGGATCTCGGCATCGCTTACGCGCGCACCCACGCGGCGATGAGCCAGCTGACATCGCAGCTGGGCATTGCGCGTGTGAACACCGGGCCCGATGCCGCCGCTGGCTGGTCCGCCGAAGACGACGCGCCCGGCCGCTGCCCGGTCGTCACCTCGGAAGTGGCGGGCACCGACCGCTCGGTGCTGGACGAACGTGCACGGCAGATCGCCGCGAGCGTCGCGCCGGCGACGCCGGCTCCCAAACGCTGATCAAGCCGCCCGGAGACATCCGGGCGACGTCTCAGCGCCTGGCCGGCGGCACGTCGGTGCAGACGCCTTCATAGACCTCGGCCGCCATGCCGATGCTCTCGCCCAGCGTCGGGTGCGGGTGAATGGTCTTGCCGATGTCCACCGCATCGGCGCCCATCTCGATCGCCAGCGCGATCTCGCCGATCATGTCGCCGGCATGCGTGCCCACGATGCCGCCGCCGACGATGGCGTGCGACTCCTCGTCGAACAGCAGCTTGGTGAAGCCTTCGTCGCGGCCGTTGGCGATCGCGCGGCCCGAGGCGGTCCAGGGGAACAGGCCCTTCTTGACCTTGCGGCCGGCGGCCTTCGCCTCGTCTTCGGTGATGCCGACCCAGGCCACCTCCGGGTCGGTGTAGGCGACGCTCGGAATCACGCGGGCGTCGAAGGCCGCCTTGTGGCCGGCGGCGACTTCGGCGGCCACATGCGCCTCGTGCACCGCCTTGTGCGCAAGCATCGGCTGGCCGACGATGTCGCCGATGGCGAAGATGTGCGGCACGTTGGTGCGCATCTGCACGTCCACCGGAATGAAGCCGCGCTCGCCGACGGCCACGCCCGCCTTGTCGGCGCCGATGCGCTTGCCGTTCGGCGTGCGGCCCACCGCCTGCAGCACCATGTCGTAGAGCACGGGTTCCTTGGGAGCCGCCTCGCCCTCGAAGCGCACCAGGATGCCGTCGGCAGTCGCCTCGGCGCCGACCGTCTTGGTCTTCAGCATGATGTTGTCGAAGCGCGGCGTGTTCATCTTCTGCCACACCTTGACGAGGTCGCGGTCGGCGCCCTGCATCAGGCCGTCGAGCATCTCGACCACGTCGAGTCGAGCGCCCAGCGTCGAATACACGGTGCCCATCTCGAGGCCGATGATGCCGCCGCCCACCACCAGCATGCGCTTCGGCCGCTGGCGCAGCTCGAGCGCACCGGTGGAGGTGACGATGCGCGGATCGTCCTTGGGGAAGAACGGCAGCTTCACCGCCTCGGAGCCGGCGGCGATGATCGCCTGCTTGAAGCGGATGGTCTGCGTCTTGCCGTCGGCCATCGTCACCGCCAGGTGGAACGGGTCGGCGAACTCGCCGCTGCCGGTGACCACCGTCACCTTGCGCATCTTGGCCATCGCCGCGAGACCGCCGGTGAGCTTGCCCACCACCTTCTGCTTGTGCGCGCGCAGCTTGTCGAGGTCCACTGCGGGCTCGGCGAAGGTGATGCCGAAGCTGTCGAAGTGCTTGACTTCGTCCATCACCGCCGCGACGTGCAGCAGCGCCTTGGACGGGATGCAGCCGACGTTGAGGCACACCCCGCCCAGCGTCGGGAAGCGCTCCACCAGCACCGTCTTCATGCCGAGGTCGGCGGCGCGGAAGGCAGCGGAATAGCCGCCCGGCCCGGCGCCGAGGACCAGCATGTCGCATTCCAGATCGGCCCCACCCGAATACTGCGCCGCCTGCGGCGCCGCTTCCCTCCCTCCCCCGCTGGGGGAGGGCTGGGGTGGGGGCGGCGCGGCAGCCGGCTTCGCTCCCTGCCCCTCGCCCGCCGCTGGTGCAGGAGAGGAAGCCGCCGCTTCCGCCACCGCCTCCGCCTCCGCCTCCAGCGACAAGATCACCGTCCCTTCGTTGACCGTGTCGCCGATCTTGGTCTTCACTTCCTTCACCACACCGGCATGCGACGAAGGGATCTCCATCGACGCCTTGTCGCTTTCGACCGTGATCAGCGACTGCTCCGCCTTCACCGTGTCGCCCGGCTTCACCAGCACCTCGATGACGGCCACGTCCTTGAAGTCGCCGATGTCCGGCACCTTGATGTCGATGAGAGCCATGTTCAATCTTCTTTCAGCTTGACGGTGTAGACGCGGACGGGGCCGCTCGAGTTCTTGTCGAATTCACAGCCGGCGCGCACGCCGATCTCGGCGACTTCCTTCGCCGTCTTGGCCTTGTCATAGGAGGTGTACATCGCGCCGAGCGCAAAGGCACGGCCGGTGCCGATGCCCCAGAAGCGGTCGAACTCGAACACCTCGCGGTACGAGTAGACGCCGAAGATGCCGCCGGGGTTGGCGATGAGCGCGGTGAACTGCGAACTCTCGTAGGGGTCGGAGTCCTCTTCCTTGGTGTTGAGGAAGAAGGTGTCCTTGAGCTTGGGGTGCAGCCGCAAGAAGGTGTCGAACACCTCGTCGCGTGTGCTCAGGCGCAGCTCCTCGGGCGCGAGGCCGTGCAGCGCGCGACGAAGCACGGGGAAGTGCGCCGTCGTGCCCGACATGCCGATCCAGTTGTCGCCTACCTTGAAGAGTTTTTCGTTCTGCTCGTAGCCATGCGCCAGGCGCGTGTCGCCGAAGGTCACCAGGCTGTCGCCCGCGATGGCCACTTGCCCGCCCTTGCGGACCACCACCACTGTTGTCATCGCAGCTCCTCTTGTTGGTTATTACAGAAGCACGCGGCGGAAGTCGGCAAGGATCTGGCCCAGGTAGGCGTTGAATCGGGCCGCCGCGGCACCATCGATCACGCGATGATCCCAGCTCAGCGACAAGGGCAGCATCAATCGCGGCTGGAAGGCCTTGCCGTCCCACTTCGGTTCGGTGGCCGACTTGCACACGCCGAGGATGGCCACCTCGGGTGCGTTGATGATCGGCGTGAAGTAGCGCCCGCCGATGCCGCCCAGCGACGAGATCGAGAAACAGCCGCCGCTCATGTCGGCCGGGCCCAGCTTGCCGTCGCGCGCCTTCTTGGCCAGCTCGCTCATTTCCTGCGAGATGGCGAGGATGCCCTTCTTGTCGGCGTCCTTGATGACGGGAACCACCAGCCCGTTGGGCGTGTCGGCGGCGAAGCCGATGTGGAAGTACTGCTTCAGCACCAGCTGCTCGCCGTCCAGCGAGGCATTGAACTCGGGGAACTTCTTCAGCGCCGCGACGCAGGCCTTGATGAGGAAGGCGAGCATCGTGACCTTGACGCCGCTCTTCTCGTTCTCCTTGTTCAGCTGGACGCGGAACGCTTCGAGTTCGGTGATGTCGGCATCGTCGTGGTTGGTGACGTGAGGAATGAGCACCCAGTTGCGGTGCAGGTTGGCGCCGCTGATCTTCTTGATGCGCGAGAGGTCGCGGCGCTCGACCGGGCCGAACTTCGCGAAGTCGACCTGCGGCCACGCCAGCAGGCCGGGAAATGCGCCGCCCGCCGCTGCCCCTGCAGCCGGTGCCTTGGCGGCCTGCGCCCGGGTTTGCACGCTGCCCGACATCACGGCCTTCACGAACTGCTGCACGTCTTCCTGAGTGATGCGTCCCTTCGGCCCGCTGCCCTTCACTTCTTCCAGCGGCACACCTAGTTCGCGCGCGAGCTTGCGGATCGTCGGCGAGGCGTGCGGTAACTGGCCCTTGGGCGCGCTCGGTTCGTGAGCCGGCAGCGCCGCGGTGGGAACCGCGCGTTCACCAGCTTCCGTTCGCCCTGAGCTTGTCGAAGGGCTTGCACCGGACTGCGAGGGGGCTTCGACAGGCTCAGCCCGAACGGCGGGGGAGGATCCCCGATCATCCTGAACTTGTCGAAGGACCACCGCCAGCGGCGAACCCTTGCTCACCTTGTCGCCGACCTTGACCTTCACTTCCTTGACGACGCCGGCGTGCGACGAGGGGATTTCCATCGAGGCCTTGTCGCTCTCGACGGTGATCAGGCTCTGCTCGGCCTTGACGGTGTCGCCCGGCTTGATGAAGACCTCGATCACCGCAACCTCGTCGAAGTCGCCGATGTCGGGCACGACCACCTCCACCGTCCCACCCGTTTCCGATTGTCCTGAGCCTGTCGAAGGGCCTGAGCCTGTCGAAGGGCCGGGTGGAGGCGCAGCAGAGTCCGTTCGCACTGAGCTTGTCGAAGTGCCCGGCGCTGAGGCCCGATCGTCCTGAGCTTGTCGAAGGGCAGGCTCAGCCCGAACGGGTGTGGAAGCCGGCGCCGTGGTTTCCTGGCCGCCCTCCGCCTCCAGCATCAACAACAACGAGCCCTCGCTCACCTTGTCGCCGATCTTGACCTTCAGCTCCTTCACCACCCCCGCGTGCGTGGACGGGATCTCCATCGACGCCTTGTCGCTTTCGACGGTGATCAACGACTGCTCGGCCTTCACGGTGTCGCCCGGCTTGACCAGCAGCTCGATGATCTCGACGTCCTTGAAGTCGCCGATGTCCGGGACCTTGACTTCCACCAATGCCATGTTGTGTGTCTCCGCGTTTCTTCTTGCTCAGGCGTACAGCGGGTTGATCTTGTCGGCATTGATGCCGTATTTCTTGATCGCCTCGGCCGCCTTGGTGGCTGGCAACGATCCCTCGTCGGCCAGCGCCTTCAGCGCCGCCACCACAATGTAGTGGCGATTCACCTCGAAGTGCTCGCGCAGCTTGCTGCGGAAGTCGCTGCGCCCGAAGCCGTCGGTGCCGAGCACCTTGTAGACGCGGTCGCGCGGAATGAACGGCCGGATCTGCTCGGCGTAGTTCTTCATGTAGTCGGTGGAGGCGATCACCGGGCCGACGTAGGGCTCGAGCTGCTGCGCGACGAACGGCACGCGGGCGCGCTCGGTCGGGTGAAGCAGGTTCCAGCGGTCGGCGTCCTGGCCGTCGCGCGCCAGCTCGTTGAAGCTCGGGCAGCTCCACACGTTGGCGGCCACGCCCCACTCATTCTCCAGCAGCTCCTTGGCCGCCATGCTCTCGCGCAGGATGGTGCCCGAGCCGAGCAGGTTCACGCGCGGCGACTTCGGCGCGCCTTCCTGCAGCAGGTACATGCCCTTGATGATCTGCTCCTCGGTGCCCGGCTTCAGG
>DASWVR010000142.1:0-1952 GCA_036401155.1 Piscinibacter sp. | reverse complement strand
GGGGATCGCCTGCGCCACGCGATAGGCGCCGAGTGCTGCGGCCGCTTTCTGCCGCACTTCCCAGGACGGGTCCGCAAGGGCGGCGATCAAGGAATCGGTGGCATCGGGGGGACGTACCCGGCCGAGGGTGATCGCGGCCTCCTGGCGCACCTGCCAGTCGGTGTCCTTCAGCGCGCGCAGGAGCGAAGGCAGCGCCGTGCCCAGCGGCGCGAAGGTGAGCGCAGCGACCGCGGCCTTGCGCACCGCCGGGTGGTCATCCTCGACGATGCGCCGCTCGAGCGCCGGCAGCGCGGCGTCGTTCTTCAGGTAGGCCAGCACGCCGACGGCCGCACGGCGTACGGCGGGCAGGGCGTCGTCGAGCGCCATCAGGGCGGGCGCCAGCGCGTCGGGATGGCGCAGCTGGCGCAGGCCGGCGAGCACCGCGGCGCGGGCCTCGCCCTGCACCCGGGGCAGGTTGCGCAGCAGGGCAGGCGCGGCTGCCGGGTCGAGGATTTCGGCCAGGGCCGTGCTCGCCGCGGCGACGACTTCCTGGTCGTCGTCACCGAGCAGCACAACCAGCGCATCGATCGCGTCGTCGTCGGTCGCACCTTCGAGCGCGAGGGCGGCTTCGAGACGCACGCCGGCGTCGGCGTCGCGGGCCGCGAGGCTGAACAGCTCCGGGTAGTCGTCGGCATAGTCGGCGATGTCGCGCAGGGCGATGCGCCGCACGGCGGGGTCGCCGTCCGTCAGGCGCGGCAGGGCAGCGGCGATTTCGGGATCGTAGTCACTCATAAGGCATCAGCGCAGCAGGTAGGGGATTTCAACCCGGATCGCCTTGGTCGGGCAATCGTGTTCGCACGGCAGGCAGTACCAGCACTCATCATAGGCCATGCGGACCTTGCCCTGCGCCGGGTCGAGCACGAGGATGTCGGTGGGGCAGACGTCGATGCAGACGCGGCAGCCCTTGTCGGCGATGCAATTGTCCGGGTCGACGATGACGGAGGCGACGGCACGGTTTTCGATGGTAGGCATGGAGTCTTCCTCAGGCGGCGACGGAGTCGTCGACCCGCAGCTGGTCGTAGGCATCGCGCTCGTCGGCGTCGATGGGATAGAGATAGGGCGGCACCGGGCGCTTGAAGCATTCCGGCCGACCATCGGCGCCCTTCCTGACCTCGACGAAGTGGAACCAGTCGGCGTCGTTGCGCTCCGGGTAGTCGGTGCGATAGTGGTACAGGCCCCAACGGCTCTCGGTGCGGTAGAGCGAGGCGGCAGCGGCCAACTCGGCACAGTCGAGGATCGCGTGCACCTCCATCGCGCGCATCAGCTCGTGGGGATTGTTCGCCTTGATGTGCTCGAGGTCGGCGCGGATTTCGGCGAAGCGCTGCAGTCCGATCAGCATCTTGCGCGTGACCTTGGGCGGCTGCAGGTAGTCGTTCACCATGCGGCGCAGCTTGTATTCGATCTGCGTCGGCGGGATGCCTTCCTCGCGCAGCAGCGGTGCGAAGATGCGTTCCCGCTCGGCTGCGACGACGGCTTCGTCCACCTCCGGGAGTTCCTTGTCGGCGATGAAGTCCACCGCATCCTCGCCCGCGATCTGGCCGAAGACCATCGCGCCCAGCATGTAGTTGTGGGCGACGTTGCACAGGTCGCCGGCGGCGTAGAGGCCCGGCACCGTGGTCCGCGCGTGTTCGTCCACCCACACGCCGGAGGCGCTGTGCCCCCCGCACAGGCCGATCTCGGAGATGTGCATCTCCACCAGGTCGTTGCGGTAGTCGGTGCCGCGTCCCGCGTGGAAGAGGCCGCGTGTCGGGCGCTCGGTGATGTGCAGGACGTTCTCGATCTTCGTCACCGTCTCGTCGGCGAGGTGGTCGAGCTTGAGGAACACCGGCCCGTTGCCGCCTTCGAGCTCGCGCCAGAACTCCAGCATCATCTGGCCGCTCCAGTAGTCGCTCTTGATGAAGCGCTCGCCCTTG
>DASWVR010000141.1:0-4418 GCA_036401155.1 Piscinibacter sp. | reverse complement strand
GCCGCAGGAGACGGCGATCACTTCGGTGGCGGCGCCCTTCTCCTTCAGCCGCACGGCCTCTTCCACGGCGATCTCGTCGAAGGGGTTCATGCTCATCTTGACGTTGGCGATGTCGACGCCCGAGCCGTCGGACTTCACGCGAACCTTCACGTTGTAGTCGACGACCCGTTTCACAGGTACCAGCACCTTCATTCGGAGTTCTCCTGAGGAATTGACGTTTACGTAAACCGAAATTCTAGTGGCCGGCCCTGAAGCCGCCTGTCCGCCACACGACAGCGGGGCCACAAAATCGAACGATCGTACTATTTTAGCGGAAGGCGAAGGCTAGACTGACGCACCAATGGACTCGGCTCTCCATTTGTCGCCACACCACCCGCGATCATCGGCCACGCCGTGCATCGGCGTCTTTGATTCCGGCGTGGGCGGCCTCTCGATACTGCGCGCCTTGCGCCGTGCGCTACCCCAAGCCCCTGTGCTTTACGTGGCCGATTCGGGGCACGCGCCGTACGGCGAGCGCAGCGCCGCCTACGTGATCGAGCGGTCGCGCATCGTCGCGACCCACCTCATCGAGGAAGGTGCCGTCGGCTTGGTCGTCGCATGCAACACCGCCACGGCGATCGCCGTGCCGACATTGCGGGACGCATGGCGCGGCACGCCTATCGTCGGGGTCGAGCCCGGTGTGAAGCCTGCCGCGGCCGGCACGCGCAACGGACGTATCGGCGTCATGGCCACGCCGGCCACCCTGGCGAGCGAGAGGTTCCGGCAGCTGCTTCGATCACAAGCCGGCGGCGCGCAGGTGTTCGCCCAGGCCTGCCCCGGACTCGCCGCGCTGATCGAACGCGGCGACCTGGACGCGCCCGATCTGCGGTTCGCGATCGAAGAGCACACACGCCCGCTGCGCGAGGCGGCCGTCGACACCGTCGTGCTCGGCTGCACCCACTACGCCTTCGTTCACGAGCCGATCGCAGCCGCCATGGGCGCAGACGTGCAGATCATCGATACCGCCGACGCTGTGGCTCGGCACGCCGCCAACACGCTGAGTCGACTTCTGCCGCCTGCGGGCACGGCGGCCGCAGCCAGGCTGCAGACCACGGGATCGCCACAGGCGCTGCGGCGGTTCGCCGCGGCATGGCTGCCGTTCGATTGTTGCGTCGAGGCGCTGGCTCGCGGCGCAGCCGTCATGCGTTGACGGCGATGGACGTCGGCGCGGCCGACTGAACTGCGGCGTGGTGCCTCGGACCGGACTCGAACCGGTACGCCGCCTTCCGGCAGGCGTCGGATTTTAAGTCCGATGCGTCTACCAATTTCGCCACCGAGGCCTGCGCGCAGTGTATGCGAGGGGCCCTCGCAGGCTCGCCGTCTCAACGGCGCCTGAGGCAGGCGCCGAGCGCCAGTCCGAGGGCAAAACCCGCATAGACCCAGACCAGCCCGCGACCGGAGATGCGCCGCTCGAACCCGGGAGCCAGCCGTTGCGGCACGAGTTGCAGGTCGACCGCCGCAGCGACTGCGGTGAGCGCGGCCGCGTCCCCCACCGCATTGGCCGGCGTCGGACGCGTTCTGCGCAAGCGCAGCATCTCGTAGAACACTGCCCAGAAGAGCGACGAGACGTGGTGAATCAGCATCCCCGTCAGGGTGTGACGCAGCGAGGCGCCATCGCGACGCAGCGACTCCTGGCCCCAGAGCCAGTGGGCCGGCGCGTTCAGCGGGCCGAGCGCACGGCCGTTCTCGCGCCGGCCCCGCCAGGCGAGCGCCGCCCCCGAAGCAAGACTCGCCAAGGTGCCGGTGAGCACCATGCCCGGCAGTCGGGAGACAAGGGACTGGACGATCGATGGGCGGGTCATGCGGCAAGGGGAATGTGGATTGCCCTCTCGATGGCAAGCCTCGTTCCCGACGCGTCATCGACCTCCGCATGAAAGTCCTCCTGACCGGCGCCACCGGCTTCATCGGCAGCCGATTGCGCGCCGCCCTGCTGTCGCGCGGGCACGCGGTCGTGGCCGTGGCACGCCACCCGCCCGCCTGCGCGAACGCCGGCGAAACATGGATCGCGCTCGACATGGCGACGGCCACCTCGGCCGATTGGCAGGGGCGGCTGCTGGGTGTCGACGCCGTCGTGAACGCCGTCGGCATCTTTCGCGAGCGCGGCGCGCAGACCTTCGACGCGCTGCACATCCGCGGCCCGCAGGCGCTGTTCACCGCCTGCATGTCGGCCCGCGTGCGGCGAGTCGTGCAGTTGTCGGCGCTCGGAGCCGATCTGCATGCCGGTACGGCCTACCACCGCAGCAAGCGAGCCGCCGACGACATGCTGCTCGGCTTGCCGCTCGACGGCGTGGTGGCGCAGCCGTCGCTGGTTTTCGGCGAACACGGGCCCAGCGCGAAGCTGTTCCTGTCGTGGGCGAGTCTGCCGGTGTTGCCGCTGCCGGCGCGCGGCGAGCAGATGGTGCAGCCGGTGCATGTGGACGATGTGGTCGATGCACTCGTCGCGCTGACCGAATCGGATGCCTGTTCCGGTCTGCGGGTGCCGCTGGTCGGGCCGCGGCCGCTCAGTCTGGCCGCCTACCTTCAGGCGCTGCGCGAATCATTGGGATTGCCCCCCGCCTCCACGGTGTCGATCGCGGCGTCGCTGATGGCGCGTGCCGCTCGCCTGGGCGACCACCTCCCCGCGGGCCTCCTGGACACCGCCAGCTGGAAGATGCTGCAGCGAGGCAACGCCGGCCCTGCCGATGCGATCACGCAGCTCCTGCAGCACGCGCCGCGCGAAGCCCGCCACTTCGTGCCGGCAGATCACGCGGATGCCTACCGCGGCCAGGCCCGGCTGGGCTGGCTGCTGCCCGTGTTGCGGTGGTCGCTGGCCATCGTCTGGATCGTGACCGGCATCGTCTCGTTCGGCCTGTACCCGCGAGAAGACAGCTTCGAGCTGCTCGCGCGTGCGGGCGTGCCGGCCTCGCTGCAGCCGCTGATGCTCTACGGCGCGGCGACGCTCGACCTGCTGTTCGGCCTGGCCTGCATCTGGCCGATGCGCCGCAGGCGCTGGCTGTGGTCGGTGCAGGCCGGTCTGATCCTCGTCTACACGGCGATCATCAGCATCCGCCTGCCGGAGTTCTGGCTGCATCCGTACGGGCCGGTGCTGAAGAACGTGGTGTTGCTGGCGGTGCTGTTGCTGCTCGCCATGCTGGAGCCGCCGGAACGCCGACGATGAACGAGTACCTGATCGTCAAGTGGCTGCACATCCTGTCGTCGACCCTGCTGTTCGGCACCGGCATCGGTTCGGCCTTCTACCTGCTCGTGTCCACTTTGCGGCGCGACGCCCGCGTGGTCGCCGGCGTCGCGCGCATCGTCGTCGTCGCCGACTGGATGTTCACGGCGACGACGGTGCTGTTCCAGCCCCTGAGCGGCTGGTACCTGGCGCGCTTGGCCGGCATGCCGCTGTCGACGCCATGGATCGCCTGGTCGCTGCTGCTGTACGCCGTCGCCGTCGCCTGCTGGCTGCCCGTCGTCTGGCTGCAGGTGCGCATGCGCGATCTGGCCAGCGAGGCGGCGCATCATGGCGCGGCGCTGCCGCCGGCCTTCGACCGCTGTTTTCGCGCCTGGGTGGCGCTCGGCATCCCCGCGTTCCTCGCCTTCGTTTCGATCTTCTATCTGATGACCGCCAAGCCCGTGTGACACGCGCTCACGGCCGCTGCTTCTCCAGCAGGAACGACCCGATCACCAATGCGTCCAGCGGTGTGCTGAAGAAGGCTGCGATGGCGGCTTCCGGGCTGCAGACGATGGGCTCGCCGCGCACGTTGAACGAAGTGTTCACCAGCACCGGCACGCCGGTGCGCCGCATGAACGCACGCAGCAGCGCATGAAAGCGCGGGTTGGTGTCGGCATGGACCGTCTGCACACGCGCCGTGCGATCGGTGTGGCAGGCCGAAGGAATCTTCTCGCCCTGCCCCGGCAGCACGTCGAACACGAACAGCATGAACGGCGAAGAGCCGCCGTTGGTGTCGGCCTGCCCGAACCAGCGGCCGAATTCCTCGTGCAGCACGGCCGGCGCCACCGGTCGGAAGTCCTCGCGGTCCTTCAATTCGTTCAGGCGAGCCTGCATCGCGGGGTTGATGGGCGAGGCGAGGATGGAGCGGGCGCCCAGCGCGCGCGGGCCGAACTCCATGCGGCCCTGGAACCAGCCGACGATCTTGTCGTCCGCAAGCAGGCGGGCCGTCTCCTCGGCCACGTCGTCGAGCCGACGGTAGGTCAGCCCGGCCCAGCGCAGCAATTCCTCGATCCGATCGTCGCCGTAGCTCGGGCCGAGGTAGGCATGCTGCATGTGCCAGCGGCGCGGCGCCAGCGGCAAGTCGGCCGTCTCGGCATCGGCACGCGCGGGTTCGGCGCAAGCCAGCCGTTCGCGGGCGTCCACCCACAGCGCGGCGCCCAGCGCC
>DASWVR010000140.1:0-14059 GCA_036401155.1 Piscinibacter sp. | reverse complement strand
GAACCTGGTCGACAAGAGCGCGCGCGACGAACAAAGCCATGCGATCGCGGCACGGCTGCGGCCCGAGCTGCAGGCGATCGGCCGGCGCTTCGGCGCCAACGTCAAGGTGGTCGAGGTGCCGCCGGGGCCGCCGGTGCTGGCGCCCATCGTGGCCGAGGTCTATGGCCCCGAGGCCGAGGGCCGGCGCGCGGTCGCGAAGGCGGTGCGCGCGGTGTTCGAGCAGACGCCCGACATCGTCGACGTCGACGACAGCAGCATTGCCGAGGCGCCGCGCAAGCTGCTGCTGGTGGACCGCCGCAAGGCCGCCCTACTGGGCGTGCCGCAGCAGGCCATCGTCAGCACACTGCGCGCGGGGCTCGCGGGCGAAGCCACCGCCTTCGTGCACGACCAGAGCAAGTACCCCGCGGCGGCGACGCTGCAGCTGCCGGCCGAGCGCCAAGGCGAACTCGACACGCTGCTGCAGCTCGCGGTGCGCGGCGCGGCCGGGCAGCTGGTGCCGATCCGCGAGCTGGTGACCGTCTCCGACACGCAGCGCGAGCAGCCCATCCACCACAAGGACCTGCTGCCGGTGAACTACGTCGTCGCCGACATGGCGGGCCGGCGCGACAGCCCGCTGTACGGCATGTTCGGCATGCGCAGCGAACTCGCGGCCATCGCGACACCGGGCGGCGGCACGCTGGGCGAGACCTTCATCAGCCCGCCCGAGGACGCCTACCGCGACTATTCGATCAAGTGGGACGGCGAGTGGCAGATCACCTACGAAACCTTCCGCGACATGGGCGCCGCCTACGCCGTCGGGCTGGTGCTGATCTACCTGCTGGTGGTGGCGCAATTCGGCTCCTACCTCGCGCCGCTGATCATCATGGCGCCGATCCCGCTCACCATCGTCGGCGTGATGCCGGGCCACGCGCTGCTCGGCGCGCAGTTCACCGCCACCAGCATGATCGGCATGATCGCGCTGGCCGGCATCATCGTGCGCAATTCGATCCTGCTGGTCGACTTCATCCAGCTGCAAGTGGCCCAGGGCGTGCCGCTGAAAGATGCGGTGGTGCACTCCGCCGCCACGCGGGCCCAGCCCATCCTGCTCACCGGCCTGGCCGCGATGCTGGGCGCCTTCTTCATCCTCGACGACCCGATCTTCAACGGGCTCGCCGTCTCGCTCATCTTCGGCATCCTGGTCTCCACGATGCTGACGCTGGTGGTGATCCCGCTGCTGTATTTCCTCGCCTACCGCGGCCGCACCGCGCCGGCCGTCCCTTCCCCCTCGTCCATCCAAGGAGCTTCCGCATGACATCCTGGCAAATCGTTCGCCTGTTCGCCGGCACGTTCATCCTCGTCTCGCTCGCCCTGGGCGTTCCCGGCAGCCCGTTGTTCGTCAGCCCCTGGTGGCTCGCGCTCACGGCCTTCGTCGGCGTCAACCTGCTGCAAAGCTCGCTGACCCGGTGGTGCCCGCTGGAGATCATCCTGCGCAAGTTCGGCATCCGCGCCGGCTGCTGACGACGCGCGCACCCACCTCCACCTACACGACAGGACGACGATGGACGACAACTTCACGCTCGAGCTGGTCCGGCAAGCGGATTTCCGCTTCGAGACCCGCTTCGACAACCCGGCCCTGCCGGTGCTCGTCACCGACGAGCCGCCGCCGCTGGGCGGCGACGCCGGGCCCAACCCGGCGCGGCTGCTCACCGTCGCCGTGGCCAACTGCCTGTCGGCCAGCCTGCTGTTCGCGCTGCGCAAGTTCAAGAACGACCCGGGCGCGATGCGCGCCGTGGCGACGACCCGGCTGGCGCGCAACGACCAGAACCGAATGCGCATCGCGGGCATCGATGTCGTTCTGCATCTCGGCGTGCCCGGCGCGGAGATGAAGTCGCTCGACCGCGCGCTCGACCAGTTCGAGGAGTTCTGCATCGTCACGCAAAGCGTGCGGGCGGCGTTCCCGGTGGGCGTGACGGTGCACGACAGCCACGGCAGCGTGCTCAAGCCATAGCCACCCCAGCCCACCAAGCCACTCATACGGCATCACCAAGGACCCACGATGTACGGATTCACCACCACCCTCAAGGACGTGTCCTTCGAACAGGCGCTCGCCAGGACAACCGACGCGCTGAAGGCCGAAGGCTTCGGCGTGCTCAGCGAGATCGACGTGCAGCGCGCGATGAAGGAGAAGCTCGGCGCCGAGATGCGGCCCTACCGCATCCTCGGCGCCTGCAACCCGCCGCTCGCCCACCAGGCGTTGCAGGCCGAGCCCGACATCGGGCTGCTGCTGCCGTGCAACGTGATCGTGCGCGAAGAGGCGCCGGGCCGGATCGTGGTCGGTTTTCTCGACCCGCAGACCATGGTCGGCCTGGTCGGCAAACCCGGCGTCAAGCCGATTGCCGACGAGGCGGAGCAGCGCTTGCGCCGAGTCTGCGCGGGCCTGGGCGCGACCCCCGGCTGAACGCGGCCACGCACACGAGCCAGCACAGCCAGGCCGACCACAGCGTGTGGCTCGGGTAGTGGGCGCCGCGCGCGAGCTGCGCCGCGCCGAACAGCATGCCGGCGACGAGCACGGCGCCCAGCCCCGCGCGCGCGAGCCCCGGCCGGTGCACCCGCCACACGAAGTAGCCCGGCAAGAAGGCGAAGGCCGCAACCGCGTGGCCGGAGGGGAAGCAGCGACCCGGCCCACCGTCGCCCACACCCCACTGCCAATGCGAGACGTAGCGCGCGACGCCGCCGAACTCGGCCAGGTCCCATGGGCAGCTGCTGTGGCTGAGCTGCTTGAGCGCCGGCACCAGCAGCAGGCAGGCGAGCGTGGCCGAGAGCCCGCGCGCACGTTCGCGCCGCGACGGGCCAGCCACCAGCGGGCGCAGCGTGTCGAACGCGAGCGCCGCGAGCGCGAGCCAGGCCAGCGCGCGGCCGCCCTGGTGCGCCAGCGTGCTCGTCAGCCAGGCGTCGCGCCAGGCAAAACCCTGGGCGGCCCCGAACCAGCGCACGACCGCGATGTCCCACCCGCTCAGGTCCCACAGCAGCAGCGCGGCGGCTGCCATCAGCGTCACCGCCGCGTCGCGGCGCAGGGGAACCCGCGCGACCGTCATGGCGCCGTCGACGCCTGCGCGTGCGACGACATGCTGCAGCCGTGCGTCAGGTCCCATGCCGGCTCGTACAGCGCCGTCTGCACGTCGAGCAAGCCGAGCAGCGTGTGGAACAGGTGATCGTGGCTGGCCGGCCGGGCGGCGCGCCGCTTAAGGCAGCCGGTGTCGAGCGACGCCTGCTCGGCGAAGCCCGCCGACAGCCACATCAGCATCGGCACCCGCGTCTGCACGTCGGGCGCGATCGCATAAGGCATGCCGTGCAGGTACAGGTTGTTCTCGCCCAGCGATTCGCCGTGGTCCGAGACGTAGAGCAGCGCGCTGTCCACCTGCCCGGACGCGGCCTGCAGCTTGGCGAGCAGGGTCGCCAGCACATGATCGGTGTACAGCAGCGCGTTGTCGTAGGCGTTCACGATCTCCTGCCGGGTGCAATCGCGCAGCTCGTCGCTCGCGCACGCGGGCTGGAAACGTGCGAAGGCCGGCGGATAGCGGCGGTGATACGCGGGCCCGTGGTTGCCGAGCTGATGCAGCACCCACAGCTGCGTGCCCTGCGCCCGCGCCAGGCGGGCGTCCAGCCCGTGCAGCAGGCCCTCGTCGAGGCAGCGGCCGTCGGCGCACAGGCCGGGCGGATTCAACTTCTGCACGCTGTCGCCCGGCACGCCGTCGCACACGCCCTTGCAGCCTGACTGGTTGTCGCGCCAATGCACGCCGACCCCGGCACGCGCGAGCACCTGCAGCGCGGACTCGCGGCGCTGGATACGCGACTCCTCGTAGCGGCGCCGCCCGACCGGCGCGAACATGCAGGGCAGCGACACCTCGGTGCTGGTGCCGCAGGCGCTGACCTCGCTGAAGTTGATCACCGGCAGCCGCGACAGCTCGGGGGTCGTCTGGCGCGCATAGCCGTTGAGGCCCCAATTGGCCGCACGCGCGGTCTCGCCGACCACGAGCACGACGACGCGTGGCTTGCCGCGGGCGGCCCATGACGGGCCCGGCCGCGCATCGAGGCCGATCGCCTCGCGCGCAAGCGCCGCACCCTGCGCGTCGCGCGCGGCCACACTCGCGAGCCACCACCAGGTGTTGGCCGGCGTGACGAGGTAGCGCACCTCGCGGTGGTTGCGGATCAGCGACGAAAAGGGCTGGAACACCGCCAGCAGCGCGCCACACAGCGCCAACGCGGCGAACACCAGCGCGGCCATGCGCACGGCAGCGGCTCGCAGCCAGGGCCGCTCGAGCAGACGCACCCGCCACAGCACCAGGAGCGGGAGCCCCGCATAGAGCAGCAAGTGGCCGACGAGGCTCCACGAGAACAGCTCGCGCGCTTCGGCGGTGTCGGTGCGCAGCACGTTGCGCAGCATCGACGGATCGAGGTAGACGCCGAAGCGTTCCATGAAGTGCGCGGCGAGCGCCGAGGCCACGATGGCGACGGCGAGCAGCGGCTTGAGCAGCCAGCGGTGCGCCACCAGCGCCAGCAGCAGGAAGTGCAGCGCCACCAGGGCCACGCCGAGTGCGAGACCGAAACCCCAGGTGCCGGGGTCGGCAAGCGCTCGGTCCTTCAGAGCCTGGGCGAAAAAGGGCCTGTTCGCCGCCAAGGCCCAGTACAGGCTGGCCGCGAACAGCACCTGCTCGGCGCTCGCGACGATCGTGAAGCGGCGAGCGTGGCTGTGGACAGTCATGCGGCCATTGGGCGCCGGCAAGCTGAAGGCCACCTGAAGAAGCGGCGGCGAACCGTGGCGGATGCACGCCCGGCCTGGCACAGGCTGCGCCATCGATGCGGCACGAGGCCCGTTGAATCGCCATGAGCTAGCGCAAGGCGCCTCCCGCCCGGCCACTCAGAATTGGGCTGTCCGTTCGGCGGCCGGCGACGGACGCTCTTGCCGACCGGCCGTGGGAGATGCCTCATGTACGACCGAATCCTGGTGCCTGTGGACGGCAGTGCAACCGCCGAACGCGGCGTGCGCGAAGCGATCGCGCTCGCCGCCGACCAGAAAGCGACGCTCCTGTTGCTGCACGTGGTGGACAACTTTCCGATGCTCGCCGAAGCTGCCTCCGCCACCAGCTACACCGACAGCCTCGCGCGACTGCGCCGGCACGGCGAAGATCTGGTCAACCAGGCCCAGCGTGCAGCGGCCGAATCGGGCGTGAAGGCCGACACGCTGGTGCGTGAGATCGCGCAGGAGACGGTCGCCGACGCGATCATCGACGAGGCGCGCCACGCGTCGTGCGACCTGATCGTGATGGGCACCCACGGCCGCCGAGGCATCAGCCGCTTGACGATGGGCAGCCAGGCCGAACTCGTCGTGCGCTTGAGCCCGGTGCCCGTGCTGCTCGTGCGCAAGCAGGAGAGCGTGCCCAGCTGAGCCCGAGCGGCGCAGTCGCGGCGTACGGCTGCTGGCCCATGGCCGGATCGCCGGGACAAGAACCCGCCGCGCGCGAGGTGACGAACCGCCTACTCCGCCGCCGGCGGAAGCGTCGCCTCGTGGCCCGGCGGTGGGCGTGGACGCCACAGCGACCAGGCGACGCCGAAGCCGATCGCGCCGCCCACGATCGCCAGCACCGTCAGGCCGAGGGCCAGCGGCGCACCGGCCGACACGATGGAGTGCCAGAGGCCCTGGATGACCCCCTCGTTGCTGGCGACCGCCGCCTGCGCCTGCTGCTCGACGCGCTGTGCCGCTTCTTCGTCGACCGAGCCGCCCAGCAGCCAGCTGCCCAGGCGGTACGCGAACCAGTAGATCGGCGCGAAGGTGAGGGGGTTCGTGACCAGCGTGAAGCCGGCCGCCACGGCCACGTTGGCACGCAGCACGATGGCCGCCACCACGGCGAACAGGAACTGCGCCACCGGCAACAGCAGCCCGAAAAACAGGCCGATGCCCACCGCGCGCGCCACGCTGCTGCGGTCGGCGTGCCAGAGATGGTCGTTGTCGAGGTAGTGCGCAATCGGCCGCAGCCATCTGGACTGCAGCAACCTCTCTCGGGTCGGCAACAAGCGCTTCATCACACCTGCGCGACGCTGGCCATCACGGCCGGCGCGGCGCCCTTCGACAACGGGGTCCGCATTGGCTCCGATTATCGGGGCAAGCGCAATGCCCGCGGCGCGCGGACGCATCACAACGGCCGGCATTGTGAAAGCCTTGCCTACAATCGCCCGGCCTCATGAATGCCCTGCTCGCCGCCGTCGTCCTGCTGCCGCTGATCCCTGGAGTGACACTCGCTTACCTGGCGGGGCGGCACGACAGCACGGCGCGGCGCCGCCTGTCCGCGTCGATTGCCGGGGCGATCACGCTCGCTTCGCTCGGCCTGCTGCTCGCCATGGCCCCCGCGGTCTTCGACGGCCAGGTGCTGCTGTTGCAGGTAGCCTGGGTGCCCGAGATCGGCCTGAACATCGGCTTTCGGCTCGACGGCCTGGCCCTGCTGTTCGGCATCCTGATCACCGGCATCGGCGCGCTGATCGTGCTGTATGCCGCCTACTACCTCGGGCCGGACGACCCGGCCGGCAAGTTCTTCGGCCTGCTGATGCTGTTCATGGCGGCGATGCTGGGCATCGCGCTGTCGGACAACCTGCTGCTGCTGGTGGTGTTCTGGGAACTGACCAGCGTCTCGTCGTTCCTGCTCGTGGGCTACTGGGGCCACCGCGCCGACGCCCGGGCCGGCGCGCGCATGGCGCTGGCCGTGACCGGCGGCGGCGGCCTCGCGATGCTCGCCGGCGTGGTGCTGCTCGGGCAGATCGCCGGCACCTACGAGCTGTCGGAGATGCTCACGCTCGGCGAGCTGGTGCGCGCGGATGCGCGCTACCCGCTGGTGCTGGTGCTGATCCTGATCGGCTGCTTCACCAAGAGCGCGCAGCTGCCGTTCCATTTCTGGCTGCCCGAGGCGATGGCCGCGCCGACGCCGGTGTCGGCCTACCTGCACTCGGCCACCATGGTCAAGGCCGGCGTGTTCCTCGTCGCGCGGCTGTACCCGGTGCTCGGCGACAGCACGCTGTTCGAGGTGATCGTCTCGGGCACCGGGCTCGCGACGCTCGCCTTCGCCGCCTACGCGGCGGTGTTCAAGCACGACCTGAAGGGGCTGCTCGCCTACTCGACGATCAGCCACCTCGGGCTGATCATGTTCCTGCTCGGCCTCAACTCGCCGCTGTCGGCGGTCGCCGCGGTCTTCCACATCCTCAACCACGCGACCTTCAAGGCCTCGCTGTTCATGACCGCCGGCATCATCGATCACGAGACCGGCACGCGCGACATGCGCCAGCTCGCCGGCCTCATGAAGTACATGCCCTGGACGGCGACGCTCGCCATGGTGGCCGCGGCGTCGATGGCCGGCGTGCCGCTGGCCAACGGCTTCCTCTCCAAGGAGATGTTCTTCGACGAGGCGCTGCGGGCCGGCGGGCCGGTGTGGTGGCTGGTGCCCGCGGTCGCCACCTTCGCCGGCATCTGCTCGGTGGCGTATTCGGCGCGTTTCATCCACGACGTGTTCTTCAACGGCGAGCCGAAGAACCTGCCGAACCCCCATCCGCACGAACCGCCGCTGTTCATGAAGGCGCCGGTGGCGATCCTGGTCGCCGTGTGCCTGGTCGTGGGCGTGCTGCCGGCGCTCACCTTCGGCCCGATCGTGCACATCGCGGCAACGGCGGTGCTCGGCGCGCCGCCGCCCGAATACCACCTCGCGATCTGGCACGGGTTCAACCTGCCGCTGGCGATGAGCGCAATCGCGCTGCTGGGCGGCATGACGATGTACTGGCTGTTGCTGCACAAGTTCGACCTACACCTGGACCACCCGCGCGGCTGGACCGGGCGGCTGATCTTCACGCGCGCGATGGACCGGCTGTTCGGCGTGGCCGGCCGCGTCACCGACGCGCTGGAGACCGGCTCGCTGCAGCGCTATGCGGCGCTGCTGGTCGGCTCGTCGGTGATCGTCGCGGCGGCGCCCTTCTTCGGCGCCGACGCCGCGCCATCGACCGGCGAGCGCGCCGGCCTCGCCGCCACGCCCCTCGCGATCGTGCTGTGGGCGCTGCTGCTGGCCGCCGGCGGCGCACTGGTGCTGCTGCACCGGCAGCGTTTCATCGCGGTCGTGCTGGCCGGCGTGGTCGGCCTCGTGACCGCGCTGACCTTCGAGGCGCTGTCGGCACCCGACCTGGCGCTGACACAGCTGTCCGTCGAGGTGGCGTCGACGGTGCTGCTGCTGATGGGGCTGGCGCTGCTGCCGGCCACGAGCCCCGCCGAGTCGGCACCCTGGCGCCGCCTGCGCGACGGGGCGCTCGCGATCGCCGGCGGGGGCGGCGTGGCCTGGCTCGCCTGGCTGGTGCTCACGCGCGACCACGATTCGATCTCCTGGTTCTTCCTCGAGCAGTCGGTGCCCGCGGGCGGGGGCAGCAACGCGGTCAACGTGATCCTGGTCGACTTCCGCGGCTACGACACCTTCGGCGAGATCACCGTGCTCGCCATCGCCGCCGTCGGCGTGCTGGCGCTGCTCGACGGCTGGCGTGCGCGCCGGCCGGCGGCCGACACCGGAGGCCGGGCCTGGTCGTTCGCGCAGCCGCCGTTGATGCTGCGCACCGCTGCGCGCATCGTGCTGCCGCTCGCGCTCGCCGTGTCGGCGTACATCTTCTGGCGCGGCCACAACCTGCCGGGCGGCGGCTTCATTGCCGGGCTGATCACGGCGGTGGCGATGGTGCTGCAGTACATGGCGCGCGGGCAATCCGACGCCGAGGCCCTGATGGGCGGCGACATGAGCACGCGCCTGGCGCGCTGGCTGGGCGCGGGGCTCGGCATCGCCGGCCTCACCGGCGTCGGCGCGTTCTTCTTCGGCCGCCCCTTCCTCACCAGCGCCCACGGGCACCCGAGCGTGCCGCTGCTCGGCGAGCTGCCGCTCGCGAGCGCGGCGCTGTTCGACCTCGGGGTCTATGTCACCGTGGTCGCGGCCACGATGCTGATGCTGTCGGTGCTGGGCGCCGTCAGCAAGGAAGCGCCCGCGGCCAGGGGGAGCGCCGCATGACGCTCGAGTTTCTCGTCGCCACCGGCATCGGCTGGGTCACCGCCTGCGGCATCTACCTGATGCTGCGTGCGCGCAGCTACCCGGTGGTGATCGGGCTGACCTTGATCGGCTACGCGGTCAACGTGTTCATCTTCGCGATGGGCCGGCTGGCCGTGGGCGCGCCGCCGATCCTGCGCGACGGCGCCGCGGTGTCCGATCCGCTGCCGCAGGCGCTGGTGCTGACCGCCATCGTGATCGGCTTCGCCACCACCGGCTTCGTCATCGAGATGGCGTTGCGCAGCCGGCACGAGTCGCAGACCGACCATGTCGACGGCGAGGAGCCATCGCCATGAGCTGGCTGACCACGCACCTCGCCGTGCTGCCCGTGCTGCTGCCGCTGTTCACGGCCGTGCTGCTGCTCGCGGTCGGCGATGGCGGGTCGGGCGCGGCGCACGGCTCGGCGGCGCTCAGCCGCTCACGATTCATCTCGGTCGTATCGGTGGCGCTCGGCCTTGCCGTCGCGCTGGCGCTGGCCGCAGGCGCCGCGGAGGGTGAACTGCGGGTGTACCGCGTCGGCGACTGGCCGGCGCCCTTCGGCATCGTGCTGGTGATCGACCGGCTGTCGGCGCTGATGCTGGTGCTCACGCAGCTCGTCGCGCTGCCGGTGCTCGTCTACGCCGGCGGCGGCTGGGACGCGCACGGACGCCATTTCCACGCGCTGTTCCAGTTCCAGCTGATGGGGCTCGCCGGTGCCTTCATCACCGGCGACCTGTTCAACCTGTTCGTCTTCTTCGAGGTGCTGCTGATCGCCTCCTATGCGCTGATGGTGCACGGGCAGGGCCGCATCCGCTTTCGCTACGGCGTGCCGTACGTGGTGCTGAACCTGGCGGCGTCGGCGCTGTTCCTGATCGGCGTGGCGCTGATCTACGCGTTCACCGGCACGCTCAACCTCGCGGACCTCGCCCTGCGTGTCGGCCAGGTGCCGGCGCCCGATGCGGCCGTGCTGCAGGCAGGCGGCATGCTGCTGCTCGTCGTGTTCGGCTTCAAGGCGGCGCTGGTGCCGCTGCACCTGTGGCTGCCGGGCACCTACGCGGCCGCGAGCGCGCCGGTGGCTGCGCTGTTCGCGCTCATGACCAAGGTCGGGGTGTACGCCATCGTGCGCGTGCACGGCGTGGTGTTCGGCGAGGGCGCCGGCGCGTCGGCGCAACTGGTCGACGACTGGCTGCTGCCGCTCGCGCTCACCACCTGCGTGCTGGGCGCGCTCGGCGCGCTGGCCGCGCCCACGCTCTCGCGCCTCGTCGCCTGGCTCAACGTGGCGTCGGTGGGCACCATCCTCGCTGCCGTCGGGCTGCTGAACGCACAGGGCTGGTCGGCGGCGATCTACTACATGGCGCACAGCACGCTGATCGTCGCGGCGCTGTTCCTGCTCGCCGAACTGGTCGGCGCGCAGCGCGGCCAGGCCGGCGGACGGCTCGAGCCCGCCGGCCCGGTGGCGCAACCGGCCCTGCTCGGCACGATGATGCTGCTCGCCGCCGCGTCGGTGGCGGGGCTGCCGCCGCTGCCCGGCTTCCTCGGCAAGCTGATGATCCTCAATGCGTCGATGGGCGCGCAGGCGGGGCCGTGGGTGTGGTCCGTGGTGCTGGGCATCGGCTTCGTCACGCTGATCGGCCTGGCGCGCGCGGGCAGCATCCTGTTCTGGTCGGTCCGCACCGAGGATCTGACGGCGCGCTCGGGCGCGAGCCCGCGGCTGATCGGCGCCACCTTGTCGCTGCTCGGCGCGGTGGTCGTGCTGGCGGTCTTCGCCGGCCCGCTCAAGCGCTACACCGATGCCGCCGGCGCGCAGCTCGCCGACCGCGACGCCTACGCACACGCCGTCTTCGGCAACGTGGCGTCGGCGTCGACGGTGCGGCCTTATCGCAGCGGAGGCGGGCGATGAGTGCGAAGCCGCAGCACACGCCGCCGCGTGCGCGCGGTTGGTTCGGCCGGCCGCTGCAGTCGCTGGCTGTCGCGCTGTGCTGGCTGCTGCTGCAGGGCTCGCTCGAACTCGTGCAACTGCTGGCGGCGCTGGCGATCGGCCTCGTCGTGCCGCGCCTCGTCGCGCCCTTCCTCGGCCCGCGCACGCACTTGCGCGGCGCACGCACGGCCCTGCGGCTCGCGCTGATCGTGCTCTACGACATCGTCGTCGCCAACCTCACGGTGGCCTGGATCGTGCTCAACCCGCGCTCGCAGCCGCAGCCGGCCTGGGTGCAGGTGCCGCTTCAGCTGGCGCACCCGACCGGCATCGTGCTGCTGGCGACCATCATCACGACCACGCCCGGCACCATCTCGTGCGTGATCGACGAAGCGCGGCGCGAGATCCTCGTGCACGCGCTCGACTGCGACGATGCCGCCGCGATGGCGGCCGAGATCAAGAGGCGCTACGAGGTGCCGCTGATGGAGATCTTCGGATGATCGAATGGGCCCTCGACATCTGCCTGGCCGCCGTCACGATCGCCTTCCTGATCACCGGCTGGCGCCTGCTGCGCGGCCCGGAGCTGACCGACCGCGTGCTCGCGATCGACACGCTGTACATCAACACCGTGGCGCTGGTGATCCTGCTCGGCCTGCGCCTGGGCAGCGACCTGCTGTTCGAGGCGGCGCTGGTGATCGCGATGCTGGGCTTCGTCGGCACCGTGGCGCTGGCGCGCTACCTGGCGCGCGGCGACGTCATCGAATAGGAGTGCCGGCATGAGCGAATTGAATCCCCTCGTCGAAGCGGCCGTCGCCTTCATGCTGCTGGTGGGCGCCTTCTTCCTGCTCGTGGGCGCCATCGGGCTGGCGCGCTTTCGCGACTTCTTCATGCGGCTTCACGCCCCCACCAAGGCCAGCACGCTCGGCGTGGGCGGGGTGCTCGTGGCGAGTATGCTGTGGCACTGGGGGCTGGGCGAATGGGCGCTGCGCGAGGTGCTCATCACGCTGTTCCTGTTCGTCACCGCGCCGGTGTCGGCGCAGTTGATGGCGCAGGCAGCCCTGCACCTTGGGCTGCGTTCGAAGGCGCCGCCGCCGGCCGATCTCGACCGGCGCTGAGTCACGTCGACCCGGCCATCACCGAGGCCCCATGCCGTCACCCGACACACCGAGTCGGCCCACCGACAGCGCCGACACCACGGCCGTCGATCCGCATGCGCTGCAGCGTTTCGTCGACGCGCAGGCGCCGCTGATCGAGCGCGTGCTCGGCGAACTCGCACGCGGCGCCAAGTCAAGCCACTGGATGTGGTTCGTCTTTCCGCAGCTCAAGGGCCTGGGCCGCAGTGCGGTCGCCCAGCACTACGGCATCGCGTCGCTCGACGAAGCGCGGGCCTACTGGCATCACCCGCTGCTCGGGCCGCGGCTGCGGCAATGTGTCGGGCTCGTGCTGGCGGTCGAGGGCAAGAGCGCGCTGCAGATCTTCGGCGCGCCCGACGACCTCAAGTTCTGCTCGTCGATGACGCTGTTCGAGCGGGCGGCTCCCGACGAAACGGTCTTCGCGCAGGCGCTCGCGAAGTACTTCGGCGGGCGGCGCGACCAGCGAACACTCGACCTGCTCTGATCGGACTGCACCCGTTCGGGCTGAGCTTGTCGAAGCCCTGGTGCCATGCCGGCCAGCCCTTCGACAAGCTCAGGGCGAACGGGCTTCAGAGCCGTCCTTGGTTGACTGAACCGGATTGTTCCTTAGACCCGTGGCGCGCCGCTGTCGGGAACCTGCGCAATGAAGGTCGACATGCGAGACACGTCGCGCTCGAACGCCGCCACGGTGACGTCGGAGACGGTCGCGTGCAGCAGCACGGTGCGCGCCACCTCGGCGTTGACGGCAAACGAACGCATCAGCGCGGCACGCGAGTGCGCCGGCATCTCGCGCAGCAGCGCGGTGACCAGTGCATCGAGCGCGACCAGGCTGCCCTTGAGGTCGCAGATCTTCTCGGTGGCGTCCTGCAGGTTCTTCATCGCGGCCCCTGAATGAAAAAAACCGCGGACGGGCCGCGGTTTGCTTGCCTGGCTCCCGAAGGAGCCAATGGGTGATGCGGTGTCAGCTGACAGCGCGGATGTTGGAAGCCTGCAGGCCCTTCTGGCCCTGCGTCACCTCGAACTCCACTCGCTGCGCTTCGGCCAGCGTCTTGAAGCCGCTGCCCTTGATCTCGCTGAAGTGGGCGAAGAGGTCCTTGCCACCGCTGTCGGGTGCAATGAACCCGAAGCCCTTGCCTTCGTTGAACCACTTCACGGTGCCGGTTTCGGTCGTCATATCTATTCCTTTCAAGTGCTGCGCCGGCACATGCCAACGCAGTGCAGAGACGTCAAGAAAAACACCTGATGGAAGATTCGACCGAACTGCCGGCATTCACCGGCGGAGCAGAAGAGACCTACTAAAGACGGTCCTGAACATGCCTACGACGCACATAATACTCCATCGCCCCGGCGGGCCGATCTGTTGGAAGTAGGGCTTTCGCAACGCGCTGGCGTTTCGAATGCGGGAAACCTCGGTACTCGTCAGATTAGCGTAAGGCGTAACGTCGCCGGCGTGACATGCCGAATGGAGCGTTATGCAGTCCTCCAACCTGACTCGCGCACTTCTCGGGACCCTGGCTGACGCCTACCCCTGCGCGATGAACGTCAAGGCGCTCGCGGGCGAGGTGCGGTGCGAACCGGAAGCCTTGCGCAAGCACCTCTGGCTGCTGCACGACCTGGGCGCCGTGTGCGCGCAGGCGGAGGGCGGCAACTTTGAGTCGGCATCGATCACCGACGCGGGGCTTGCGCTGGTGCGTCGCCATGGGGGCGTGGCCGAGCATCGCTCCCCCCGCGCCATGCCACACTGAGCCCGCCGCAGCTACCACATCTGGCGCTGGATCGCCTCGCGCAGTTCCTGCTCGACCTTCGCCGGATCGGCGGTCGGATGCATCTCGAGGTAGCGCTCGATCGCATCTTGCATCGTGTAGCCGACGCTGATGCGCTGGCCCGCGGCGTACAAGTCGTAGACCGTGTACTTGCTCAGGTCCATGAAGCGCATCTTGGCC
>DASWVR010000139.1:0-1835 GCA_036401155.1 Piscinibacter sp. | reverse complement strand
GCAGGCCGCGATCATGGGCGGCCACGTCGCGGCCGGCATCAGCGGCTTCGGCGAGTTCCAGTCGCAGATCAAGTCCGGCAAGCTGCGCGCGCTGGCGGTCTCGGGCGCCGAGCGCATCCCCGGCGAGAGCGTGCCGACGCTTAAGGAGCAGGGCGTCAATGTCGAGATGGTGAACTGGCGCGCGATCTTCGCCGCACCCGGCATCACCGAGGCGCAGCAGAAGGAGCTCGTCGCCGCGCTCGACAAGGCGGTGGCCTCGAACTCGTGGAAGGACGCGCTGAAGCGCAACGACTGGCAGGACATGTACCTCGCAGGCCCCGAGTTCAAGAAGTTCCTCGACGCCGACATCGTGCGCATCACCAAGCTGGTGACCGACCTCGGCATGGTCAAGCCGTAAGCGGCGCGTCTGCAGCACCCCTCCCGCGCGCGGCCGCGCCGCCGCGGCCCGCGGGACTTCATCCGGAGACACTCGACATGCGACATCACGCTATCGGCGCCGGCCTCGGCCGCGCGCTGAGGACGGCCCTCGCCGGCTTCGCCCTCGCGGGCGCCACGACCCTGGCCTGCGCCGCCGACTACAAGATCCTCGTGCCCGCCGCGCCCGGCGGCGGCTACGACCAGCTCGGCCGCGCGGTGCAGGCGGCGCTGCAGGCCAACAAGCTCGCCGAGCGCGTGCAGGTGAACAACGTCACCGGCGCGGGCGGCACGATCGGGCTGGCGCAGCTGATCAACGGCAGCAAGGGCGACGGCGGTGCGCTGATGGCGAGCGGCAAGGGCATGGTGTCGGCGGTGTTCATCAACAAGTCGCCGGTCACGCTGTCGAACGTCACGCCGATCGCACGCCTCACCGGCGAGTACGAGGTGCTGGTGGTGCCGGCGGGCTCGCCGCTCAAATCCATGGCCGACCTCGTCGCCGCGTACAAGGCGAACCCGGCCGCGGTGTCGTGGGCGGGCGGCTTCGCCGGCGGCGTGGACCAGCTCACGGCCGGGATGATCGTGCAGGCGATCGGCGGCGAGGCGGGCAAGTTCAACTACGTCGCCTTCGGCAGCGGCGGCGAGGTGCTCGCGCAGGTGCTCGGCGGCCACGTCACCGTGGGCCTCGGCGGCTTCAACGAGTTCGCCGGCCAGATCAAGGCCGGCAAGCTGCGCGCGCTCGCGGTCACGGCGCCCGCGCGCGTGAAGGACATCGACGTGCCGACGCTGAAGGAGCAGGGCATCAACGTCGAGTTCGTGAACTGGCGCGGCATCATGGCGGCGCCCGGCATCAGCGACGCGCAGCGCGACGAGCTCGTGAAGGCGCTGACGCAGATGGCGAAGAGCGAGTCGTGGCAGGCGACGCTCGAGAAGAACGAGTGGGTCGACATGCTGATGACCGGCGACGAGTTCCGCCACTACGTCGAGGCCGAGCAGAAGACCGTGTTCAAGCTCGTCAACGACCTCGGGCTGGTGAAGAAATGAGCACGCGCGCACGCATCGACGCCGGTGAGCTGCTGATCTCGCTCGTGCTGCTGGCGCTGGGCAGCTTCGTCGCCTTCGAGACCCAGGGCATCGCCGAGACGCAGGGCTACTCGCAGGTCGGCCCGCGCCTCTTCCCTTACCTCATCGGCACCGGCCTCATGCTGTGCGGCGCCTGGCTCGCGTGGCAGGCGCTCTCCGGCGGCTGGCGCGCGATGCCGGAGGAAGCCGAGACGCACGCCGCGCCCGATCGCATGGGCTTCCTGCTGATCAGCGCCGGCGTGGTGCTGCACATGGTGCTGATCGGCTGGGCCGGCTTCATCCTCGCCTCGACGCTGCTCTTCGTGCTGGTCGCGCGCGGCTTCGGCAGCAAGAAGCCG
>DASWVR010000138.1:0-2325 GCA_036401155.1 Piscinibacter sp. | reverse complement strand
GGCGCCCGCCGCCCCGGTGCCGCCGCCGGCGATGCCCGCAATGCCGCCGATGGCCGCGCCGCAGGCCGACGCCATCGACTCGGCGTTCGTGCTGCCCAAACTGCCCGACGTGCAGGAGATGGGCTCGGTGCCCGAGACGCTGGAACCGATCGCCTTGTCGCTGCCGCCCGAGCTGCCCCACGCCAGCGATCTGGATCTGCGCACGCCGACCCCGACGAGCGCCGAGAACGAACTGGCGTTCGAGCTGGACCTGTCCAAGTTCGACGCAACGCTGGCCGCGCCAGCGCCCGCGGCCGGCGACGCGCTCGGCGTGGACGCCGGCGCCGCGGCACTCTTCGCGCCGTTCGACCTCGGCTCCCCGACGGCGCCGGTGGGCTCCGACCGCATTGCCTCGCAAACCGACGCCGCGTTCGACCTGATCGACCTCGACCTCGGCGCCGCCTCCGCGGCCACACCCGGGCCGGTGGTCGACAGCGCGCCGCCGCCCGACCAAGCCGCCGAGGCGGTCGCGACCGCTTCAGCGCCTGCCGCGCCGTTCGGCGAAGAAGAGCAGGTGAAGATCGTCGGGCCGCTGCGCATCGGCATTCCGCTGTTCAACATCTTCCTCAACGAAGCCGACGAACTGTCGCGGCGCCTGACCACCGAAGTGGCCGAGTGGGCGATGGAACTGCACCGCCCGGTCGGCGAGACGGCGATCGCGCTGGCTCATTCGCTGGCCGGCAGCTCGGCCACGGTCGGCTTCTCCGACCTGTCGCACCTGTCGCGTCTGCTCGAACACGCGCTGACGCGCACCGAAGCGATCGGGCACGGCACGCAGGACGAGGGCAAGCTCTTCGTCGAGACCGCCGAAGAGATCCGCCGCCTGCTGCACCAGTTCGCCGCCGGCTTCCTCAAGGAGCCGCCGCAGGACCTGCTGCAGCGGCTGGCCGACCATGAAGTGAGTTCGGCCCTGCGCCTGGACGCCGTGACGGCGCAGACCGATGCCGGCGAGGCAGCACTGCTCGAAGAGCAGGACGATGCGGACGGCGCGGTCGACCTGCCGCTGGACATGGCCCCGACCGCCGCTGGCGCGCCGACCGCGGCTCCCGCGCCGACCGGCGCCACGCAGCCCGGCGAACTGCCGCATGTGTTGCCCGGAGGTTTTGTCGACAGCGGGTTCGGCGCGCCGGATTCGCGCTTCGATGCCCTGGGCGTGGCCGAATTCAAGCCGCTGACGAGCTTGCCGGCCGACGCGGTGCGTGTCGAGCCGGGCCTCGAAGCCCGCGACATCGACGACGACATCGACGCGGTCGACGCGGTCGACGCCGACCTGTTCCCGATCTTCGAGGAGGAGGCGCAGGAACTGCTGCCCAAGCTCGAATCGCAGCTGCGCGACTGGGCGAGCGAGCCGAGCGACACCGCGCACGCGTCGGCGTGCATGCGCACGCTGCACACGCTGAAGGGCGGTGCCCGACTCGCCGGTGCGATGCGCCTGGGCGAAATGGCGCACCGGCTGGAGTCGGCGATCGAAGAGCTGCTGCGCCAGGAATCGGCCACCGTGGCCGACGTCGAAGAGCTGCACAACCGCTCCGACGCGCTGTCGCACACCTTCGAGGCGTTGCGTTCGCGCGATGCCGCTGCCTATGCACAGGCGGTGGCCAGCACCGAACAGGCGGCGAGCCAGTTGGGCGAACTCGACATGGCGGCGGTCATCCACCCGCTGCTACCCGAACCGGCGGCGCAGGCCGAGCCCCTGCCGCTGGAGCCGGCGGCCGAACCGGCTGCTGAACATCGCACCCCGGAAACCGAACCTGCGGCACCGGCCGCTGAGCCGACACCCGCGGCGCCGGCGCTTGCCGTCGAGCCGATCGAGGCCGTCGAGGCCCAGGACGAACGCGCACCCACGGCGCTCACGCCGCTCGGCTTGCCCGAGATCGACTGGTCGCGCTTCAGCGGCCAGGCGGCAGCGCCGAAGCAGCCCGCCGCCGAACGCGGCACCGCGTCGCAGTCGGCGGTGCGGGTGCGTGCGCCGCTGCTCGACCGCCTCGTCAACCAGGCCGGCGAGGTGTCGATCACCCGCTCGCGCATCGAGGTCGAGGTCAACCAGATCAAGGGCTCGCTGACCGACCTGACGGACAACCTGGAGCGCCTGCGCGGCCAGCTGCGCGACATCGAGCTGCAGGCCGAAACGCAGATGAGCTCGCGGCTGGAAGCCGCCAAGGCGGCGGCCCAGTCCTTCGATCCGCTGGAGTTCGACCGCTTCACGCGCTTCCAGGAACTCACGCGCATGATGGCCGAGTCGGTGAACGACGTGGCCACCGTGCAGCGCACGCTGCAGCGCACGCT
>DASWVR010000137.1:0-29220 GCA_036401155.1 Piscinibacter sp. | reverse complement strand
GGGGGAGGCCGCGCGCCACGCCGTGCGCGACGGCCGCCGCGCCCGCCTGCTGCGACAACGCGAACGGCGTCGCCGGCGCGGGCTCGCTGCGATAGGCCTCGGCGGCGATGCGCAGCGCCTCGCGCAGCTGCTCGAAGTTCTGTTCGTGGGTGAGCGCCGGCGACTTGTCGAACCACTTGGGCACCATCAGCTCGGCGGTGGCGCCGGTCACGCGGCGTCCGCCGACCTCCGCCTCGACACGAACGAAGGCCTGCGGGCAGCGCGTGACCGTCGCCGCACCGAAGCGGAAGGGCAGCCGCAGGGTGGTGGGCCGCTCGAACAGCGCCACGTGGCGCAGCGTCAGGCGCACTGCTGTCATGGCGACACGCCCTCCGGCCGCTCCAGACCGTCGAGCAGGCCGCGCAGATAGCCCGCGCTGAAGGCGGCGCAGCACATCGGGTCCGGGTGGTACTCGAACGGCTCGACGGCGATCCAGCCGCGGTAGCCCAGCTCGCGCAGCGCACGCAGTGCCGGCCCGATCGGCGTGTCGCCCTGGCCCGGGCCGCGGCGGTTGCGGTCGTTCGCCTGCACGTGCGCGATGTGGCCGCCGGGCAGGTGGCGACGCAGCAGCGTGGCCGCATCGTCGCGCTCGGCGAGCGCGGCGGCGCTGATGTCGAGCATCGTGCGCAGTGCCGGCGAGCCGATGCGCTCGACCACCGCCACCGCCTGCGCGAGCGTGTTGAGCACCGGCGTCTCGAACGCGCCGAGCGCCTCGATGCAATACACGACGCCGGCGGCCTGGGCGTGCGGGGCGAGTTCGCGCCAGCCGGCCTCCACGCGGGCGAAGGCATCCTCGACGCTCTGGCCCGGCAGCGGCGAGCGCTGCTTGGGCGAGCCGTGCACCAGCACGCCGGCGCCGCACGCGGCGGCGAAGTCGATCATCCGCTTGAGGAAGTCCACCGTGCGTGCATGCAACGCCGCGTCCAGCGTTGCGAGCGACAGCCCTTCGGGCTTGAGCAGCAACCAGTGCAGGCTCGAAATCGCGAGCCCGCGATCGTGCGCGGTGGTCCGCAGGCGCGCGGCGGCCCGCTCGTCCAGCGTGGCCGGGTCGTCGGCGAGCGTGAAGGGCGCGAGCTCCAGGCCGGCGTAGCCGAGCGCCGCGGCGGTGCGGCACTGCTCTTCGAAGCTCAGGTGGCGCAGCACCTCGTTGCACAGCGCGAGCCTCATGCAAAGCTCCTCTGCCGCACGCGGTGCAGGTTCACCAGCTTCCAGGCGACGGTGGCGAAGATGATGGCCGCGATTGCCCCGGCGATCGGCCGCGTGAAGAAGGGCGACAGGTCGCCGTCGGAGAGCACCAGCGCGCGGCGCAGGTTCTTCTCGAGCAGGTCGCCAAGCACGATGCCCAGCACCAGCGGCGCCATCGGGTAGCCGTGGTGGCGTAGGCAGAAGCCGATCAGGCCGAAGCCGAGCATCACGTAGACGTCGAACAGCCGGCCCGAGATCGCGAAGCTGCCCACCGTGCACAGCACGAAGATGATCGGCACGATGATGTGCTGCGGCACGCGCAGCACCTGCACCAAGAGCCGCGTCAGCGTGAGCCCGTAGATCAGGATGCCCAGCGTGGCGAACAGCATCATCGCCACCACGTCGTAGACGAACTGCGGGTTCTCCACCATGATCATGGGCCCGGGGCGGATGCCGTGGATGATCATCGCCGCCATCAGCACCGCGGCCGGTGCCGAGCCCGGGATCGCGAGTGTCAGCACCGGGATGACGGCGCCCGGCACGCAGGCGTTGTCGCCGGTCTCGGCCGCCATCAGTCCCTCGACGGAGCCCTTGCCGTACAGCTCGCGCTCCTTGCTGGCGCGCTTGGCGGCGGCGTACGACGACCAGGCGGCCACGTCTTCGCCGACCCCCGGAACGATGCCGACGCCCGTGCCGATCAGGCCCGAACGAAGGATCGTTCGCCAGTAGCGCGTCACGTCGCGCAGTTTCGGGATCACGGCGTCGAAGGGGTTGATCGTCACCGGCAGCCGGCGCTCGCGCATCGCCGTCAGCAGCTCGGCGAACCCGAAGGCGCCCACCAGCGCCGGCACCAGCTGGAAGCCGCCCGCGAGGTCGCGCACGCCATAGGCGAAGCGTTCGTAGGCGTACTGCGACTCCTGCCCGACGGTGGCGACGAACAGCCCCGCGATGCCGGCAATCCAGCCCTTGAGCGGATCGTCGCCGGTGAGGGTGCCGGCGATGATCACGCCGAACAACGCGAGCCAGAAGAACTCGTAGGCGCCGAAGCGCAGCGCGAGATTGCCGAGCACCGGCGTGAAGGCCGCGAGCATCAGCATGCCGATCAGCGTGCCCAGCACCGAGCCGGTGGTGGCGATGCTCATGGCGCGCCCGGCAAGGCCTTGCTTCGCAAGCGCGTGCCCGTCGAGGCACGCCGCGGCGGAGGCCGGTGTGCCCGGAATGTTGAGCAAGATGGCAGAACGGGAGCCGCCGTAGATCGCGCCGACGTAGGTGCATATCAGGATCAGCAGCGCCTGATCGGGCGGCAGTTTGAGGGTGAGCGTGGTCATCAGCGCCAGGCCCATCGTGGCGGTGAGGCCGGGCAGGGCGCCCACGATCACGCCGACCAGCGAGGACAGCAGCGCGTAGAAGACGATCTCCGGCGTGCCGAAGTGGACCAGCGAACGGCCGAAGGCGAAGAGGCCTTCAAACACGGCGCGCACCCCAGCCGTTGTGCGTCCGGAAAGAGCAGGTGCGCGGCCAAGCCTCCGTTCGGACTGAGCTTGTCGAAGTCCTTGCGCCAATGGCTGCAGGCGGTTGACCCTCATTCGAGCAGCCGAGCGGACCCTTGGACAAGCTCAGGACCCGCGGGGGCTTCGACAAGCTCAGCCCGAACGGAGCTGGTGGACTGCGACGAGTAATCCAGACGGCAGCGGGCCTTCGCCTGACAACGGTGACGAGCGGTTCGGGGTTCCTCACGGCAAGCGCACGAAGAAGAGCCGCTCGAACACGAGCACCACGGCCAGGCTCGTCAGAATCCCCGCCGCCACGGCGACCATGCCGCGACGAAGGGGTGGCGCGTCGGGCGGCGCGAACACATAGACGAACACCGCCACGAAGAGCGCTGTCGAGGGGGCGAACGGCGCACGGCCCACCAACCCGATGGCGTACACCAGCGACGCCGCCAGCATCACGACGATGCGCCGGTTCAGCAGCGGCTGAGGGTGAACGGAGTCACCGTGTCGATGCAGCCGCCGGCGCCGCCAGCCGCGCCAGGCGAGCGACAGGCCCAGCAGCACCAGCAGGGCGCCGAGCAGGCCCGGCACCAGCCCCGGCATCGTGTACAGCGTGCCGCCCATGCCGGTGAAGCGGTCCATGCGCAGCGACTCGACGATGATCAGCACGCCGAACGCGACCCAGCCCGCGCCGCCCAGCAGGTCGGAACGTGCGGACGGCGGGCGGTCGTTCATCGCGGATCGAGCGGAGAGCGGGCGACTCAGAGGCTGTGAGGCATTGGCTGCCTCACAACCATCGGTTGGCCTCTGAGTGAGCCGACTTCGCTGCGCAACTGCATAGGTGCTTCGCTGCGTCGGCTCAGGGCTTCGGAATGCCGACCGTGTCGGGCGACACCTTGGCCTTGCCGGCGGCCTGCTGCGTCCACGCGTACGACTGGATGGCGGGGAACACCGCCTTCTGCGCGTCTTCGCCGTACATCGGCGCGAAGATGGCGCCACGCGCCTCGGCGTACTTGCGCAGCGCCTCGCTCTTGCTCATCTCGGTGGCCCAGATCTTGTCCAATGTCTGCGTCACTTCGGCTGGCACGCCCTTGGGCACGAAGATGCCGAAGTAGTTGATCGGCTCCTTGAAGCCGGGGATGAACTGCGACAGCGGCGGCACCGTGCCGTGGCCCTCGATCTCGAGCGACTTGTCTCCGACCACTGCGAGCGGACGGATGCGCTTGCCGCGGATCATGTCGGTCTGCTCGGCGGCGAGCTGGGTCGTGACCTGCGTCTCGCCCGACACGGTGGCCACCACCGCCGGGTTGCCGCCGTCGTAGGTGACGTGTTTGTACGTCACGCCCGCGGCACGTGCGATCGCCTCGATGGCCGCGTGGCCGCTCGAGTTGACGCCGGCGGTGGCCACCGAAACCGATCCGGGCTTGGCCTTCATCGCCGCGATCAGCTCGGGCATCGTCTTGTAGGGCGCATCGGCGTTGACACCGACCACGGCGATGTGCGCCACGTTGAGGTACAGGTTCCAGTCGCTGGCCGAGGTCTCGAGCATGCCCAGCACCTTGTAGGTCCCGAGGTCCTTGGCGCCGCCGGCGGTCCAGGTATAGCCGTCCTTCGGCGCTTCCATCGCGTTCTTGGTGCCGACCGAGCCCGAGGCGCCGGGCTGGTTGAGGATCACGACCTTCTGGTTCAGGTGCTTCTCGAGTTCGGCGGCGGTGACGCGTGTCACCTGGTCGGTCGAGCCGCCGGCGGCCCAGGGCACGATGATGGTGATCGGCTTGTTCGGCTTCCATTGCGCGAAGGCCGCGGAGCTGGCGAGTGCCAGCGCGGCGATCAGCAGCGGGCGGCGAATCGAGGGGCGTGAATTCATGGTCAGTCTCCTGGTGGGCGGCCGATTCCGGCTCAAGTTAACTGGTTGGTGAATTAAGGCTGTGACTTCGGCTGACGGTCGTCAGTCCCGCAGCACGTAGCCCATCACCACCTCGGTGATGTGGGAGAGGCGCTCCGACAGCGCCTTGGGCGACATCAGGTCGCGCGCGAAGATGGTCGACAGCGTGTGGTTGTTCGAGAGGTAGAAGTAGGCCAGGCCGGCGATCGAGATGTAGAGCTGCACCGCGTCGACGCCGCCGCGGAAGATGCCGTCGCGGCGCCCGCGCTCGAGCACGTCGGCCAGCGTCTGGATCAGCGGCGAGTTCATCTCGCGGATGCGCTTGGACTGCTTTAGGTGGCGCGCCCGGTGCAGGTTCTCGCTGTTCAGCAGCGTCAGGAACTCGGGGTGCGCGAGGTAGTGGTTCCAGGTGAAGGCCACCAGCCGGCGCACCGCGTCGGCGGGGTTCGCGGTTTCCAGGTGCAGCGCCTGCTCGGCCTGGCGGATGTCGGCGTAGGTCTGCTCCAGCACCGCGAGGAAGAGGTCTTCCTTGTTGCCGAAGTAGTAGTAGATGAGGCGCTTGTTGACGCCCGCGCGCTCGGCGATGGCGTCGATGCGCGCGCCGCCCAGTCCACTGGCCGCGAACTCGGCCATCGCGGCGGCGAGGATCTCCTGTTGGGTGCGGTCGGCATCGCGTGTTCGCAGCTCGACGACGCTGGCGGGGTTGGAACTCATCGAGCGTGATAATTCACCGGATGGTGAATAGATGCATTGGGGTGAACCCGAGGGCGGTGTGCTCCATCACCCCGGCGAACGCCAAGCGAACGCCGCGGTCCACGCCTCGCGGCCGCCTCGGCCGATGGACCCCGGCTTTCGCCCGGGTGACGGAATGGCGGGCATGGCGGACATGGCGGAAAGCAGTCCGAACAACTCTCTGCCCAGCCGCAGGCACACTCGCATCTTTCCTTTCTGCGCGAATCCACGAGCCATGAGCAACTCCAAGCGCCTCGCCGGCCACGCCCTTGTCGAAGCCCTCGTCGCCCAAGGCGTCGACACCGTCTTCGGTGTGCCCGGCGAGAGTTATCTCGCCGTCCTCGACGGCTTCCACGAACACCGCGAGCACATCCGCTTCATTGCCTGCCGGCAGGAGGGCGGCGCCTCGTTCATGGCCGAGGCGCAGGGCAAGCTGACGGGCCGGCCGGGCATCTGCTTCGTGACGCGCGGGCCGGGCGCGACCAATGCGAGCATCGGGCTGCACACCGCGTTCCAGGACAGCACGCCGATGGTGCTCTTCATCGGCCAGGTGGCGAGCGACCAGCGCGACCGCGAGGCGTTCCAGGAGGTGGACTACCGGCAGATGTTCGGCCCCGGCACGCTCGGTTTCGCGAAGTGGGTCGGCGAGGTGCACGACCCCGACCGCCTGCCGGAGTACGTCGCCCGCGCCTTCCACACCGCGATGCAGGGCCGGCCCGGCCCGGTGGTGCTGGCGCTGCCCGAAGACATGCTGACTGAGGCCACCGAGGCGCCGGTGCTGCCACGCGTCGAGCCGGCGCTCGCGTGGCCGGCGCCCGGCGCGCTGCGCGAGGTTCGCACGATGCTGCTGGCCGCGCAGCGGCCCTTCGTCATCGCCGGCGGCAGCGGCTGGGACGCCGCCTCGTGCAATGCGCTGGAGCGGTTCGCAGCCGCGTGGCAGCTGCCCGTCGGCTGCGCCTTCCGCTTCCAGGACACGCTGGACAACCGGCATACGAACTACGCCGGCGACGTCGGCATCGGCATCAACCCGAAGCTCGCACGGCGCATCGCCGAGGCCGACCTCGTCATCGCGATCGGCGCGCGGCTGGGCGAGATGACGACAGGCGGCTACACGCTGCTGAAGGCGCCGCGGCCCGCGCAGAAGCTGATCCACATCCACGCCGGCGCCGAGGAACTGGGCCGCGTCTACGCCGCCGACCTGCTGCTGCAGTCGTCGATGGCGGGCGCCGCCAAGGCGCTCGAAAGCCTGTCGCCGCCAGCGTCTTTGCCGTGGAGCGAATGGACCGGGCAGGCGCATGCCGACTACGAGGCCAACCTCGTGCACACACCCGTCGAGCCGCTGGACATGGCGGTCGTCATCAAGACCGTGCAGCGCCTTGCGCCCGAAGATAGCGTCTATACCAACGGCGCCGGCAACTACAGCGGCTGGCTGCACCGCTACTGCCGTTACGTGGGCCTGCGGCACCACGGCAAGACCCAGCTCGCGCCGACCTCGGGCGCGATGGGCTACGGCGTGCCCGCCGCGGTGGCTGCGGCGCTGCTGTACCCCGAGCGCACGGCGATCAACATCGCCGGCGACGGCGACTTCCTGATGACGGGGCAGGAGCTCGCGACGGCGACGCAGTACGGCGCGCGCAAGCTGATCAGCATCGTGGTCGACAACGGCACCTACGGCACGATCCGCATGCACCAGGAGCGCGAGTACCCGGCGCGCGTGAGCGGCACCGATCTGTTCAACCCGGACTTCGCGGCGCTCGCGCGCGCCTATGGCTGGCGGGCGGAGACCGTCACCGCCACGCCGCAGTTCGAGCCTGCCTTTGCGGCGGCGCTGGCGAGCGGGCGGCCGACGCTGCTGCACCTCAAGCTGTCGAGCGATGTGATCACCAGCCGCACGACGCTGGGTGCGATCCGCGAGGCGGCGCAGCGCCAAACGAGCTGAGGCCGGCACTCACCGCTCGACTCTCCTCGCAGAAAACCAACACCGCTCGATCTCGAATTGTGGGCGTCGGCGCAGGGCGGTTCGCAAGAACGTCGGTGCGGGTTCGCGAAGCGGCGCTGACGCGGCCGCGAAGTGAGCGTGTGCGCGCCCAGCATCTTCGGAAAAAATTTCAGTGCGCCCTGAAGCTTTGCTTACGTTCGGCAAGCTGTCGAGAGGTTCTCCGATGCTAGGTTCGCTCCACTGCCGGCAACGTTCCGGCAGGAACCCATAACTTCGTTGGAGTACGTGCATGAATCGCAATTTGCGTGTGAATCGATCCCGGTGGTGGGGTGCGGCAGCACTCGCCGCCAGTGCCGCAGTGCTGCAGGCCTGCGGCGGCGGCGGCTCGGATGATGCCGCCGGCACGGTGCGGTTCGCGCTCACCGATGCGCCGGCCTGCTACGACGCCGTCAACGTGACGGTGCAGAAGGTGCGAATCCACAAAAGCGGCGCCGCAGCCGAGGGTGACTCCGGCTGGTCGGAGGTGGTGCTCGCGACGCCCAAGCGCGTCAACCTCGTGCCGCTGACCAACGGCGTGCTCGAGGAACTGGGACAGGCCACCGTGCCCGCCGGGAACTACAGCCAGATTCACCTGGTGCTGGCGCCCAACGACGCCGCGACGCCGCTGGCCAACTCGGTGCAGCCGATCGGCGGCACCGAGGTGCCGCTGGACACGCCGAGCGCGATGCAGTCGGGCCTCAAGCTGCAGACTCATTTCGAGGTCGAGGAGGGCGAGGTGGCCGACTTCGTGCTCGACTTCGATGCCTGCAAGTCGATCGTCACGCGCGGCAACTCCGGTCAGTACGCGCTGAAGCCGGTGGTCGCCGTGCTGCCGCGCGTGTCGGCCGCCGGCCTCAAGGTCGAGGGCCATGTCGTGCCGGCCCTCGGCATCGGCAGCACCAGCGTCTCGCTGCAGAGCAACGGCGTCGTCGCGCGCGCCACGGTGCCCGATGCCACCGGCAAGTTCATCCTTTCGCCGGTGCCTGAAGGAACCTACGACCTGGTCGTGGCGGCAGACGGCCGCGTCACCGCGGTGATGACCGGCGTGCCGGTGGCCGCGGCCAGCGTGACCACCGTCAACCCGGCCAGCGCGGCGATCGATCCGGCCGCTTCGACGATGCGTGTCGCCTCCGGCGCGGCGAGCACGACGGGCTCGGCGGCGATCCCCGACGCGACCCTGCGCGTCCTGCAGTCGCTGACCGGCGGACCCACGATCGAACTCGGCGCACGTCCCGTGGATGCGGTGACCGGCGGCTACAGCTTCAGCGTGCCCCTGGGCGCACCGGTGAAGACGGCCTATGCAGCCGGCGCCACGACGCTGACTTTCTCAGCCGATGCGGCGGCGGCAGGCAAGTACACGCTGGAGGCGAGCGTGCCGGGCAAGCCGACGCAGACGACGGCCATCGACGTCACGGCGGCAGACGTCGTGACGCCGTTTGCATTCGCGCCGTAGTTCGGCATCGATCCTGGTGCGCAGGGGCGGCCACACAGGCCGCCCCTTTTTCGTGGGCGTTCAACGCGATGGCCGCGCCAGCAGAAGCACCACGCCGGCCAGCACGATGCCGGCGGCCAGCCATTCGTAGCCGGTGATGACCTCGCCCGCCACCGCGACGCCCAGCAGCATCGCGATCACCGGGTTGACGAAGGTGTAGCTCGACGCGAGCCCAGCGCTTGCACGCGAGAGCAGCACCATGTAGGCGTTGAACGCGATCAGCGAGCCGAACACCACGAGGTAGAACCAGGCGGCCGCGGCGATCGGCTGCGGCGGCCACTCGGGGGTTTCGCCGTTCAGCACCGACAGCAGCAGCAAGACCGCGCCGCCGCAGATCATCTCGCTCGCAAAGCCGGTCGCGCCGGGCGCGAGCGGCAGGCTGCGCTGGCTCAGCACGCTGCCGATCGACCAGGTGACGCAGGCGATCGCGATCGCCGCCAGGCCGGCGGGAGAGGCCTGGAAACCGGCACCCTGCGTCAGCATCAGCACGCCGGCCAGCCCGACGCCGATGCCGGCCAGTTCGAGCCGGCTCGGCTTGACGCCGTAGAGCCGGTTCAGTGCCGCGATCATCAGCGGCACGACGGCGATGAAGGCGACCACCAGCCCCGAACCCACCGTGACTTCGGCGTAGGCGGTGCCGCCCATGCCGCCGCCGAGCATGAGCGTGCCGACCCCCAGCGCGTTGCGCCACTGGGTGGCATCGGGCCAGGGTGCGCCGCGCCAGCGCATCCACGTCATCAGCAGCGCGCCGGCGAAGAGGAAACGCGTGCCCATCTGGAAAAAGGGCGGAAAGCTGATCAGCGCGTACTTGATCGCGAGGTAGGTCGAACCCCAGACCAGCCAGGTGGCGGCCAGGCACAGCAACAGCAGGCCGGACAGCGGGGAGGCCGGGAGCGAACGGGAAGCCAGTGTCGTCATGGCGAGTGATCGAAGCGGTGTGGTTATGGCGGACATCGTATGAAAGCGCGGCTCGTCGATCCATAGCATCCTCAAGCTTCTGAAGCGACAATGCCTTTGTCTTCGAAAGCCGCCCGGCCGCATCGCCTTCATCATGGAACTCGACGCCCACGACACCCGCATCCTCGCCGAACTGCAGGCCGAAGCCCGGCTCACGATGGCCGAACTGGGCCGGCGCGTGCATCTGAGTCAGCCCGCGGTGACCGAGCGCGTGCGCAAGCTGGAGGCGGCCGGCGTCATCACGGGCTACCGCGCACAGGTGGATCTGGGCCGGCTCGGCTACGGCATCCGCGCCGTCGTGCGGGCGGGCCGGGCGGAATACACCCGCGTCGTCAAGGTGATCCAGCAGCTGCCCGAGGTGGTGACGGCCTACAACGTGACCGGGGAAGACAGCTGGGTGATCGAGATCGCGGTCATCGACGTCGCGCATCTGGAGGCGGTGCTCGCCAGGCTGTGCGACCTCACCGAAACCTCGACGTCGATCATCTTGCACGCGGTGCGCGAGCGTCAGCCGATGCCGCCGGCGCGGCGCGCAGACGTCAAGCCGGTGCCCAAGCGTGGGCGGAAGGCCTGAGGCAGCGCGCGTCATCGGCACGCACGCAGTTTTTTGCGGGGCGCTTACAGCTTGCAAGCATTGCGCCGTGCCGTTGCGGCCGCAGGCTCGTAACATCGCGTGATCCGACCATGACGACACCCGACTTCTCTACTTGCGACCTGTGCGACGTTCACAAGAACGACGGCAGCGGCTCGTTCCGCGTCCTGCCGCCGGTGTTCCGGGATTTCGGCGCCAAGCGGCGCTTCGCAGGACCCGTCAGCACGGTCAAGTGCTTCGAGGACAACTCGCTGGTCAAGGCCGCGCTCGATGAGCCGGGCCGCCAGCGCGTGCTCGTGGTCGACGGCGGAGGCTCGCTGCGCCGTGCGCTGGTCGGCGGAAACCTCGCCGCGGCCGCGGCGCGCAACGGCTGGGCCGGCGTGGTCGTTCACGGCTGCGTGCGCGACGCGCGTGAGCTCGCCGCCTGCGAAGTCGGCATTCGCGCGCTCGCGCTGATGCCCTTGCCGACCGATAAGCGCAACAGCGGCGAGCGCGACGTGCCGTTGCAGATCGACGGCGTCTGGGTGCGGCCGGGCGACTGGCTCTATGCCGACGAAGACGGCATGGTCGTCATGCCGCCACCCGCGTAGAAAGAAGGCCGGCAAGCATGAACATCCGCGAGTTTGCCGAGCACACGGGCCTCACCGCGCACACGCTGCGCTACTACGAACGTGTCGGCCTGATGGGCGATGTAGGGCGCGACGAGAACGGCCACCGCATCTACGGCCCGCAGGATTCGCAATGGGTCAACTTCCTGCACCACCTGCGCGAGACCGGCATGTCGATCCGCGAGATGCAGCGGTATTGCACGCTGCGTGCGCAAGGCGATGTCACGGTGGCCGGGCGGCTCGCGCTGCTCGAGCGCCACACCGAACAGCTTGCCCGCCACCTGCGCGAGCAGCACGACCACCTGGCCAGACTGCGCGAGACCATGGCCGCCTACCAGGCGCGGCTCAGCGGCCGCAACCCGCGCGGCGGCGACGGACGGGAAACTACGCCCGCACCACCTCGAGCAGCCGATCCAGGCCCCCGTCGTTGATCGCGACCATCGCCTGTTCGCGCACCTTCGGCTTGGCGTGGTAGGCCACGCTCAGGCCCGCTTCGCCCATCATCGGCAGGTCGTTGGCGCCGTCGCCCACCGCGATGGCCTGCTTCGGGTCGATGTGCAACTGCGCGCAGGTGGCGAGCAGCATCTTCTTCTTCTCCTCGCCGTCGCAGATGTCGCCCCACGGCTGGTCGACCATGCGGCCGTCGAGCACCCCCTCGTGCACGCTGAGCACGTTGGAGCGTGTGTAGTCGATGTGCAAGCGGTCGCGCACGCGGTCGGTGAAGAAGGTGAATCCGCCCGACACGAGCAGTGTCTTCAGCCCTGCGGACTTTGCGGCGTGCACCAGCTTCTCGGCCCCGGGGTTCAGGCGCAGGCGCTGCTCGTAGACCTCGTGCAGCGCGCTCACCGGCACGCCCTTGAGCAGAGCGACACGCCGACGAAGGCTCTCCTTGTAGTCGGCGATCTCGCCGCGCATGGCCGCTTCGGTGATGGCCGCGACCTCGGACTTGCGGCCGGCGGCGGCGGCGATCTCGTCGACACATTCGATGTTGATCAGCGTCGAATCCATGTCGAAGGCGATCAGCTTGAAGTCGGCGAGCCGAAGCGGCGGCGTGAAGCCTTGGACGGCGAGGCCCGGAGCGAATTCGGTCGGCATGGTGCAGTGACGTTGAGAGTATGAGTTGCGCGCGGGGGCGGGTGGCTACGACAGGGCAGTCTCGGGCTTCGGCGCGCCGAGCGCGCGCAGCACGTCGCGGATCATCTGCGCACGTTCCTTCGGCTCCTGCGTTTCCTTCTCGATGCGCAGCTTGTCGTTGCCGGCGAGCTTGATGTGGCGGTTCTTCTGCACCAGCTCAATGATGCGCATCGCATCCACCGGCGGGTTGGGGCGGAAGTGCACGATCATCAGCCTCGGCGCAGCATCGATCTTGGTCACCCCGTAGGGCTTGGCGAGCACACGCAGGCGGTGCACGTCGAACAGCGTCTGGCCCTGCGCGGGCAGCTTGCCGAAGCGGTCGGTGATCTCTTCGAGCATCGCGTCGATCTGCTCGGGCTTCTCGGCGGTGGCGAGCCGCTTGTAGAGCGACAGCCGCGTATGCACGTCGCCGCAATAGCTGTCGGGCAGCAGGGCCGGCGCGTGCAGGTTGATCTCGGTCGCGGCCGACAGCGGCGAGAGCAGGTCGGGCTCGCGCCCGGCCTTGAGCGAGCGCACCGCCTCGGCCAGCATGTCGTTGTAGAGCTGGAAGCCGACCTCCATCATGTTGCCGCTCTGGTTCTCGCCCAGCACCTCGCCCGCGCCGCGGATCTCCAGGTCGTGCATCGCGAGGTAAAAGCCCGAGCCGAGTTCCTCCATCTGCTGGATCGCTTCGAGCCGCTGCGCCGCCTGCTTGGTCAGCCCTTCGACGTCGGGCACCAGCAGGTAGGCATAGGCCTGGTGGTGCGAGCGCCCGACCCGGCCGCGCAGCTGGTGCAGCTGCGCGAGGCCGAACTTGTCGGCGCGGCTGATCACGATGGTGTTGGCGGTGGGCACGTCGATGCCGGTCTCGATGATGGTCGAGCACAGCAGCACGTTGTGGCGCTGGGCGACGAAGTCGCGCATCACGGTCTCGAGCTGGCGCTCGGGCATCTGGCCGTGCGCGACCGCGATGCGCGCCTCGGGCAAGAGTTCCTGCAGCTTCTCGCGCCGGTGCTGGATGGTCTCGACGTCGTTGTGCAGGAAGTAGACCTGGCCGCCGCGCTTCAGCTCGCGCAGCACCGCCTCGCGGATGGTGCCGGTCGACTCGTTGCGCACGAAGGTCTTGATCGCGAGGCGCCGCTGCGGCGCGGTGGCGATCACCGACAGGTCGCGCAGGCCTTCGAGCGCCATGCCCAGCGTGCGCGGGATCGGCGTCGCGGTGAGCGTCAGCACGTCGACTTCGGCGCGCATTGCCTTGATCGCCTCCTTGTGGCGCACGCCGAAGCGGTGTTCCTCGTCGATGACGAGGAGGCCCAGGCGCTTGAACTTGACGCTCTGGCTGATCAGCTTGTGCGTGCCGACGACGATGTCGATCGTGCCGTCGGCGAGGCCGTCGAGCGCCACCTTGACTTCCTTGGCCGAGCGGAAGCGCGACAGCTCGGCCACCTTGACGGGCCACTTGCCGAAGCGGTCGGCGATGTTCTGGTAGTGCTGCTCGGCGAGCAGCGTGGTGGGCGCGAGGATCGCGACCTGCTTGCCGGCGTGCACCGCGACGAAGGCCGCGCGCAAGGCAACCTCGGTCTTGCCGAAGCCGACATCGCCGCACACCAGGCGGTCCATCGGCTGCGGCGACACCATGTCCTGAATGACGGCGTGGATCGCGGCTTGCTGATCGGGTGTTTCCTCAAAGCCGAAGCTCGCGGCGAAGGCCTCGTAGTCGTGCGGCGAGAAGCGGAAGGCGTAGCCCTCGCGCGCGGCGCGGCGGGCGTAGAGGTTCAGCAGCTCCGCGGCGGTGTCGCGCACCTGTTCGGCGGCGCGCCGCTTGGCCTTGTCCCACTGGCCGGATCCCAGCCGGTGCAGCGGCGCTTCTTCGGCGCTGACGCCGGTGTAGCGGCTGATCAGGTGCAGCTGCGCCACCGGCACGGACAGGGTGGCCTTGTCGGCGTATTCGAGGTGCAGGAACTCGCTCGGACCGTCGCCCAGGTCGATGGTGCGCAGGCCCACGTAGCGGCCGATGCCGTGGTTGACGTGCACGACCGGGTCGCCGACCTTCAGCTCCGACAGGTCCTTGATCAGCGCATTGACGTCGCTGACCTGCTCCTGCTTGCGGCGCCGGCGAACGCTGGGCGAAGTGGCGAAGAGCTCTGTCTCGGTGATGAACTGCACAGCGCGGCCGTCGCCGGGCTCGTGCCAGAAGAAGCCTTCGGCCAGCGGCGCCGCGGCGATCGCGAAGTGTTCGCCGCCGGCTTCGAACTCGGCCAGCGTGCCGACGCTCGGGGGCTCGATCTTGTTGTCGCGCAGCAGCTCGAGCAGGCTTTCGCGGCGGCCCTCGCTTTCGGCCACGATCAGCACCCGGTGCGGCGTGGTGCCGACGTGCAGCTGCAGCTTCTTCAGCGGCTCGGGCGCGCCGCGGTCGACACTCAGGTCGGGCAGCGGGCGTGCCCACTCGACGGGGTCCTTGCCGCGCACAGCGAGCGTCGCATGCGCCTGCGTCAGCGTGAAGAAGTCGTCCGGCTTGAGGAACAGTTCTTCGGGCGGCAGGATCGGCCGTTCCCTGTCGTGCTGCAGAAAGCGGTGGCGCTCGCGCGTGTCGGTCCAGAAGCGCTTGAGCGCCTCGTCGATCTCGCCGTGCAGGACGATGGCGGCGCCACCACCCTCCGTTCGCCCTGAGCTTGTCGAAGGGCTGGAATGCCCGAACCGTTCGTCACCCTCCGTTCGCCCTGAGCTTGTCGAAGGGTCGGCACTCAGCCGTCCTAGGGGCTGTGCTCGTGCGGGCGCTTCGACAGGCTCAGCGCGAACGGGATGGGGTGACACCGTGGAATGCGGTGGAGAGGCCGTGTGGGCCGACGGCGAGAGGTAGTCGAAGATGGTCGCCGTGCTGTCGAAGAACAGCGGCAGGTAGTACTCGATGCCGGCGGTGGCGATCCCCGAAGCGATGTCCTTGTAGATGCGCACCTTGGTCGGGTCGCCCTCGACCTTCTCGCGCCAGCGCGCGCGGAACGCGGTGCGCGACTCCTCGTCCATCGGGAACTCGCGGCCGGGCAGCAGCCGCACCTCGGGCACCGGGTAGAGGCTGCGCTGGCTGTCCGGGTCGAAGGTGCGGATCGAATCCACCTCGTCGCCGAACAGGTCGACTCGGTAGGGCACCGGCGAGCCCATCGGAAAGAGGTCGATCAGCCCGCCGCGCACCGCGTATTCGCCCGGCGACACGACCTGGCTCACGTGCGAATAGCCGGCCAGCGTGAGCTGCGCCTTCAGCGCCGCCTCGTTGAGCCGCTCCTTCTGCTTGAAGTGGAAGGTGTAGCCGGCGATGAAGCTGGGCGGCGCGAGCCGCACCAGCGCGGTGGAGGCCGGCATCAGGACCACGTCGACCTCGCCTTGGCGGATGCGCCAGAGCGTCGCGAGCCGCTCCGAGATCAGGTCCTGGTGCGGCGAGAAGGTGTCGTAGGGCAGCGTCTCCCAGTCGGGGACGACGGCGATGCGCAGCGCCGGCGCGAAGAAGGCGAGTTCGCCCTCGAGCCGCTGGGTGTCGGCCGGCTCGGCCGTGACGATCGCGGTGAGCTTGTTCTGCGCCGCCTGCGCCTGGGCGAAGCGCGCGAGCAGCAGCGCGTCGGCCGAGCCGAGCGGGCGCGGCAGCGTGAAGCGCTTGCCGGGGGGTATCGAGGGGATCTGCATCGGGACCGGACTGCCAAAGCAAATCGCCCCGAGAGGTGCTCCCACGGGGCGATGCGTGGGTCGAATTATAGAATTCGCGGCCAGGCTGCTCCCCGATGACACCGCCGAACCCCTCCCGCTGCTATGCCGTCGTGCCCTGCGCGGGTGTCGGCGCGCGCGCCGGAACCGCTGGGCCCAAGCAGTACGCGCCCTTGGCGCAGGGCACCGTCGTGTCGCACACCTTGAACGCCCTGGCGCGCGTGAAACGACTCACCCGTGTGCTGGTGGTGCTGAACCCGGACGACGAGTCGTTCGAGCGCCATGTGCCGGACTTCGACGGATGGGTCGCGCGCACGGGCGGCGCGAGCCGCGCGCAGACGGTGGCCAGCGGGCTGGTCGAACTCGCGAGCCGTGGCGCGCAGCCCGACGACTGGGTGCTGGTGCACGACGCCGCCCGCTGCCTGGTGCGCCCGGAGTGGATCAACCAGCTGATCGATGCCTGCGCCGACGACGCGGTGGGCGGCCTGCTCGCGCTGCCGGTGGCCGACACGCTGAAGGACGAACGCGACGGGCGGGTGCACGCCACCGTCGACCGCGCGCACAAGTGGCAGGCGCAAACGCCGCAGATGTTCCGCCTCGGCCTGCTGCAGCAGGCGCTCAGGCACGCCGGCCCCGCCGTCACAGACGAGGCCGGCGCCGTGGAGGCGCTCGGCCATGCGCCGCGCCTGGTGCGCGGCTCGCTGGAGAATTTCAAGGTCACCTTCCCGAGCGATTTCGAGCTCGCCGACCGGCTGCTGAGGACTCGCACATGAACCGACCCGTGGCACCGCGCATGCGCATCGGCGAGGGCTGGGACGTTCACGCCCTGGTCGAAGGCCGGCCGCTGATCCTCGGTGGCGTCGAGGTGCCGCACACGCATGGCCTGCTCGGCCATTCCGACGCCGACGCGCTGTGCCACGCGATCACCGATGCGCTGTTCGGCGCGCTTGCGCTGGGCGACATCGGTCATCACTTTCCGGACACCGACGCGCGCTTCAAGGGCGCGGACTCGCTGGCGCTGCTCGCCGAAGCGGGCCGGCGCGTCAACGCTGCGGGATGGCATGTCGGCAACGTCGACAGCACCATCGTCGCGCAGGCGCCCAAGATGGCGCCGCACATCGCCGCCATGCGCCAGCGGCTGTCGACGGCACTAGGGATCACGCTGGAGCAGGTCAGCGTGAAGGCGAAGACGGCCGAGAAGATGGGCCCGGTGGGCGAGGGCCAGGCGATCGAGGCCCACGCGGTCTGCCTGCTCTTTCGCCCATGAATCTTCCGCCGCCTCAGGCTCGAGCGGCGTCGACCCCACCCACGGCTGTGCTCTCGGTGCGCTCGCGCCTGGGCAGCCCGAACAGCGGGCGCAGCCACGCCACACGCCGGATCAGCTCGTAGCTTGCGAAGCAGGTGGCGAAGGTGGCCACGATCAGCAGCGGTCCTTCGAATGCCGGCGCCAGCGCCAGCGGCTTCAGGTGGTACGCCATCACGACGATTGCGCTCTGATGGACGATGTAGAAGGGGAACACCGCCTGCGTCAGATAGCGCCGCGCCGGCCCGTCGCCCGGCGCGAACGATCGCGCGAAGCCCAGCACGGACACGATCGCGGCCCATTGGTTCAGCGCGTAGACGACGCGCTGCGCCAGGCGCAGCGCGTCCGGCGGCGGCACGGCGTCGGAGTAGGTGCCGAAGTACCAGGTGATGAAGCCGTAGGCCGCCGCCGCGAGCGCGAGCGCCACCCAGCGCAGCCGCAGCATGGCGTCCCACACCGCCTCGTGGCGCGCGATCAGGAAGCCGAGCACGAATACGCTGCCGAACAGCGCATGGTTGTACCAGTCGTCGACCAGCGCATGGGTCGACGGAAACCAGCCGACCAGGCCGACGCGCACCGCGGCGAGCCAGGCCGCCGGCCACAGCAGCACCCCGACGCCGCGCAGGCGCTGTGCCACCACGGCCTCGCATCGCGCCAACGGCCCCGGCAGCCGCTTCAGCGCCGCCCACAGCAGCATGCTGTAGACCCACAGGTAGGCCACGAACCACAGGTGGTTCCAGGTCGGCAGCAACAGGCAGTTGCGCGCACTGCAGAAGCTGCCGTCGGCGCTCAGGTAGCGCCCGTAGAAGGCCATGAAGCCTTCGTCGTAGCCGAGCTTCTCGACCACCTCGTAATACGGTTGCGGCACGACCACGACCAGCATGCCGAACGCGAGCGGAACCAGCAGCCGGCCCGAGCGCGCGGCGGCGAAGCCGGCCGGACGGCGCGACAGCAGGAAGGCGGTCGCGGCGCCGGAAACGAGGAACAGCAGCGCGAGCCGCCACGGCGAGCTGAGCCGCATTAGCGGTTCGATCGCGCTCGACGCGGCCGGCGACTTCACATGCCAGTCCCAGCTGACGTAGTACATGCCGACGTGGTAGAGGATCAGCAGCCCGAAGGCGGCGATGCGGACCCAGTCGAGGTCGTGGCGGCGGGCAGGCTGGTCGAGTGGCATGGCGGCGCGGCTCAAGTGATCGATGCGCCATCGTGCGGCGCCGGCCCCACCGAAGCGAGCGTGCCGGGACACCAGGGGCTCGGCCTGGGGCGAGCGGGAGATCAGCGTGGAACAGGCGGCCGCGCCGCGCTCGCGAGCAGCGCGTCGCGGTAGCGGCGCGACACCCGCACCGTGCGGCCGCCGACGGTCGTGAGCTCGGCATCGCCCTTGGCCAGCGGCGCGACCCGCGCGATGTGCATCACGTTGACCGCCGCCGAGCGGTGCACCCGCACGAAGCCGCCGGCAGCCGGGTGCGCGAGAAACGCGCCGAGCGTCGTGCGGTCGAGCCAGCTCGCCGATGCCGTATGCAGTTCCACGTAGTTGTCGGCCGCCTCGACGGTTTCGATCTCGGCCAGCGGCACGCGGTGCAAGGCGCCGCGGTGCGACACCATCCAGTGGCCCGGCATCGGCTGCAGGCTGTGCAGCGCCGCCAGCAGCCCCTGGCGCTGCTGGGTGCGTGCCGGTGCCGCGAGCCGTTTCTTCAGGCGCTCGATGCAGGCCTGCAGACGTTCGAGGGTGAAAGGCTTGAGCAGGTAGTCGACCGCGTTCAATTCGAAGGCGCGCACCGCGAACTCGTCGTAGGCGGTGGTGAACGCGACCAGCACCGCCGGCGGCAGCGCGGCGGCCACTTCGAGCCCGCTCATGCCGGGCATCTGGATGTCGAGCAGCACCGCGTCCACCGGCTGCGCCGCGGCGGCCGCCAGCGCCGCGGCGCCGTCGCCTGCTTCGCCCACGAGTTCGACGCCCGGCATGTCGGCCAGAAAGCGGCGCAGCTTGGCGCGTGCCGGCGGCTCGTCGTCGGCGATCAACAGCTTCATGCGGCCGCCTTCGCCGGCAGCCGGATGCGCAGCACGGTCGCGCCGCCCTCGCGCGCTAGCGTGACGCCGGCCGCCTCGCCGTAGAGCGCAGCCAGCCGGGCGCGGGTGTTGGCCAGTCCGATGCCGCCCGGCCGCTCGCCGGCTTCGAGCCGCCCGGCGCTGTCTGCCACCACGAGCTCGAGCACGCCGCGTTCGGCCGTCGCGCTCACCCGCAAGTCGGTCGGTCCCGCGTTGCAGGCGACGCCGTGCTTGACGGCGTTCTCCAGCGGCGCGATCAGCAGCAGGCTCGGTACCTCGCAGCCGCGCGCCGCGTCGCTCGCCTCGATGCTGACGTTCAGGCGGTCCTCGAAGCGCTGCCGCATGATCGACAGGAAGGGCTCGGCCAGCGCCAGCTCGGCGGCCACGCTGTGCGTCGTCGCCTGGCCCGCCTCTAGCGTACGCCGCAGCAAGTCGGCCAGCTCGGACAGGATGCGGTCGGCGCGGGAGACGTCCTCGTACATCACCGACGACACCAGGTTCAGCGTGTTGAAGAGGAAATGCGGCTGGATCTGCTGCGACAGACGCTCGAGCCGCGCCTGCGCGAGCTCGGCATTCAGCCGCTGCCATTCGCTGCGCCGCTGCTGCTCGCGCAGGAAGACCAGCAGCGCCTGGCACAGCATCACGAACAGCGTGTAGTAGACCGCGTCCTTGGCGCCCTCGTAGGCCAGCACTTGCACGACGCTGCCGGGGTGATAGTCGACGCCGGTGCCCGCATAGACCAGCGCGCGCAGCCCATACATGCCTGCGGCGTGCAGCAAGACGTAACCCGCGAGACCCAGCAGATGGCCGCTCAGGCGCAGCACGGTGGAACGAGAGGCCGCGAGCAGCCATTCGTGCCAGCGGAAGATGCCGATCAGCAGCAGCGACGACGTGAATGCGCTCGACAGCTCCCACAGGAACGGCTCCCACGGATGGGGCGCACCGCGCCGCAGGTAGTGCTGCAGCTCGGCCAGCGCCAGCAGCAGCCCGAACACCGCCCAGAGTGCGAAGTAGGCGGCCCACAGCCATCCGCGGGAGATCCCGGTGGCAGCGGCGATGCGGTTCGTGGCGGGCTCGCTCATGGCGTCGACGCTACCACTGCCCGCGGCGACGCCGGTCCCACTCGCCCGTCCTCAGGCCCCGCTGGCCCCAACGGGTCGTGCAGCCCTGCTCAAGGCGCCTTCTTCAAGCGCACGTGCGCGATAAGGCCGCCTTCGGCCGCGTTGGCGATCTCGAAGGTGCCGCCCATGCGCTGCACCGCCTTCTCGACGATGGCAAGGCCGAGGCCCGCGCCGGTGGCCGCCGTCCGCGCCGCATCGCCGCGGAAGAACGGCGTCGTCAGCTGCGCGATCTTCTTCGGGTCCACGCCGGGCCCGTGGTCGCGCACGCTGAGGATCACCCACGGGCCGGTGCGCGCGTAGCTGACGGTCACGCGCGCGATGCCGGTGTCGGTGGAGCGGCCGTAGCGCCGCGCGTTCTCGAACAGGTTCTGCAGCACGCGGCCGAGCTCCGTGTCGTCGGCCATCACCTTGGTGTCGATCGCCACCCGCGAGGTGATGCGGATCTGGCTCGGGTCGCGGAACGCGGCCATCTCGCGGTCCACCAGGCTCGACAGGTGCACCGGCATCAGCTTGACCTCGCCGGGCCGCGCGTAGTCCATGAACTTGTCGATGATCGCGTCGAGCTGGTCGATGTCGAGCGCCATGTTGCGCTTGGCCTCTTCGTCCTGGACGCTCATCTCGGCCTCCAGCCGCAGGCGGGCGAGCGGCGTGCGCAGGTCGTGCGAGATGCCGGCCAGCATCACGGCGCGGTCTTCCTCGACCTTGGCGAGCTCGCGCGCCATGCGGTTGAAGCCCATGTTGACCTGTCGGATCTCGCTGGTGAGCGTGTTTTCGTCCAGGCGCGAGTCGAACTCGCCCTCGCGGATGCGGCTCGCGGCAAACGACAGGTCGCGCAGCGGCTGGTTGATCAGGCGGGCGATCGCCACCGAGCCGAGCACGGTGGCGATGAGCGCGATGCCGCCCCAGACAACCAGCGTGGTCCAGGTGATCGGCTGCATGCGCGTCGGGTCGGCCTGCAGCCAGTACGGGTCCTTGTCGAAGTTGAAGCCGACCCACAGGCCCGGCGCGCCGTTGACCTCGCTCGCGACCAGCGTGTCGGGCCCGAGCCGCGAGCGCAGCTCCTGGCCGATGGCGCGCGTGAAGCGGTCGACCTCGTAGGGCTCCCACTTGTCGTTCGGCTCGCGCGGCTGGAGCTTCATCGCCTCCTGGTTCTGCATGCTCTTGATCAGCGTGACACGCTGGATGCCGTCGGTGCTGCCGAGCGCAGCGCGCGACAGGTTCACCAGGCTCGCGATCTGCTGCGCCGCCTGCACCGCTCGCGGCTCGAACTCCATCGCGCGGAAGGTCTGGGTCCAGGCGAACACGCCGCCGGCGAGCAGGATGGCCAAGAGGAAGAAGGTGCGCCAGAACAGGCTCAGCGCGACGTGCTTCTTGGCCATCGATGAATGCAGAGGGTAGGCGGAATCAAAGCCGGCCGTCAGGCCGGTGTGTCATTCAAACTGGAGCCCCCTCTCGGAGGGGGCTGGGGGAGCAGTGTATGACCGGCGTAGCCGGACGGGACGGCTATGCCGTCCCGTCCGGCACGAACACGTACCCGACTCCCCACACCGTCTGGATGTACCGCGGCTGGGCCGGGTCGGGCTCGATCATCTTGCGCAGGCGCGAGATCTGCACGTCCAGGCTGCGGTCGAAGGGCTCGAACTCGCGCCCGCGCGCGAGCTGCGCCAGCTTGTCGCGCGACAGCGGCTGGCGCGGGTGGCGCACCAGGGCCTTGAGCATCGAGAACTCGCCGGTGGTCAGCGCGATCTGCTCGCCTTCCTTGGACAGCCGGCGCAGCGCCAGATCGAACTCGAACGGGCCGAAGGTGACCGTCATCGCCTCCTTGGCCGGGGCGCCCGGGGCTTCGAGCGACGGGCGGCGCCGCAGCACCGCGTGGATGCGCGCCAGCAGCTCGCGTGGATTGAAGGGCTTGGGCAGGTAGTCGTCGGCGCCGACCTCGAGGCCGACGATGCGGTCCACGTCTTCCACCTTGGCCGTCAGCATGATGATCGGCGTCACGTCGTTGGCGGCACGCAGGCGGCGGCAGATCGACAGGCCGTCTTCGCCCGGCAGCATCAGGTCGAGCACGATCAGGTCGACCGTCTCGCGGGTGAGCACGCGGTTGAGCGCCTTGGCGTCTTCGGCGAGCAGCACTTCGAATCCCTCTTGCGTGAGGTAGCGCCGCAGCAAGTCGCGGATCCGGGCGTCGTCGTCTACAACGACGACACGGTCGGCGCGGGCAGTGGGTGCGGTGGACATGGGCAGGACTCCAAATTTGTAACAGCGGCATTTTGCGCAGATTTGGCGGGTGCTTTCGGTCGTTTTGACCCTCTGTTACAAATCTTGCGTCGGCAACCTTGAAGAACCAAACCCCTTGGTGCGGGGTTCGTGCGTACAAGCTCATGGGCGCTGCTAGGCTGCGCCACGTTGTCGATCAAGAGGATTCCCCACCCCATGAAAATCATCACCTTTGCCGCGCTCGCCGCCCTGTTCATCGCCGCCGCGCCCCCCGCTGAGGCCGACACGATTCCCCCGCCGTCTGGCGTGGTGACGCTGTCGTCGAGCGCCACCGCCGAGGTGCCGCGCGACACCATGTCGATCACGCTGAGCACCACCCGCGAGGGGCCGGACGCCCATGCCGTGCAGTCGGCCCTGAAGCAGGCGCTCGATGCGGCGCTCGCCGAGGCGCGCCGCGTGGCCAAGCCGGGCCTGGTCGACGTGCAGACCGGCAACTTCTCGCTCAACCCGCGCTACACGAACAAGGGCGTGATGTCGGGCTGGCAGGGCACGGCCGAGCTGATCATCGAGGGCCGCGACATGCCGGCGATCGGGCAGCTCGCGGGTCGCATCACCACGCTGACGGTGGCGCGCGTGGGGCATGGCCTTTCGCGCGAACTGCGCGAGAAGACCGAAGGCGAAGTGGCCGCGCAGGCCATCGCCCGCTACCGCGCGATGGCCGCCGACTACGCCAGGCTGTTCGGCTATGCGGGCTACACGATCCGCGAGGTCAACGTCTCGGCCAGCGAGCCGCCGGGTGGCCCGATCCCCATGATGCGGCAGCAGGCGCTGGCGATGAAGGAAGACATGTCGCCCTTGCCGACCGAAGCCGGCAAGGCCGTGGTCACCGTGATGGTGGGCGGCAGCGTGCAGATGACGCGCTGACGCGGGCTCTGCACTCCATCACCCCCGGCGACGGGCGGGGTCGGGGAACGTGGCCCGCGATGGCTACTGCGCCGTCCAGCCGCCGTCGACGCTCCAGGCCACGCCTCGCACGTTCTCCGCGGCGGGCGAGCACAGGAACACCGCGAGATCGCCCAGCTGCTGCGGCGTGACGAACTGCAAGGACGGTTGCTTTTCGCCCAGCAGGTCTATCTTCGCCTTCTCCTCGGAGATGCCGTCGCGCGCGGCGCGGTCGTCGATCTGCTTTTGCACCAGCGGCGTCAGCACCCAACCCGGGCAGATCGCGTTGACGGTGACGCCGCTGGTCGCCGTCTCCAAGGCGGCGGCCTTGGTGAACCCCACGATGCCGTGTTTGGCCGCCACGTAGGCCGACTTCTGCGCCGAGGCCACGAGGCCGTGCGCCGAGGCGACGTTGATCACGCGGCCCCAGTTCTTCGCCTTCATGCCGGGCAGGGCGAGGCGGGTGGTGTGGAAGGCCGAGCTGAGGTTGATGGCGATGATCGCGTCCCACTTCTCGACCGGAAACTCCTCGATCTTCGCCACGTGCTGGATGCCGGCGTTGTTGACGAGGATGTCGACGCCGCCGAACTCGCGCTGGGCCGCGGCCACCATGTCGGCGATCTCCGCGGGGCGGCTCATGTCGGCGCCGTGATAGCCCACGCCGACACCGAGCGCGGCCACCTGGGCCTTCGGGCCGTCGACGTCGCCGAAGCCGTTCAACATCACGTTGGCGCCCTGGCGCGCCAGGCACAGCGCGACGCCCAGGCCGATGCCGCTGGTGGAGCCGGTGACGAGGGCGGTCTTTCCTTTGAGCATGAGCAGGTCCTCCTGTTGATACGATGCATTATCGAAGAGGAAGAACGATGAGCGCCTTGATCGAACCCCGCCTGAACCATGTGCAGTGTCTCGACACCCGCGGGCTGCATCGCATGGCGTACTGGGAGTGGGGCGACGCGTCGAATCCGCGGGTGCTCGTCTGTGCGCACGGGCTGTCGCGCCAGGGGCGCGACTTCGACACGCTCGCGCAGGCGATGAGCGCCGAGTACCGCGTCGTCGCGCCCGACGTCGTGGGGCGCGGCCAGTCCGATTGGCTCGCCGATCCGATGGGCTACCAGCTGCCCGCCTACGTGGCCGACATGGTCACGCTGCTTGCGCGACTGAACGCGCAGACGCTGCACTGGGTGGGCACGTCGATGGGCGGGCTGATCGGCATGGGCCTTGCCTCGCTCGCGCAGTCGCCGGTCAGCCGGCTGGTGCTCAACGACGTGGGGCCGGCCATCCAGCCCGAGGCGCTCGCGCGCATCGGCACCTACCTCGGCCTGCCGATGCGCTGGGCCTCGCTCGACGAGGCGGCCGACTACATGCTGAGCATTTCGCAGGGCTTCGGCACCCACACGCGCGAGCAGTGGCTCGCGCTGACGCGCCCCATGCTGAAGGCCGACGGCGACGGCTTCAAGCCGCACTACGACCCGCAGATCGCCGTGCCCTTCAAGACGCTCACACCCGAGATGGCGGGCGCCGGCGAGGCCGCGCTGTGGAAGGCCTATGACGCGATCCGCTGCCCGACGCTGCTGCTGCGCGGCGCCGATTCGGACCTGCTCAAACACGACACCGCGCTTGCGATGACGCAGCGCGGCCCGCGTGCGCGGCTGCATGAGTTCACGGGTGTCGGCCATGCGCCGATGCTCGTCGTGCCCGAGCAGGTGGCGGTGGTGCGGGAGTTCCTGCTCGCCCCATGAAGACGGGCCTTTCCACCGGCGAACCGAGCGCAGCGCAAGCCGCTGCGCCCATCGTGCAGCTCGTCGACGACCACGTGGTCGACGAGGCGGCGCAGTTGCTGCGCGCGCGCGCCTTTGCCGAACCGCTGCTCTCGGGCCAGGCGCTGGACACTGGCGAGGATGCCCTCGCCCATGCCGACGGCGTGGCCGCGATCCTGCAAGGCATCGGGGCGGCGCCGTCGATGCGCGCGGCGGCCTACCTCGTGTATGCGGGCGACTTTCTCAACAAGCCGGAGGAGGTGGTCGCCAAGGCCTTCGGGGAATCGCATGCGAGCCTCGTGGCCAACACGCGCAAGCTGGTGCAGATCCAGCGCGCCGCGCGCGAGGCGCAGGTCGGCGAGAACCAGCGTGCGCTGCAGACCGAGCGGGTGCGCAAGATGCTGCTCGCGTTTTCGCGCGACCTGCGGGTGGTGCTGCTGCGGCTCGCCTCGAGGCTGCAGACGCTGCGCTTCTTCGCCGCGGCCCGGCGCGAGTGCCCGCGGCTGCTCGCGGCCGAGTCGATGCAGGTGTTCGCGCCGCTCGCCAACCGGCTCGGCATCTGGCAGATCAAGTGGGAGCTGGAGGACCTGTCGTTCCGCTTCCTGCAGCCCGAGCAGTACCGCTCGGTGGCGCGCCTGCTCGACGAGAAGCGTGTCGAGCGCGAACACCATGTGGAGGCCTTCCGCCGCCGGCTCGAGAGCGAGCTGCGCGGCCACGACCTCGACGTCGAGGTGCAGGGCCGGCCCAAGCACCTCTACAGCATCTGGAAGAAGATGCAGGGCAAGGGCCTGGACTTCGCGCGGGTCTTCGACATCCGCGCGATGCGCGTGATCGTGCCCAGCGTGCCCGACTGCTATGCCGTGCTCAGCCGCGTGCACGAGCTGTACCGGCCGGTGCCGGGCGAGTTCGACGACTACATCGCGCGGCCCAAGCCCAACGGCTACCAGTCGCTGCACACGGTCGTGCTCGACGAAGACGATCGTGCGGTCGAGGTGCAGATCCGCACCCGTGCGATGCATGAACACGCCGAACATGGCGTGGCCGCGCACTGGGCCTACAAGGAGGCGGGGGTCAAGGGTTACGCCGGCGTGTCGGCCGGCGCCGATTTCGATGCGCAGGTGGCCGAGGCGCGCAAGGCCGTGCTGCGTCAGCTGCTCGCCTGGGAGCGCGACTTCGTAGCGCAGGGCGATGATGCCGCGCAGCCGGCCGGCGAGGCGGTGTTCGACGACCGCATCTACGTCTTCACGCCCAACGCCGCGGTGGTCGAGCTGCCGGCGGGCGCGACGCCGATCGACTTCGCCTACGCGGTGCACACCGACCTCGGTCACCGCTGCCGGGGCGCCAAGGTCGACGGGGCGATGGTGCCGCTGAACACCCCGCTGCAAAGCGGCCAGACCGTCGACGTGTCCACGGTGAAGGAGGGCGGCCCGTCGATGGACTGGCTCAATGCCGAGCTCGGCTACCTGCGCAGCTCGCGCTCCAAGTCCAAGGTGCGCTCCTGGTTCAACGCGCTGGCGCTCGCGGGCACCATCGCGCGCGGCCGCGAGGCGGTGGAGAAACTGCTGCAGCGCGAAGGCAGGACCGCGATCAAGCTCGACGACTTGGCCTCGCGGCTGGGTTTTCGCAATGCCGACGCGTTGTTCGAGGTGGTCGGCAAGGACGAGTTCTCGCTGCGCCACATCGAGCAGCTGCTGCGCCCGGCCGAGCCCGCGCCGACACCCGACGAGCTGATCGCCAAGAAGGTGTCGCGCCCCGAGGGCGAGGCGCCCAAGGGCGGGGTGCTGGTGGTGGGCGTCGAGTCGCTGCTGACCACGCTCGCGCGCTGCTGCCGGCCGGCGCCGCCCGACCCGATCGGCGGCTACGTGACACGCGGCAAGGGCGTGGCGATCCACCGCGGCGACTGCAGCAACTTCCGCGAGATGGCCAGCCGCTCGCCCGAGCGTGTCATCGCTGTCGCCTGGGGCGCGCCGCGCGGCGACAAGTCGGCGCTGTACCCGGTGGACGTGATGGTCGAAGCGGCCGACCGGCAGGGCCTGCTGCGCGACATCTCCGAAGTCTTCGCCAAGGAGAAGATGAACGTCACCGGCGTGAAGACGCAGACGCTGCGCGACGGCCAGGGCGGCACCGCGTGGATGACCTTCACCGTCGAAGTGGCCGACTCGGCGCGGCTCGCCCAGGTGCTCGCGGTCGTGGCGCGCGTGCCGGGCGTGCGTGCCGCGCGGCGCAAGTGAACCAAAAGACTGCTGCTATACTCCAAGGCTTCGCAGGCGCGTAGCTCAGCTGGTTAGAGCACCACCTTGACATGGTGGGGGTCGTTGGTTCGAGTCCAATCGCGCCTACCAACATTCAGCCCCGTCTTCTCCTCTGAAGACGGGGCTTTGTCTTTCTGGGCCGGGGCGTCCGGGAAAGAGCTGGGGAAGAAGTCCGTCTCGTTATCCGGGCCGAACATCGCATCGTCGGCGCCTGCATTTCGACGTCAATCGACAGACCGACCCGCCGACTGCGGCAGAGGGCTGCCTTCGGTCCTCATGACGCCGAGGCAGTAAGCGGCGCTCACCGCCTCTGCGCGCGTGCTGACGCTGAGCTTGGCGAAGATCGCCTGCAGGTGGTGATCGATCGTGCGCACCGATCGGCTCAGCCGAAGCGCGATTTCCTTGTTGCGCAAGCCGCTCGCGAGCAGCTCCAGAACCGCCAGTTCCTTGCTGGTCAGGCCAGCGGCGTGTGTACGCGTCGATGGAAGGGGGCCGCGTGGAAGGCTGCGCACTCCCGCAGCACGCAGGCTTCGCCGCACGCGTTCGACCATGGGACTCGCGCCGAGCGACTCGAAGATGGCGAGTGCTTCGCGCTGCGCCGCCTCGTCACCGCGAGCCAGCGCGCGTGCCGTCTCGTACGGGCAACCCAGAGCCCGCCAGGCGGCAGCGGCCTCCTGCCATCGTCCCGCGGCTTCGAGTGCAAACGGGCTCGCGGCCCAGAGCGGGGGCATCTCGATCTCGACGCGGTCCGGACCGGCCCAGAGAAGCAGCTCCGCGGCGGCGCCTGCGCGATGCTTTTTGGCCCCCAGGGGCAGCAGCGCCGAGGCTTCCCGCGCCGCGTCTTGCGGCCTCCCTCCGAGCCACGCTGCCTCGGCCCGCGCGATGCGGCAATGGATGTCGGTGTCGGCGCCGAGGCGGTCGGCTTCGTCGAGCAGGGCTTCTCCACCGGGATCGCCACGCCGCGCCTTCAACCTCGCGAGTGCAACGAGGGCGGCAATGCGGCCGATCACCGTGGCCCGACCATCGTGAATGACCTCGTTTGCGGCCCGGCCGGAGGCGTCCCAGCGCCCGCGCATCAGTTCCAGCATCGCGAGCCAGCCGGTCTGGAACAGCCGCGGCGCGTCCAGGTCGCGTTCGCCGCAGTACTCGATGCCCTGGCGCAGGAAGGCCTCGGCCTGGTCCAGCCGAAGCGCGCCGATGCATCCGGATCCCAGGTTGGCGAGCACCTGGCCGGCCAGCCGATCCTCGTTCGCCGCCATGGCCACGGCCAAGCCCCGTTCGAGATGCGCGATGCCTTCGTCGACCCTTCCGGCGTACAGCAGCGCACCGCCGATCGTCTTCAAGCTCGCGGCCGCCTCGGCCGCATCCGAGGTCCGTTCGGCTTCGGCGAGCACCGGCAGAGCGAGCGCGATCGCTTCGTCGCAGTCCCGCTTGAGCATGCTCAACCACGCCGCACAGCTCTGCACGATGTAGGCGGCCGGCGAACTGCTGTCCGAGGCGACGAGCGCGCGTGCCTCGCGCACGGCGCGCTCGCCTTCGGCGATCCGGCTCGAATACATGAAGAGCACCGACTGCCGTGCCAGCGAGACGGCCGCGTTGCCAGGGCGGCCCGCCTCGCACCACAGTCTCGCCGCCTCGCGCCGGGCGGCGATGGCCTCCTCGACATCGACACTCATGTGCACCTCGACCGCATACGCGTCGAGCAACGCCGCGCTTTCGGCGCCTCCTGCGGCGTGCTCCAGCGCATGTCCCCAGTGCCGCGCCGCCTGTCGGTGCGCGCCGCGCGCGGCCGCGGCGCGTGCCGCCTCCGGC
>DASWVR010000136.1:0-16919 GCA_036401155.1 Piscinibacter sp. | reverse complement strand
CACAGCGGATGGAGACCTTCAGCCTGCGCGACATCCAGTCGATGCTGGGCATTTCGCGGGCGGTGATCGGCGGGCTGGTCGCCTCCGGCTTCGTCACTCCCACGCGCGGCGCGCGGCGCGAATACCGCTTCACCTTCCAGGACGTGGTGCTGCTGCGCACCGCGCACAGCCTGCAGGCCGCGCAGATCCCGCCACGCAAGATCGTGCGCTCGCTCAAGCAGCTGCGCGACACGCTGCCGGCCGAACTGCCGCTGACGGGGCTGCGCATCAGCGCGGTCGGCAACGAGATCGCGGTCAAGGAAGGCAGCGCGCAGTGGCAGGTGGACTCGGGCCAGCTGCTGATGGACTTCGAGGTCGTGCCGGCTGCGCAAGGCTCGGTGAGTTTTCTCTCGCGCGCGCCGCGGCCGGCCGCGGCGCCGTCGAAGGAAGAGCAGGCGCTGGACTGGTTCCAGCGCGGCATCGCGCTCGAAGAGGCCGACCGGAGCCGGGCCGAGCAGGCGTACCGGCAGGCGATCACGCTGGCGCCGGAGTATGTCGACCCCTACCTCAACCTCGGCGTGATCCTGTGCGACAGCGGGCGCTGCGCGGAGGCGGTGGCGCTGTACCGCGAAGCCATCGAACAGGGCCCCGACGAACCGCTGTTCCACTTCAACATGGCGATCGCGCTGGAGGATGCGGGGCAGTTCGAAGAGGCGCTGGTGTCGTACGAACGCTGCATGGCGCTGTCACCCGACCTCGCCGACGCCCACTACAACGCGGCGCGGCTGCACGAGCGGCTGGGGCATGCGACGAAGGCGATACGGCACTACAGCGAATACCGGAGGCTGCAACGGGTGTAGGCGAGCGCCGACACGTCGGCATCAACGCTGGGCGTCCAGGTCGCGGATGAGGGCGCTCATCTCGGCGATCTCCTTCTTCTGCGTCTCGGTGATCTCGTCCGCCAGCTTCCGAACCCGGGCGTCTTGAATGCGGGCGCGCGTGCTCGTCAGAATGGCGATGGAGTGGTGAGGAATCATGGCCCTCATGTAGCTCACATCGTCGACCGTGGACTGGCTGCGTACCAGCCACAGCGAGATGGCGAATACCACTCCACTGACGATGAGGATGCCGATGTTGGCGCCTCGGTGGGTGAGCATGTGGCTCATGAAGCCCAGCATGATGGCGGCCATCGTCGAGCCCATGACCAGCGCCATCCATGCACGCGTCTGGCTGAAGAAGACGTGGTCCACCTCGTAGGTGTTCAAGTACATCAGTCCGAACATCACGACGGTCGACACCGCCACCATGGCGGCGAAGCGCGCGTAAGGTTTTTTCTGCTCGTGCTGGTTCATCGAATCCATGTGTGTTTCCCGGGAGCGCCATTCCTCCGCGCCGGGGGCCCAGCGGGCGCACGCATTGCGCGAGCATGCGCCTCGGGCCCTCGCCGAGGAGTTCCGGCAAGCGGCGTACCAGCCTTCAGAGGTCCGTCGCGAACCCCGATCCGGTGATGCGCCGACGCAGATCGTCGCGGAGCACGGTCGCCCGCAGGCGCAGTGCCTCTGCCCGCCCGGCGGGCAGGTCGGCGTCGGCCAGGCGTTCAACGTGGACGTCGAGCTGGCGCGCCAGCACGGCAAGCCGTCCCGGCTCCTCGGACGCGTCGGCGGCGCTTTCCACGGCTGCAAGCAGCCTGGCATGCACCGGCTCGTGGCTGCCGGCGTGGTGCGTCAGTGCCGACAACGCGACATGCACGAAATCCTCGTAGCCGGGGGCGGCGAAGATCAGGCGCAGATGGCCCTGGTGTTCACGCAGCCCGCCCGGCATGCGTCGGCCCGACAGCCGGTGCAGCAGGGCGCCGAGGTGGTCGACGCAGCTCACCGCAGTGGTCGGATCGTGCACGCCCGGCGACAACGCCTTCAGCGCCACGTCCACGAGCTGCTGCAGCCCGTAGGCCGGATCCTGGTGGACGTTCCGCTCGCCCTGGACCGTCAGACATTGCGTCAGCGCACCAGGCCAGCCCCCTTGCGGGCGTTTGCCGCCCGGGGCGACCCGCGCCAGCGTCCGATGCGCGACCACAAATTCGCCGACTTGCGGCAACACTTGCAGCACGGTGTGCTGTTCGATCGCCAGGGCGAGCATCGCTGATGCGTCGATCGCGACCAGGTAACCGGTGCGGGTCGCCGCAATCTCCTCCCAAAGCGTGTCGGAGGCTCCCGTGGACGGCCGCGGTGCAATGGGTCGCTCCTCGCCCACATCTCCCGGGAACAACCGGTCGATGGCCTCCGAGGTATCCGAGACAATGCGCTGCACGATGTAGTCGACCTGAATGGCCCTGGCCACGTGATGCACGAAGTAGATCAGCAGGCCGATGCCGACGAAGGCCATGAAGACGCCACCGAGTACCGCCAGCGAAGGCACGAAGGCTCCCTCGTCACTGCCGCGTATCGTGCGCAGCACGATCAGGCAGTAGGCGAAGACCGCGACAAAGGCGCCGAGCACGACCTGCGTGGGCCGGTCGGACATGAAGTTGCGCAGCACCCGGGGGGAGTACTGGCTGGCCGCGAGCGACAGCGCCACGATGGTCACGGAGTACACCACGCCGGCCACCGTGATCATCGACGTGGCGATGGCCGACAGCATGCCTCGCGCACCCTCGGCGCCCGCGCCGAACAGGCGCGGCCAGTCATGGGAGAGGTCTGGGCCGATGAGCGGATGCAGTTCGACGAGCAGCAGTGCCGCCGCCACGCCCAGCAGCACCAGGACACTGGGCACGAACCAGAGGCTGCCGAGCAGGTTCAGCCACAGCGAGCGCAGTCGGATCATGGAATCACCAGGGCACGCGGCGTGCCCTGCCCGGCCACCGCCGTCAATTGACGTCTCGCCGGGCGGCGCTTCGCTTCTGCCTGAGATGACCGAACAAGGGGCTCGCGGCTGCTAATCCTCACCCACCCAGTAGTCCACCCCCTCACCCGCCCGCGTCATGTGCCGCAGATCACCTCCGAACGACCCGATCTTCCCGGAGTCCGGGTACTCGCACACCTCCGCCGGCATCATCGTGCTGACGGACAGATAGGCCAGTTCCTCGGACGAATCGTTGACGATCTGGTGCGCCGTGTCGGGCCCGCCGGTGGGGCAGCAGATGACGTCGCCGGCGCGGATCGAGCGCGTCTCGTTGCCGTAGCGCAGGGTGCCGCTGCCTCTCACGATGAAGAACATCTCCTCTTCGCCGCGGTGGCTGTGAAAGGGGCACGAGCGTTTGCCCGGCGGCACCACGTCGTAGGAGTAGCCGAGGTCCTTGGCACCCAGCAGCGCGCCGATGCGCGCCGAGCGGCTTTCGAAGCGCATCCCGTTGGAGGTGCGCTGGAGCTGCAGGTCCGCGATGTTGACCACTCTGGAGTCGATGACGCTCATGGATGGTGTCTCCGGGTTCGAGGAGGCGCATGCGCCGGTTGAAAGAGGAGCGGTAGTGTGCCCGCGCGAAGCCGCATTCGCGAAGCGAGTACCCTCGCAGGTATCGCTGGCGCGCCGGGGTCACCCTTCGGCGCCGTCCGCCCCCGTTGCCAGACCCGAGGTCACCATGTCGCAGCCCCCCTTCTTCCATGAAGACTCCGGCACCGTCCGGTTCTGGGTCCAGGTCGACGACAAGCTCGTCGGCGCGAGCATCACACGCTCGGCGCTGCACTTCCGCTTTCGCCCCGACGGGCAGAACGAGGATCCGTTGCAGACCTACCTCGCGCACGCGCAGGAAGTCGACGACGCGGTGCGGCGGCGCGTGGCGCAAGGCTCGATCGAGCCGGTGATGGTGCGCGAGTTCGATCTGCGCGAACAGAAGCCGTAGCGGCCGGCCGCGCCTCAGGTCGCGGTCGTCGCCGGCAGCAGCCGGTCGTACTCGCGCTTCATCACCGCATAACACTCGCAGGTGCGTTGTTCGAGTCCGGGGCGGTCGAGCACGGTGATGTGGCCGCGCCGATAGGTGATCAAGCCGGCCTCATGCAGCTTGCCAGCCGCTTCGGTCACGCCCTCGCGGCGCACGCCCAGCATGCTCGCGATGAGCTCCTGCGTCATCACGAGCTCGTTCGACGGCAGCCGGTCCAGGCTCAGCAGCAGCAGGCGGCACAGCTGCTGGTCGAGCGAATGGTGGCGGATGCACACCGAGGTCTGCGCCATCTGCGTGATCAGCGCCTGCGTGTAGCGCAGCAGCAGGTGCAGCACCGGGCCGGCGCGGTTGAACTCCTGCATCAGCACGCTCGCCTTCAGGCGGTAGCCGTGCCCGGCGCTTTGCACCACCGCGCGGCTGGGCGTCGTTTCGCCGCCCATGAAGAGCGAGATGCCCACGAGGCCGCCGAAGCCCACCACCGCGATCTCGGCCGAGGCGCCGTCCTCCATCAGGTACAGCAGCGAGACGATGGCGGTGGTGGGGAAGTACACGTGGCTGAGCCGGCTGCCGGATTCGTAGATCACCTTGCCCAGCGGCAGGTCCACCGGCTCCAGCTGCGCCAGCCAGCGGCCGTACTCGGCCTCGGGCAGCGCCGCCAGCAGCCGGTTCTGGCGCGGATCGGGAGGCGGCGCGCCGCCCTTGCCGGCGTCGGTCATGCGGCGCCCGCTGCGTGCGACAGCGCACAGACCGCACCGACCGGCGGCGCGCAGCATCGCGTCAAGAACTTACCCTGAAACAACATGGCCACATCCTCGCAGACGCCGCCCGTCGCCGGCACGGCTGCCCATGAAGTGTCGCACCTCGCCGCGGCCGCCGCGCCGGCGGGCTGAAGAGGTCAGCATGCCGAGCCTGTTGGGATGCCTGCTGCTCGGCCTGGCCGCGGGCGCGCTGGTGCATGCCGTGGGCTGGCGCCGGCGCTCGCGCGGCGACACGCTGTTCTTCACCGGAGTCGCTGCCGCCTGCGGCGGCGTGCTGGGCGGCGTCGTGGCCGCGCCGCTGCTCGGCTTCGCCAATGCCGACGTGGCCCACATCACGCTCGCCGAAGCGGCCGCCGCGTCCATCGGGGGCGCCGCGCTGCCCCTTCTTGCGCGCCTCAGCCGCTCGAGGCGGTCGCGTCCGGCGGCGTGACGGCGGCGCCGGACGCGGGCAGCGTGACGATGAACGCGCTGCCCAGGTCCTTGCCGGCGCTGCGCGCCTCGACCGTGCCGCCATGCGCCTCGACCAGCTCCCGCACCACCGCCAGGCCGATGCCGAGGCCGCGGTTGTGCGCCGTCATCGCCCGCGTGCCCTGCACGAACAGGTCGAACACATGGCGCAGCGCCTCGCGCGTGATGCCCATGCCGTCGTCGGAGACGGTGACGACGATGCTGCCGCCCTCCACCACCGCCGACAGCGCGATGTGGCCCCCCTCGGGCGTGTACTTGGAGGCGTTCTCGAGCAGGTTGCCGAACACCTGAGCCAGGCGCACCGGGTCGCCGTGCACGCGCGGCACCGCCTCGGGCAGCGCCAGCGTCAGCTGCTGCCGCTTGGCGTCCATCGCCGCGCGGCAGGCTTCCGCCGCCGTGTCCAGGATGTCGGCCATCTCCACCTGGTGCGTCTCCAGGCGGAACTTGCCGGTGCTGATGCGCGCGCCGTCGAGCAGGTCTTCGACCAGGCGCGTCATGTGGCCGATCTGGCGCTCGATCACCCCCTGCACGCGCGCCACCAGCGCCTCGTCGGTGCGGGCGCGCTTGAGCAGCTCGGCCGCCGTGCGGATCGGCGCCAGCGGGTTTCGCAGTTCGTGCGCCACCATCGCGAGGAACTTGATCTGGCGGGCGTGCATCTGCTCGACCTGGCGCTCCAGCTCCTGCGCCGTCAAGGCGGCGATCACCAGCTGCTCGTTGGCCTCGCGCAGGTCGCGCTGACGGGGTGTCTGCGCCGGCGGCGCGCACCGATCGCGCTCCGATGCCGCCTCGGCCGAAGGCCGGGCGGCGGCGGGTTCGGATTCGCCGGCGATCGGGTCCGCGTGGAAGGCATAGGCGTGACCGCCGGTGCGCTTGGCGCGGTACATGGCGGCATCGGCACGGCTGACGAGCGTCGGCGCGTCCTGGCCGTCCTCGGGGAAGACCGCCACGCCGATGCTGGCCGAAAGCGGCAACTCCCGGTCGCCCACACGCGCGGGCACCGCCAGTGCGCGCAGCATCTTCTCGGCGATCGGCGCCACGTCGCTCGCCTTGGCCATGTCGGGCAGCAGCACGACGAACTCGTCGCCACCGTAGCGGCTGACGGTGTCCGATTCGCGCACCGCCGACGCGAGGCGCTGCGACGCCGTGCGCAGCACCTCGTCGCCGGCGGAGTGGCCGAGCGTGTCGTTGATCTCCTTGAAACCGTCCAGGTCGACGAACAGCACGCCCACGTGCTTGTCATGGCGCCGCGCCATCGCGATCGCGCTGTCCAGCCGCTCGCCCATCGACATGCGGTTGGGCATGTCGGTGAGCGCATCGCGCTGCCCGCTGCGAGTCAGCTCGTCGAGTTCGCCCACCGCCGTGCGGGCGATCACGTCGGCCTTCAGTGCAGCGAGCAAGAGCTGCTCGTTCGCCTCCAGCAGCTGCACGGCGCGCGTTTCGCTGAACTCCTGCTGCACCTGGGCCAGGTCGAGCCGCAGCCGCGCGAGCTCGGCACGCACCGCATCCGTCTGCGCCTGCAGCGCGGCCAGCTTGCGCTCGGCCTCGGCCAACTGGCGCGCGCCGGCGGCTTCGCTGTTCGCGGGCGTGTGATCGGACATGGCGGTGCGCGCTCGGATCAGCCCGTGCGCCGGCTCGGCTGGCCGCCGAGCAGTCCTTCGTGGTCGGCGAGGATCGCGCCGATGTGGATGCCGTCGTCTTCGATGTGGAACGCATGCAGGCCGTTCGAATGGGCGCTTGCGCGCACCTTCACCACCGCCATCACGCGCTGCAGCCGGCTGTCGAGCTCGATGTAGCGCTGCACGATGATCGCGTCGGTGAGGAAGGCCGTGCCATAGGGGCTGAAGCGCAGGTCGATGTAGCGGTCTTCGAGCTCGGAGGTCAGCAGCACCGTGACGCCGGTGTGCGCGAGCGCGAACATCATGCGCGACAGCGACTCGCGGAAGTCGGCCCGGAAGGTGGGCGCGAGCGCCAGCTCGAAGCCGGACAACGAATCGATCACCACCCGGCTCGCCTTGACGCGGCGGATCTCGTTGACGAGCTGCACCGCGATCTCGTCCACCGACAGCCCGCTGCTGCGCGTGTCGACCAACGCCACGTGGCCGCCCTCGATCAGCTCGGCCACGATGCGCCCGCGCGCCCGGTTGGGCCGCTGCTCGAAGGCTGCGATGACGCCGGTTTCGCCGCGGCGCGCGCCTTCGGCGAGGAAGGCGGCCGCCATGATGCTCTTGCCCGAGCCCGAGGGGCCGGCCACGAGCAGCGAGTAGCCGCGCGGCAGGCCGCCGCCCATCATCTCGTCGAGGCCCGGCACGCCCAACCCGATGCGGCCGCCCTCCGCCTGCGGCACGGCGTCGCCGGCCGATTCGGCCAGGCGCGCCGACGCGAAGACGCTGAGGCCCGCGTCGCTGATGCGGAAGGTGTGCAGCCCCGACAGCGTGGGCTGGCCGCGCATCTTCATCACCTCCAGCTTGCGCACGACGGAGTTGCGTTCGACGCTCTGGCGCAGCCAGAGCAGGCCGTCGGCCACGGTGAAGATGGGGTTCGGGTCGTTGTCGCTGAAGTATTCGCCGATCAGGAAGGTGGTGGCCTGCCAGCTCGTCATCAGCACGCCGAGGTTCTGGATGAACTGCTGCTGGCCGACGAAGCTGCTGCCCTCGCTCTGGCCGGCGAGCACGACCGAGCGGAAGGAATCGATGAACACCAGCCCCGGCGCACGCTGCTCGACTTCGGCGACGATGCGCGCCAGCACCTTATCCAGGTCGCCCGAGGCGGCGTCGTCGGCCAGGTTGACGAAGCGCACCGAGCGGTTGAGCTTGTCGAGGTCGAAGAAGTCGAACTGCTGCTGGTAGCGCAGCATCTTCAGCGGCGGCTCGCCGAGCACCGTGAAGTACAGCGCCGGCCGCTCGGGCGTGGCAAGCGCGAACATGATCTGGTGCGCGAGCGTGGTCTTGCCGCAGCCCGGCGTGCCGGCGATGAGGTTGAAGGAGAACTCGGGCAGGCCGCCGCCCAGCACGTCGTCGAGGCCGGGCACGCCTGTCTGCAGGCGGGTGATCGTGGCTTTGCCGTGGGTCATGGCGTTTCCTGCGCGGCGTTGCCGCTTGAGGGTGGGTCCAGCAGCGGATGGAGCAAGCGCTCGGTGAGGGACTCACCGATGAGGCTGGACAGAAGGTCGACGAAGGTCTGCATCAGTGCGGCGTGCGCCGCCGCCGCATCGGCGCCGGTCTGGCGCGCGAGCACCGCGTGAAGCGAGGCGGCGTGGTCATGTGCGGGCGACGGGTCGCCCACGTCCGCCAGGCAGGCGTGCGCCTCGCGCGTGAGACTCAGGCTGCGCTTGAAGAGCGCCTCGACGCCACGCGCGCCGACGATGGGGGACAAGGCGGCATGCACCTGCTGCCAGGCTGCCGCGGCAGCCTCGGCCACGCGCAGCCCGTCGGCGCCGCCCGATGCGAGCTGCGCCGCTGCCGCCTGGGCCCGCCTTCCCTGTTCGTTCATGGCCAGTCCCTGCCTCCGCACAGCCGGAGTCGTTCATGGTACGCGTCGTCCACCCGTTTGCGAAAGTGGGTTCGGTCGACCCGGCCGCAGGGCTGCGGCCACCGCATCACTTCACAATGGCCTCGTCCGCGAGCGGCGTGAACACGATCTCGACGCGCCGGTTCATCTGGCGACCGGCCGGCGTGCTGTTGTCGGCCGTCGGGTTGTCTTCGCCATGGGCGCGCGTGCTGAGGTGGTCGGCCGCGACACCCTGGCCCACGAGCTCGTTCATCACCGCGTCGGCGCGGCGCTGCGACAGGTCGCGGTTCGCGCCGGCCGCGCCCACGCTGTCGGTGTAGCCCTCGATCGTGGCCCGGCGCTGCGGATTGCGCTTGAACACATCGGCCAGCTTGGCCATGTTGCGCGAGCCGTCGGGCAGCAGGCGCGCCTGGCCGCTGTCGAACAGCACGTCACCGAGCGTGACGACGATGCCGCGCTCGGTCTTCCTGGCGTTCATGTCCTTCAGCTGGGCCTCCAGGTCGCTCGCACGCGCGTCGCTGCGCTCGATGCGCGCCTGGTCGCGCGCAGTCGCGGCCTCGGCGGCCGCCAGCTCGGTGGCCTTGCGGGCGTTGCTCTGCTGCGAGGCGGCCAGCTGGCGCTGGGCCGCATCGGCCTCATTCGTGCGCTGGGCGAGGCGCATCTTGTCGCGCTCGGCGGCCGCGCCGGCGGTGACGGCCTGCGAGGCCCGGCTCGACGCCGTCTCCTGCGCGATCGCCACGCGCTGCACCGTCATGTACGCGAGGTGGTCGATGGTGGCGGTCTTGCCGCCGTCGGTCCACGCCTTGTCGGCCACGCGCAGCGACTCGGTCGCGCGCTTGAGTTCTTCGGGCGCCAGCGAAGCGACCTGCGGGTTGCCCTGCGCCGCGGTGACGCGGGTGCGGGCCTGCTCGAGTGCGGTGTTGCGGTCGGGGACCGAGCTGCAGGCGGCGAGCGTGGCGGCGGCGATCACGCCGAGGGAGAAGGTTCTGATGTTCATGGGGGCTCCTGAACCGTTCAGCGAACGGTCTTGCGGTTGATCTCTTCGCTCAGCACGCGGGCGGCGTCCTGCGACTCCTGGGCGGCCTTGCGCGAGCGTGCCGATTGCGCATGCAGCTCGGCGAGTTGCGCATCGACCTGCGCTTCGTCGGCCAGCTGGCGGGCGCGCTCGAAGTCCTTGCGGGCCACGGCCTGCCGGGCGCCAGCCAGCTTGTCGACGGCAATCTGCAGCTCGCGCGGCGCGCCTTCGCTCGTGCTGGCGGTGTTGGCGCTCAGCACGGCAGCTTCGGCCACCGCCATCTGGGTGGTCGGCGGCGGCGCGCTGGCGCAGCCCGCCAACGCGAGGACGAGAGAAGCCAGCACCGGAAGCGATGCGCGGTGGATGTTCATGGGAGATCCTTCAGATGCGTGTTCGCGCCGCGGGAATTCGAAGGCACGCACGCGTGGGTCCAACGAGCGCAGTCTGCGGCCCGGGGAGCGGCCCGTCTGTCTGGCAGCGCACAGTGGGCGGAATCGGCCCGGCCGCCCGCCTGGCGGCCGAGGGCTACGGCAGGTCCTGCTCCATCCTCGCCAGCTGGCGGCGGATCTGATCGCCCATGCGCAGTTGCGGGTTCGAGTAGCCGTCGTTCTTGCCGGCCTCGCGCTCGCGCTGCTCGATGTCGCGGCGCGCGGCCGCGTGCGCCTGCTCGAATGAGCGGGTGTGCCGCAGCTGCTCGTCGAACATGGCCCGGCCGAAGTAGGTGAGCTGCGAGCCCCGCCCGCAACCGTACGAGGTGTTGTGCGCATCGGCGGCCGTCATCACGAGCGCGCCGGGGCCGGCCAGCGGTTCGATCCACGAGCCCGAATAGCAGGCCGAGACCGAGATGACGCGATAGCGCACGCCGGCGTCGTCGAGCCAGGCCTTCAGCAGCTGCGGCGTCACCGTGCCCACCTCCAGCGGCCAGAACTCGGCCGCCAGTTCGCCCGCGCGCGCGCCGTGCGAGGTGAGGTGGATGAACAGCACGTCCTCCTCGGGGTCCATCACCTCGGCAAAGCGCCGGATCGCCCGCTGAAGGTTCAGCGGCGTGGCCCACGGCCACTCGCCGACCGTGCTGCGGTGGTTGACCAGCTGCAGCGACTTGCCGGCGGCGCCGAAGCGCGTGTCCATCACGCCGGCCACGAGTGCGCTCTCGCGCTGGAAAACGCCCTCGGCCGCATAGGGCGCGAAGGTGATCGCGTACATGTCGACGCTGCCCGGCCGCTGCGGCGCGATCGCGTCGAGGCGCGAGCGCAGCAGCTGCGGCTGGCGCTCCAGCATCTCCTGCGTGAGCTGCAGCGGCTTGTACGCATCCGGGTCGTCCGACGGCCCGAGCGCGAACCAATGGCGTGTCGGCTCCACCCACGACTGCACGCCCAGCGTGCCTGCCAACAGCAGCGACGCCAGGACGCGCAGGCCGAGCTGGCGTGCGCCGCTGCGCCACACGAGCGCGAGCTGCGCCGCGGCGACCCACACGAGGGCGAGCCAGCCCGCCACGTAGCCCGCCCAGGCGCCGGCCGTCGACGCGGCAAACCAGCCGTGGCGTATCGCCGGCAGCAGCACCGCCGCGGTGACGATGGCAATGGCCGGCGTCTGCGCGACCCACATCGCGAACAGCGCCGCGGGACCGGGCGGGTGGAGATCGTCGCCCTCGTGCCGCTGCGGCACGAGCCACCACGCCACCCACACGAACACCGCCGTGCCCAGCCAGCCCCCCAGCAGCGAAGGCCAATGGAAGTCCGCGGCGCCGACGATGTACAGCCGCTCGAGCAGCAGGCCGACCAGCACGGCCACCAGCACCAGGGCCGCGATGACGGCAGGGGTGACCTGCAGCCCCTGCCAGCGCGGGCGCAACAGGAACGCGCTGCGCGCGCCCTCGCGCCACCAGCCGACCAGGCCGCGGTGCGGCGCCGGCGGTTGCGCATGCACGTGCTGATCAGTCGACTCGATGGAATCCATGCGCCGGCACTCTAGCGTCGTTCTGCGCAGGCGACATCCACGTGCCGGAAATTCTTGCCGCAACAAGAACGAAAAAGCCACGCCGCGCGGGCGCGCGGCGTGGCTTGTGGTGACAGACGCTTACTGCTTGGGCATCTCGCTCTTGGCGTCCGATTTGGCTTCGGTCTTGGCGGCCTTGAAGTCGTCCTGGGCCTTCTTCATGCAGTCTTGCTGCGCTTCCTTGGTGGCTTCGCTCTTGCAGGCCTTCTTGGCATCTGCCAGGGCCTGCGCCGGGTCCTTGCTGGACATCGTGCCGCTGCTGGAGGTCGCGGCGTCGGTCGTGCTCGGCGCGGTCGTGGTGGCGGTCTGGGCATGCGCCAGCGTGAACGCGCCGCTGAGGATCAAGGTAGCGAGGGTGGCAAAAGCGTGTTTCATGGTGTTCGATAAAACCAGGTTGCACCCGAAAGGCGGGCGGTGCATGCCGGCAAGCGCAGTGCCGCGACCCGTGTCGCGATGTCAACGATGAAACGAGCCGAGCGGCGTGTATCGCAGGCGCCGGCGCGCGGCATGCTGCGTTCACCTCGGCCACGCCCCTTGGCCATCATCGCGCTGTCGCCCACGTGCGTCGCACACATGAAACGCGTGGTCGCCGCTTGTTTCATGACGCAGACCGTGCCCGCGGCGGAGTCGGTGGACGAGCGGCGCTCGCCGTCAGCGCGGCGGCAGCAGGCGTGTCTCGCCGATCGCCACCACGAAGAACTCGTGTTCGCCGAGCCCCTTCGCTGCGCGCTCACGCAGCAGCACGCGCGGCGGCTCGTCGAGCGGCTCGTCGGTCAGCTCGAAGGTGCCCCAGTGCACGCCGAGCGAACGCTTGGCGCCCAGGTCCTGATGGATGCGCAGCGCCTCCTCGACGTTGACGTGCTGCTGCGCCATGAACCAGCGCGGCTCGTAGGAGCCGATGGGCAGCAGGGCGATGTCGAAGCCGCCGCCGTCCTCGGCGCGCTGGCGCGGCGCGAAGTGCGCGCGCATGTCCTCGAAGTCGCGCGAGTAGCCGGTGTCGCCGGCGTAGAACAGGTGGCAGTGGTCGGCGAGCACCGCAAAGCCGCCCCACAGCGTGTTCATGCGGTCGTTCAGCCCGCGGCCCGACCAGTGCTGCGCGGGCACCAGCGTGACTTCGAGCGAACCGCGCGGCGTGGCCACCGCCTCGGCCTGCCACCAGTCGAGCTCGACGGCGCGCGTGATGCCTTGCCCGGCGAGCCACGCCTTCAAGCCGAGCGGCACGACGAACAGCGGCGGGCCGCCGCGCTGTCGGCTCAAGGCCAGCACCGACGCGCTGTCGAGGTGGTCGTAGTGGTTGTGCGAGACCAGCACCACGTCGACGTGCGGCAGCTCGTGCAGCGCGATGCCGGGCGGCTGGTGCCGCTTGGGGCCAACGAAGGTAAAGGGCGACGCGCGCTCCGAGAAGATCGGGTCGGTGAGCAGCGTGAGCCCGCCGAGCTGCGCCAGCACGGTGGCGTGGCCGATCCAGGTGACGGTCGGCTGCATGGCGGCGCCGGCGGCGGCGTTGCGATGCAGGAGCGCGGTGTCCGGCACGACCGAGGGGATCGGCGTGGTGGGCGGCGGCGGCAGGCCCCCGCGCTGCGCGTTCCAGCGCCAGCGCAGCAATTCGGCCAGCCCCTTGGGTTCGAACTCGCCGTAGTTGTTGCGGAAGGCGCGTTTGTTCACGGCGCGCAGGGTAGCGCATGTCCGGCGGCCGCGCTGCGGCGCGTATGCTCGGGCACACCGCGTGAACGACGCTCCTGCAGGCCCGCCTGCGCCGCCGGCCTTGGGAGCGGCGCCGCGCACACGAAAGCACACGATGTGGATACTGGTTCAGGTGGTCCGTGGCAGCAAGCACTACGAGGCCGAGTCGCGCGTGGGCAACCACGTGCTGATCTCCGACTCCAGCGACCTCGTGATCTCGGGCCGCGCGCTCGGCACCGACGGCTACCGCTTCGAGGCACGCAAGGGCAACGAGAGCTTCGTCGTCAGCGACTATCCCGGCATCCAGGCCGGCAAGTCGCTGATCCCGGATTTCATGGCGTTGGCCCAGCGCATCGGCGCGGTGTCGGTCCTCGCCCCGGGCTGAGAAGGCGGTGACTCGAGCGATGCGACACTGACCGGCCGCGGCGGGACTCCCCTCGCCGGAAAGGCCGATGCATGGATGTGTTTCTCTGGGTCTGCAGTGCTGCGCTGATCATCATCGGCGTGGCCGGCACGGTGCTGCCCGCCCTGCCCGGCACCGCGCTGGTGCTCGCCGGCGCCGTGCTCGGCGCCTGGATCGACGGCTTCACGCGCGTGGGCTGGGTCACGCTCGCGGTGCTGGCCGTGCTCGCGGTGATCTCGTGGGTGCTCGACTACGTGGCCGGGCTCCTGGGCGCGAAGAGAGCCGGCGCGAGCAAGCTCGCGATCGTCGGCGCGGCGGTGGGCACCGTGGTGGGCCTCTTCATGGGGCTCGTCGGCGTCTTCTTCATGCCGCTGGTCGGCGCGGCCCTCGGCGAATACCTGGAACGGCGCGACGAGATGCGCGCCATGCATGTCGGCGTGGCGACCTGGATCGGCATCATGATCGGCATGGTCGCCAAGGTCGTGATCGCCTTCATGATGATCGGCGTGTTCGTCGCGGCGCTGTTCATCTGACGCCCGCCGTGCGCGGCGCCGAAGCGGCCCTCGGCGCGCCGGCGCCCAGGCGTTCGAGCGCGGCCAGCGTGCCGTCGAGCATCGAGCCGGTGGCGCCTTCGCGCTGCAGTTCCTCGCGCAGCGCATCGAAACGCGCGCGGGCGGCCCGCTTCTCGCCCGCGGCTTCTTCCACCGAGGCGAGCAGGAAGCGCCACAGCCGCTTGCGGTCGGGCCGCACCTGGGCGTCCGGGTAAAGCCAACGAAAGGTGTTGGGCGCGCCGGCGTCGCGCAGCGCCAGCTTCAGCGCCTCGGGCGCCTGGCGGTTCATGAAGACCTCGAGGTAGACGTTGCTCCAGAGCCGGTCGCGCATCGATGTGTCCATCGTCTCGCCCGCGCGGCGCATCTCGGTGGCGATGCGCAGCGCCTCGGCACGGCCGGTCGGCGGCTCCTGGTGGAACAGCATCGCCGACAGCTGGAAGCGGCGCACGAAGGCGCGCTCGCGCCCGGCCGCGAGCGCCGCGGCGAAGTGCTCGCGCGCCTCGTCGATGGAGCCGCGCGTGGCCATCACGTGGTGGCCCCACATCGCATGCGCATAGACGTTGCCGGCGTCGTGCGTCAGCGCCTTGCGGTAGTGCGCCACCGGGTTCACCGGCGCCGCACCGTCGCGGCCGCGCAGGAACTCGGCCCAGCCCATGTGGGCGCGCAGGTCGGCCGCACGCGGTCCGTCGCCGGCGAGGGCGGCGCCTTCGGCGAGCGAGGGCAGGACGCGGTCGACGACCTCGCCGAAGTTGCCCCCGCTCAAGCGGATGTCGCGCAGCCAGCGCATGGCGCAGTCCTCGCGCGCCCGGCGCAGCGCCGCACTGTCGGGATGGCGCGCCAGCGCGCCGTCGAAGCGCTGCCAGGCCAGTGCGTGATTGCCCGACTCGCACAGCTCGTGCGCGGTGGTGAGCGCCAGCGCGGCCTGCGCTTCGCTCGCACGGCCGCGCTGCCACATGAAGGCGCCGAGGCCCGCCGCCGCAAGCACCAGCACGCCGGCCGCAGCGAGCGGGAGCCGCCAGCGCGAGAGGCCGCGCCGCTGCAGCGCGTCGACGGCCGCCGCCGTCTCGGCCACCACGTCGCCGGCGGGCTCGAGCAGCGTGACCGCGCGCAGGTAGGCGGGGATGTCGCCCATCGGCGTCGGCTCGACGATCACCGGCAGCACATGGCCGCCGGGGTGCCGCCAGCGCGCCTGCGCGAGGCTCAGCTCCGCGCGCGCGTAGCTGCCGGCGCTGACGCTTTGCGGGCTGACGAGGAAGACGAAGAGGTCGCACTCGGCGATGCCGCGGCGCAGCGTCTCGTCGAACGGCTTGCCGGGCGACAGGTCGGAGCGGTCGACGAAGACCTCGTGCCGGCCATCCGCCTCGAGCGCCAGTCGCAGCCGATCGCACAGCTCGCGATGTCTGGACGAATACGAGATGAAGATCCGCACCGCCGGCCTCCCATCCCCGAGGCCGGGGACGCGAAGCGAGAACATACCATCGCCGCCGCGCGGGCGGTCGGCGCGCGGGCGCGTCGGCTCAGAGGCTGTGAGGCATTGGCTGGTTCGGAACCGTCGGTCGGCCTCCGAGAGAGCCGACTGCGCTGCGCAATTGCATAGGCGCTTCGCTGCGTCGGCTCAGCCCGCCGCGCCCCGGCCGTCCCAGCCCCCACCCAGCGCGCGGATCAGCCCCACCGTTGCCTGGTACTGCGCCGCCCGCACCTGCACCGCCTGGCGGCGGTTGCGCAGTTCGCTGCGCTGGGCGTCGAGCAGCTCGAGCTGGCTGACCAGGCCGTTGCGGTAGCGTGAGTCGGACAGCGACGTGGCGCGCACCGCCGAGGTCACCGCGCGCTGCTGCGCCTCGGACTGGTCCGCCAGCAGCCGCAGCGCCGACAGCTCGTCCTCGACGTCCTTGAACGCGACCAGCACCTGCTCGCGGTAGGCCGCCACGGCGGCATCGAATTCGGCGCGCGCGCCTTGCACGCCGGCCTCGCGGCGGCCGCCGTCGACCAGCGGCAGCGACAGCAACGCGCCGATGCCCCAGGTGCGTGCGGACCACTTGAAAAGGTCGGAGATCTCGGGCGAGGCCACGCCCCCCGACGCAGTCAGTGCGAGGCTCGGGAACCACGCCGCCTGCGCCACACCGACGCGTGCCTGCGCGGCCTGCAACTGGCTCAGCGCCGCCGACACGTCGGGGCGGCGCGCGAGCACCGTGCTGGGCACGCCGGCCGGCACCTGCGGCAAGGGTGCCGACCAGTCGGCGGGCGCGAGGCTGAAGCTCGACGCCGCCTCGCCGACCAGCACCGCGAGCGCGTGCTCGAGTTGGGCGCGCCGGCGGTCGAGCGCCAGCCCCTCGGCCTCGGTGGAGGCGAGGTCGGTGCGCACGCGCGCCGCATCGAGCTCGGCCACGTCGCCCGCCACGACGCGGCGCTCGGTCAGCGTGAGCGTGTTGCGGTAGGCCTGCGCGGTGTCGCGCACGATCGCGCGTTCGATGTCGAGCGCGCGCAGCGCGAGGTAGGTCTGCGCCACGTCGGCCTGCACCACGAGCCGCGTGCTCTGCAGCAGCGCCTCGCGTGCCTTCGCGTCGAGCCGTGCCGCGTCGGTGCCGCGGGCGATGCGGCCGAAGAGGTCGAGTTCGTAGGAGAGGTTCGCGCCGGCATGCGCTAGCGTCTGCGCGGCGCCGCGGGCGCCGGGCTCGGCCTGCCGTGT
>DASWVR010000135.1:0-30536 GCA_036401155.1 Piscinibacter sp. | reverse complement strand
CGGCGCCGGCTCGCCGATCACGTCCGCCAGCGAGCGTCGCGCCACCAGCAGGGCCAGCGCGAGCGCCACGCTGCCGATCCCGGCCCCGTGCAGCAACGGGAGCACCCGACCGGCGGGCCGGCCCAGCAGCGCAACCTCGACGACAACGGCCACCAGCGCGTAGACGCCGATCAGCATCGCCCCCCAGCGGCGCGCGGCGCGCCGCGGCGCCACCAGGTCGTCCTGCCAGCCGCGCATCAGCTCCCACAAGGTCGCGGCGGTGAAGGCCAGCATGGCCGCGCCGTGAAGCAAGGGCAGCCAGCCCATCAGCGCCAGCGGGATGGCGCCTGCCAGCTCCGGCAGGTGCGGTGCGCGCGCGGCCAGGCCGAGCGCCACCATCGCCGCGAGCGCCAGCCCGATCGGCAGCGAGAAGCCGAACTCATCGTGGAACAGCGCGCGGGCCGCCACCCACATCCAGGCCGTGCTGCTGACGCACAGGCTCAACGCGAACAGCGCCAGCGGCCGCGGCAGCGCCAGCATCATGGGCGCCTCCTGGCAGAACAGGTAGGCGATCAGCGAGAGCGTCCAGCCGCCGAGCGCCAGCCGTGCCGCCGGCCGGGCGCCCGGCAGCGCGAGGTGCAGCAGGTGGAACAGCAGCAGGCCCGCGACCGCGCCGCGCAGGAACAGATCCCATGGGAGGCCGGCGGCGGGCATCGTCGACGCGTCAGCGCGGGCCGCTGGCCACCGGCAGGCCGGCCAGCCGCCATTCGGGCAGCCCCTCTTCGAGCCGGCGCACATTGAAACCCCGCCCGCGCAGCAACTCCACCGCTTCGTACGACAGCACGCAGTACGGCCCGCGGCAATAGGCGACGATCTCGTGCGCGCGATCGAGCTGGGCCAGCCGCGTGCCCAGCTGCTCGAGCGGAATGTTGACGGCGCCGGGCAGGTGCGCGAGTTCGTACTCGTCTTCGGGCCGCACGTCGAGCACGGTGACGAGGCCTTGCCGGTAGCGCGCGATCAGCTCCTCGCGCGTCAGGGCCTCCATCGCATCGCGTTCGGCGAAGTAGCCCTGCACGACCTCCCTCACCTTCGCGTCGTTGCGTTCGCAGACGCGGCGCAGCGCCGCCAGCAGCTCCAGCACGGCGTTGTCGGCCAGCGCGTAGATGACGAACTTCTCCTCGCGCCTTGCCGTCACCAGACCGGCCGCGTGCAGCTGCCGCAGGTGCTGCGAGGCATTGGCCAGCGGCGTGCCGACGCGGTCGGCGAGGCGCTGCACGCTGCGCTCGCCCTGCGCGAGCTGCTCCAGCAGCTCGAGCCGCAGCGGGTGCGCCATCGCCTTGGCGAGCGCCGCGAACTGCGTGAACAAGGTGTGCTTCGGCGACCGGCTTGACACCATCGAAGTGCGACCCCTATCATTCAATCGATTCATTGAATGATACACAAAGCCTTGCCGAGGCGGCACCCCGAATGAACTTTCAGCTTGCCCTGCTCACCCTGTGCCAGGGCCTCTTTCTCGTCAACAACGTCACCTTCATCGCGATCAACGGCCTGGTGGGCCTGAGCCTCGCGCCGCTGCCGTGGATGGCGACGCTGCCGCTGGTCGGCTATGTCGTGGGCGGCGCCGCATTCAGCGGCCTGGTGGCGCGCCATCAGCGCGCGTGGGGCCGCCGCCGCGCCTTCCAGCTCGGCCTGGCGGTGGCGGCGCTGTCGACCGCGCTGTGCGCCTACGCCGCGTCGACGGGCCAGTTCTGGCTGCTGGTGGCGGCCACCTTCACGGCGGGCTACTACAACGCCAACGCCGGCCTGTACCGGTTTGCCGCCACCGAGATCGTCGAGCCGCGGTTCAAGGAGCGGGCGATCTCGTGGGTGCTCGCGGGCGGCATCCTCGGCGCCGTGGCCGGCCCCAACCTCGCCAACGCCACGCGCGACGTCTTCGCCGTGCCCTTCGCCGGCGCCTACCTCTCGCTCGTCGCCGTGGCGCTGCTGTCGATGGCGGTCATCTCGTTCATCCGTTTTCCGCCCCTGCCGCTGCCGAGCCTCGCGCACCCCGGGCGCACGCTCGGGCAGATCGCCGCCCAGCCGGTGTTCGTCGTCGCGGTGATCGCGTGTGCACTCGGCTACGGCGTGATGAACCTGCTGATGGCCGCCACGCCGATCGCGATGCAGCAACACACACACGCCTTCCACAGCACCGCGCTGGTGCTCGAATGGCACGTGCTGGGCATGTTCGTGCCGAGCTTCTTCACCGGCTCGCTGATCCGGCGCTTCGGCACGCTGCCGGTGATGGCCACGGGGGCGGTGTTGTACGCCGCCTGCATCGCGGTCGCGCTGTCGGGCGTGGACCTGATGCATTTCCTCGGCGCCTTGCTGATGCTGGGCGTCGGCTGGAACTTCCTGTACATCGGCGGGACCACGCTGTTCACCGAGGCCTACGCGCCGCAGGAGAAGACCACGGCGCAGGCGGCGCTCGACTTCTGCGTCTACTCGACGATGGCGCTCACCTCGTTCGGCTCGGGCGCGCTGATCACGACGCAGGGCTGGACCTGGCTCAACCTCGGCACCATCGTGCCGGTGCTCGCGATCGCCGCGGCATTGTCGTGGCTGGCGCTGCACCGGCGCCGGCTGTCGCTCGCGGTCAAGGCGCAGCAGGCGCCGACCTGAGCTTGCGAGCGCTGCGCGCCGGGGTCGCCCGTTGCTCAGTCCAGCTCGAACGCCGGCACCACGCGCCCGTCGACATCGGTGAAGCCGTACTGTTGCGCGAGGTCGGCCACGCGCAGCACCGCCCCGCTGCGCTCGATCACCATTGCATCGGCGGCCAAGGCGGCGATCGCGCGGCCGAGGTAGCGCGGCGACTCGGTACGCGCGAGTGCCGGTCGCTCGCGCCAGTGCGCCTCGTCGGTCTGGTGTCCGGTCAGCACGAACTCCGTGCGCATCCAGCCCGGCGACACCGCCACCGAGGCCACGCCATGCGGACGCAGTTCCTCTGCCATGCCGAAAGCAAGCCGATTCATCGCCGCCTTCGCGAGGTCATAGAACAGGTTGCCGCGCAGGTAGTGGCCGCGGTCCCAGAAGGTCGTGGTGGCGATCAGGCCGTGCCGCTGGCGCACCATGATCGGCGCGGCGCGGCAGCTCGCCAGCAGGTGGTTGCGCACGCCGCGGTCGAACATCGAGTCCCACTGGGCCATGTCGCGCTCCCAGAACGGCGCCTCGAACACGCCGTCGAAGGTTTCGTGGCCGCCCCAGGCGTTGTTCACAAGCAGGTCGAGGCGGCCCTGCTCGCGCTCGACACGCGCGAACAGCTCCGCCACCTCCTCGTCGCGGGTGTGGTCGCAGCGCGCCGCGATGCCCACGCCGCCGAGGCGGGTCACTTCGTCGGCGGTGTCGTCGATGTTGCCGGGCACGGCGTCGAGCCCCGACAGCGCAAGGATCCGGCCGTAGCTCGTTGCCGGCTGCTGCCGCGTGCTGCGTCCGGTCACGTAGACGGTTGCGCCGGCGGCGCCGAGTTCGATGGCGATGCCGCGTCCGGCGCCGCGGCTGGCGCCGGTCACCACCGCGACGCGTCCGCGCAGCGCTTGCTGCGGGCTGCCCTGGTCCTGCATGGTCTCTCCTTTCATGGCTGCCCGGCGCCCGGGTCGGCGTCGGCGAAGCCACGGTGAGACCACGATAGGCGGCGTTCGCCCGTTTGTCTTGGAAGAACCCGAAACGCGGTGCGCCATTGCGCCGCGCGGTGCAGCGCCTTACCGTGTGATGCCGTGGCGCCTGAAAACGTCCACCAGCGCCGGCTTGTTCTCGCGCTCGGCCTTCATGAAAGGCGTGAGGCCGTCCTTGCCCTTGATGTCGGCGCGCGCGCCGCGCTGGAGCAGCAGCTCGGCCGCCTTGGCGTTGCCGGCCCACACCGCGTCGTGCAGCGGCGTGTAGCCATTGCGGGGGCCGACCGCGTTCGGGTCGAACTGGTTCGCAAGCAGCAGTTCGACGATCTGCAGGTTGTCCTGGAACATTGCCGCATGCAGGGCGGTGCCGCCGGAGCTGTCGCGCGCGTCCACGTCCAGCGGTTTCCTGGACAGCAGTTGCTTGACGGTGTCGATTTCGCCGCGATAGGCGGCCTTGTGCAGGCTGTCGTCCGCACAGGCCGTGCCGATGGTCGCTGCAGTGGACAGCAGCAGAAGGAGCTTGATCGCACGTCGCATGGGCATCCTCCAGTCGAACGCTCGGGTCGACAAGCGCGCTGCGCCCTGGCGCCCTCGTCGCGTGTTTTGGTCAGGGCGGCGAGAAGCGCCGGGCGGGTGAAGGAGCGGCCGGCGGCGCAACACAAGCCGCCGGCATCGGCATCACTTCGCGGTGTAGGGCTTGGCGCCCAGCTTCATGCGGTAGATGCGAAAGTTCGGCACCTTCGGGTTGTCGAAGTCCATGTCGCCGTCCACCCACAGGTGCAGGTGGTTGCTCACGAGGTACAGCGTTCCGCCGGGGCCCCAGGCCAGGGTGTCGGGCCAGGAGATGTCGTCGTGGGTGACGAGCGTGCTGACCTCGCCCGTCTTCGCGTCGCGCTTCATGACGCCATTGAGCGTGAGCGCGGTCATGTAGAGGTTGTTGTTGCGGTCGGCGGTCATGCCGTCGGTGTTCGACGGCAAGGTGGCCTCCACCTTGACGGCCTTCTTGATCTCGTCCTCGCTCTTGCCGAAGTCGCGGATCAGCGCGGTAGGCAGGCTCAGCAGCCGGTTGCCGGTGAGGTTGGTCCAGTACAGCGTCTTCTTGTCGCCCGACAAGGCGATGCCGTCGGCGCCGGTCTTCATGCTGTTGGGCTTGCCGTCCTTCGGCTTGAGCACGTCGCGGCCGTGGATCTTGAACGTGAAGTCTTCGTTGTTGACCCACTCCGGCGCGGAGAGAACGCGCCGCGCCTTGTTGGCCTTGATGTCGTAGACGATGATGCCGCCCTTGAGCGGATCGCAGAAGATGCCCGAGTCGCTGATGTAGACGACGCCCGCGTCGTTGTCGACCGCGACGTCGTTCAGGAACGAGCACTTCTTGTCGCTGTCGGCGTCGCTGAACTCGTAGCGCGCCACCTCCTTGCCGGTCTTCAGGTTCCAGCCCACGAGCTTCTCGTCGCCGGGCTTCGAGGGGGCGCCCGCGACGTGGCCCTGGTCGAGGATCCACATCACGTCGTTGCGGTCGATCTCGAAGCCGAGCACCGCCTTCAGGCCTTGCGGGTTGGCCACGTCGTTCATCTGCTTGCTGGGGAACGGCTCCAGCTTCCACTGGCCGTTCTTCTTCACCAGCTTGGACAGGGTGGCCGGAATCTCGGGCCCGCCCCAGCGCGCGGTGCTCACGTAGATGATGCCCTTGGAGTCGACCTTGGCGCCCTGCATCAGCACCTTCTTGTAGGTCTGCGCCTCCTCGTAGGCCTTCTCGGCCGCGGGGTCGCCGAGGTCGTACGAGAGCCGGTTCCATTCGGCGATCACTTCGAGCTTCGGCGGCGCGGCGGACACGGTCATCGCGCACAGGCCGACGGCAACGGCGGACATGAGTCTCTTCATGGTCTTCCTCATCACGGTGGAGGGGGTGGGGGATGCGCCCGGAGTGGGCGCGGAATCAGGCAGGGGGTGCTGCGTCGGCAGGGCTTCGCGCGAGCAGGGGCTGCACGTCCTCGGCACGCGGGATCGGGCCGATGGCGCCGTAGCCCAGCGTCGACAGCGCGGCCGCGGCATTGGCGTAGCGGGTCGCCTCGCGCAGTTCGTCGCCCATGGCGATGCGCGCGAGCAATGCGCCGGCAAAACAGTCGCCCGCACCGGTGGCGTCGAGCGCCTTGACGCGGTGGCCGGCGATGGTCTCGCTGCGGCCCTGCGCGTGAAGCATCACGCCCTCGGCGCCGAGCTTGAGCAGCAGCGTGTTCGCCCCCCATGCGAGCAGCGTGTCGCGCATCGCCTGCGGGTCGGTCTGCCCGGTCAGAGCGGTCGCGTCGTCGGCACTGACGAGCAGCAGGTCCGCCTGCTCGATGCTCGCGCGCACGACCGCACGCGCGCGCGCCAGCGGCCACAGCTTCAGGCGCAGGTTGGGGTCGTAGGCGATCTCGATGCCCTGCTCGCGTGCCGCCGCCATCGCCTGGAAGCTCGCGTCGCACGCGCTGGTGCTGATCGCCTGGGTGATGCCCGAGACATGGAGGAAACGCGCACCGTCGAACAGGCCCGCGCGCACCGATGAAGGCGCCAGCCGGCTCGCCGCGCTGCCGGCGCGCAGGTAGCCGAACTCGTGGCCGCCTGAAGTGTGGGTGACGAAGTAGACGCCGGTGGGCGCCGCCTCGTCGACCTCGATGAAAGCGGTATCCACGCCCTCGCGCCGCCACAGCTCGAGCAGCATGCGGCCGAAGGCGTCGCCGCCCACCCGCGAGAGATAGCGGGTCGACGCGCCCTGCCGCGCGGCGGCGATCAGGCAGTTCGAGGTGTCGCCGCCGAATCCCTGCACGTAGGCGGTCTCGCCGGCGCGGACCTGGTTGAACTCGACCATCGCCTCGCCGATCGAGACGATGGTCGCGCGGCTGGCGGCTTGCGGGGACGGCATCGCGACTCGCCTTCGACTCAGATTCGGCCGTACTTGGCCAGGCCGGTGCGCAGCGAGCGCTCCTTGATGATCAGCTTGGCCTGCTCGAGCTCGCGCTCGTCGATCTCGCGCGACATCGCGAGGACCTCGGCCACCCTGTCCTTCGGCACCACCACCACGCCGTCGATGTCCGCCACGATGATGTCCCCGGGGTGCACGACGATCCCACCCACCACGACGGGAACCTGGGAAGCGACCGTCTTGTAGCGCCCGAGCGTCGTGCCCGGGCTCACCTCGCGCGCATAGACCGGGAAGTCGTAGTCGCGGCGGATCTCCGACAGGTCGCGAACCGCGCCGTCGAGGATCGCGCCGGCATGCTCGTTGGCCACGGCGCCTGCGGTCATCAAGCCGCCCCAGACGGCGACGTTGGGCTCGCCGCCGGCGATCGAGATGACGATCACGCTGCCGCGCGGCGCCTCGTCGATGAGGTCCAGCGCGTGCTGCGGCGGCACGAACTCGTCGGTGGCCGCCTCGAGCACCGTGGCGGCCGGCCCGACGACACGTTTGTCGTTGATGCGCGGCTTGATGCTGCAGTCCATGTAGCCGCGCTTGCCGCACACCTTGTCGACCGCGTCGGCCACCGAGGCCACGGCCACGGTCTTGAATCCATCGATGATGTCGTTCATGGGAATACTCCTTTGTGTCCTATGAGAATCGGGACTGGCGTCACCACGCGTTGAGCCAATGCCTGGGGCGTGCATCGGACAACACCCGCACGGCTTCCTCGGCCGCCTTGCGCTGCACCTCGCGCATCGCCTCTTCGCTGTACCAGCCAATGTGGTCCGACACGACGACGTTGTCGAGCTGGAACAACGGATGGGCGGTGTCTGGCGGTTCGTGCTCGAAGACGTCGAGCCCGGCGCCGAGCAGACGGCCCTTCGCAATCGCGGCGTGCAGCGCGTCCGTGTCGACGAGCCCGCCGCGCGAGGTGTTGACGAGGATGGCCGTCGGCCGCATCAGTGCCAGCCGTTTGGCATCGATCAGGTGGCGTGTCTGCGCATTGAGCGGCGCATGCAGCGAGATCACGTCGGCCGCGGCGCAGATCTCGTCGATGCTGGCCGCCTCGACGTCCGCCGGCAGTTCCGCGAGCGGGTCATGCACCATCACGCGGCCGAAACCGAAGCCGGCAAGCTTCTCGTGCGTCTGACGGCCGATGCGGCCATAGCCGACGAACCCCAGCGTGCGGTCGCGCAGGCGGAACATCGCGTCGACCTTGCCCATGCTCCAGCGGCCCGCGCGCAGTTCGCGGTCGCGCACGACGATGCGCCGCACGACGGCCAGCAGCAGCGCGACGGCGTGCGTGCTGACCTCCTCGATGCCGTAGTCGGGCACGTTGGCCACCGCGATGCGGCGCTCCCGTGCGGCATCGAGGTCGATGTTGTCCACGCCGATGCCGTAGCGCACGACGCCTCGGCAACGGTCCATGGCGTCGATCACCGAGCGCGTCACCGGCGACTCGCGCACCAGCACGACGTCCGCGCCGCGGACCGCCTCGATCGCCTTTCGCTCGCTGCGCGCGCAAGGTCGCACCTCCAGTCGCGCGCCGACGGTCGCCAACAGGTGCTCTTCCTGGTCGTAGGACGAGTAGCCGTCGTCGATGGCGACAACAAGACGGGACACAGGCGGTGTGGTCATGACAAAGGCGGTTCGCGACGGCAGATCGAGATATCGTATCTGAGATATCAGTTGTACGCGAATCGGCACTAACCCTCGTCCACACGCCGTTGTGGATTTGCAAGGTTCGGAGGTTGGCCTCAACGGATCAAGGCCTGGTGAAAACCGGCCTCAGTCCACGCCGCACGCCGTCTGGTAACGCGATTCGTTGTCCAGCACGTGCTCGGTGAGCAGCGCGCATGCCGTCTCGACGTCGCCCCTGGCCACCGCGTCGACCAGCACCTGATGGCTGTCGACGGCATCCGCGAGCGGCGTGCGATGCCGCAGCGCGATCAGCTGCGAGCGGATCACCTCGTAGCCGGCCCGCAGGTAGGGGTTGGAGCAATGGGAAAGGATCTGCCAGTGGAAGTCCATGTCGATGCGGGCGAGTGCCTTGAGGTCGCCGGCACGCTCGGCCTTCTTCATGTCGCCGACGCGCAGCGCAAGTTGACGCGCCAGCGACCCCGGGCGTTCGGCCATCGCCTCGCGCAACGCCGCCGTTTCCACCATCGCCCGGAAGCGGCATAGCCGCGCCACCTGCTCGGGCCCGAGCCGAAAGACGTAGGTGCCGCGCTGCGGATGGATCTCGACCAGGCCTTCGCCCTTCAAGCGCAGCAAGGCCTCTCGAACCGGGGTTTTGCTGACGCCCATTCGCTGTGCGAGCTGGGCTTCGGAAACCTGCTCGCCGAGCTTGAGGTCGCCGTCGATGATCGCGTCCCGGATGCGCTCGCAGACCCGCTCCGTGAGCAGTTGAGGACGTTCGAGTTGAAGCGTTCGTGTCATGTCACAAGCCCTTCCGAGTTAGCGAAGTATAGGGTTATCGCTGTTGTGACATCTGATATATCACATACCATCCCCTCCGCTCCACGGCAGAACCGTCCGACCACGCTCACCCCCATGCTCCCGCCACCGGCCCCTTTACCGCGCAAAGGCCTTCTCGCCCGACTCGAAGACGCTTTCGTTCGCCTGAACCAGTGGCTCATCATCTTCATGATGGCGTCGATGGCGGTGCTCGTCTTCGTCAACGTCGTGACGCGCTACCTGTTCAATCACTCCATCATCTGGGTCGAGGAAGTGACCCAGTACGAAATGATCTGGATCGCCTACCTCGGCGCCGGACTCGCCTTGCGTGAAGGTCGACATGTCGCGGTGGACACGTTGCAGGACTGGATCCCAGAGCGGCTCCGGCACCTGCTGCGCACCCTGATCGTGGCCGCCATGGCCGTGTTCCTCGCCGTCGTCTGCGTGCTCGGCGCGCAACTGGCGATGTTCACCTGGGACCAGGAAACGCCGGTGCTCGGTGTGCCGGCCGGCCTGCCCTACCTCGCCATCCCGGTCGGCGCGGCGGCGTTCCTGCTCCACCTCGTGATGTTCTGGCGATCGTTCGTCGAGCGGCGCTTCGAGCGGCCGGAGGACCTGGCGCTGGAAGGGGGTGAGTGATGGGTATCGCCCTGGGGCTTGTGTTCGCGCTGGCGCTGATCATCGGCGTGCCGATCGCGATGGCGATGGGTGGTGCCGGCCTGGTCGCCCTCGCCGTGGAAGGCAAGCTGTCGCTGCTGTCGGTGCCGCAGCGATTCTTCGACGGCATCAACTCCTTTCCGCTGATGGCGGTCCCGTTCTTCATCCTCGCCGCCGATCTGATGACGGCGGGCGGCATCACCACCGCCTTGCTCAGATGTTCGAACGCCTTCATCGGCCACCTGCGCGGCGGCCTGGGCCACGTCAACGTGCTCACGTCGCTGCTGTTCGCCGGCATCAGCGGCTCGGCCCTCGCCGATGCCGCGGGCCCCGGCGCCATCTGCATGCGGATGATGGAAAAAGGCGGCTACGACAAGTACTACGCAGCCTCCCTGACCGCCGCCAGCTCCATCATCGGGCCGATCATCCCGCCGTCGATCATCATGGTGATCTACGCACTGACCGACAGCCGGGTGACCGTCGCCGGGCTGTTCGTCGCGGGCATCGTGCCGGGCTTGATGCTCGGTCTGGCGCTGATGGCGGTCAACCACTGGTATGCCATCCGCTACGGCTACGGGGCCGCGCATGCGCGCATGCCGTGGAAGGAGAGGTTCGCCACCCTGCGCAAGGCGATTCCGGTGCTGCTGATGCCGGTGATCATCATCGTGGGGATTCGCACCGGTATTTTCACGCCCACCGAAACCTCCGCCATCGCGGTCTTCTACGCGCTCATCGTCGGCCTGTTCGTGACGCGCACGCTCAATGGGCCACTCATCGCCCGGGTGCTGCTGCAAAGCGGACTGGTCAGCGCCGCTGCCCTCCTGATCGTGTCGATGGCATCGCTTATGGCGTGGCTGCTGACGCTGCTGCAGATCCCGCAGGCGATCGCCGGCGCGATCGGCGGGGTTACCGACAACGCCGTCATCGCGATGCTCGTCGTCATGGTGTTCGTCCTCGTGTGCGGGCTGTTCATCGACACGTTGCCGGCCGTGATCATCCTGGTGCCGGTGCTCGGGCCGCTGGTCGACCAGTTCGGCATCCACCCGCTGCACTTCGCCATGGCCGTGATCATGAACCTGACGATCGGGCTGATCACTCCACCGGTTGGCGGCGTGTTGTTCGTCGTCACCTCCGTCGGACGGCTGCGCCTGGAACGGCTGTCGCGCGCCATTCTGCCGCTGCTTGCGGCCGAGGTCGTCGTCCTGCTCGCCATCGTTCTGTGGCCGCCGCTCAGCACCGCCGTGCCGGCGTGGTTCGGCTACGCCCGTTGACCCACCCCACCCCCTTCACCCCAAGGAGAGTCCCCATGACACCGAAACAACTGACCGTCGCCGCCTTGCTGGCCCTCGCTCTGCCGTTCGCCTACGGCCAGAAAGTGATGAAGTACGCGCACTTCCAGCCCGCCAAGGACGACCAGCCCAAGCACGTGGCGGCGCTGGCCTTCAAGGAACACGTCGAGCGCGCGACCAACGGCTCGGTCAAGGTCGAGATCTATCCGGCCGGCCAGTTCGGCAAGGACCAGCCGACGATGGAAGGCCTCAAGCTCGGCACGCTGGAGATGGCCGTCGCTCACGACGGTGCCATCGCCACCGTGCACAAGCCGATCGGCGTGCTAGGCATTCCCTTCCTCTACGAGAACCACGAACACGCCTGGCGCGTCTATGACTCGTCATGGAAGGACGAGTTCTCAGCCGACATGATCAAGAAGACCGGCATCCGCCTGCTCGGCCTGGCCGACAACGGCGTGCGGCACTTCACCAACAGCGCCCGCCCGATCCAGACGCCGGCCGACATGAAGGGCATGAAGATCCGCATCCAGCCCTCGCCGGTGTTCAAGACGATGATCGAATCGCTCGGCGCATCGCCTTCGGCGATCCCGTGGGCGGAACTGCCGACGGCGCTGCAGCAGAAGGTCGTGGACGGGCAGGAGAACGGCGTCACCAACATCCTCGCCGCGAGCCTCTACCAGCACCAGAAGTACGCGACGCTGGACGGCCACGTCTGGTCGATCCACGCCTACATGGTCAACGATCGCTTCTACCAGGGTCTCACCGCCGCCGAGCGCAAGGCCGTCGACGAAGGCACCAAGAAGGCCGTCGACATCCACCGCAAGATGACCAGCGAGCAGGACAAGAACGCCAAGCAGATCCTCGAGAAGCTGGGCATGCAGGTGTATGTGCCGACCGCGGCGCAGATCGGCGAGTTCCGCAAGTTGACGCAGCCGCCGGTTCGCCAGTGGGCCGAGACCGAACTCGGCAAGCCCTACGTCGACAGCCTGTTCAAGGCCATCGACGCAACGCGCAAGTAGGCGCCCTGCGAGGGTCGAGGCGCCGCGAGCGCTTCGCCCCCGCCCAGTCAGCCGCTCACCCGTCCGTGTCGGCCGGCAGCGAGCGTGCCTCGAAGTGCGTGACGAGCGGCCCCGGCCGTGCGATGCCGTAGCCCTGCACGAAGTCGACGCCCACGCCGCGCAGCGCACCGAGGATGGCATCGTCCTCGACGAACTCGGCCACCGTGCGCAGGCTCATCAGATGGCCGATCTTGTGGATCGCCTCGACCATCGCGCGGTGCACAGCGTCGTCGCCCACCCGCTGGACCAAGCCGCCGTCGATCTTCAGGTAGTCCAGCGGCAGGCGCTTGAGGTAGTTGAACGACGACATGCCGGCGCCGAAGTCGTCGAGCGCCACCTCGCACCCGGTTTCGCGCAGCCGCCCGAGAAAGTCGATCGCCGCCTCCAGGTTCGCCACCGCCACCGTCTCGGTGACTTCGAAGCAGATCTCGCCGCGCGGTGTCTGCTGCAGGGCAAGCTGTTCGTCGATGAAATCGCCGAGGCCCTCCTGCGTCAGCGAGGCGCCCGACAGGTTGATGCTGTAGTGCACAGCCGAGCCCTGCGTCTGGCGGTGCCGCCGGTGCTCGGCCAACGCGTGCCGGATCACCCAGCGGTCGATCTCGACCATCAGGTTGTAGCGCTCGGCCGCCGGGATGAAGGCCATCGGCGGCACGAGCCGTCCGTCTTCGTCCAGCAGGCGCAGCAGGATCTCGAAGCGCGACGTGTCGTCGACGCGGCGCTGCAGCCCGACGATGGGCTGCGCGTACAGCACGAAGCGGTCCTCGGCAAGCGCATGGTGCAGCCGGCTGACCCAGTCCATCTCGCCGGCGCGGCGCACCAGGTCGGCATCGTTGACATGGAAGGCGTGGATGCGGTTGCGCCCCTTTTCCTTGGCGACATAGCAGGCGGAGTCGGCAGCCCGCAGCACGCCGGCGCGGTCGAACTCGCCCGCGCTGAAGCACACCAGACCGATGCTCGCGCCGACGTGGAAGCGGCGCGATTCCCAGGTGAAGACGTGGTCCTGCACCTGCACCCGCAGGTTGTCGGCAACCTGCATCGCGAAGCGCGGGGGGCAGTCGTGCAGCAGCACCGCGAACTCGTCGCCGCCGAGTCGCGCGATGGTGTCGGCACGCCGCAGCGCGCCGCGCAGCACTTGCGCGAGCTGTCGAAGCAGCTTGTCGCCGGCAGCATGGCCGCAGGTGTCGTTGACGACCTTGAACTGGTCGAGGTCGATGAAGAGCAGGCCGTGGGTCTGGCCCTCGTCAGCCGGCGTGGCCAGCATGTCGTCGAGCCGGTCCTCGAACGCGGCACGGTTCAGGAGCCCCGTCAGCGGGTCGTGTGTGGCTTGGTAGGACAGTTGCGCCGCCAGCTTGCGCGCGCGCGAGACGTCGTGCAGCACCACCACGGCGCCGGCGAGCAGCCCCTCGGCGTCGAAGATCGGCGCCGCCGCGTCTTCCATCGGCCGCTCGCTCCCGTCGCGCGACACGAGCACCACGTCGTGTTCGCGTGTCAGCGCCTGCGCCGTGCGCAACACGTGCGCGACCGGGTCGGGAACCCGCTCCCGGCTGCCGCCGTCCACCAGGTGCAGCAGGTCACCCGCCGCACGGCCCGCCGCCTGCGCGCAAGACCAGCCCGTCATCGATTCGGCCACCGGGTTCAGGTAAGTCACGCCGCCCGAGCGGTCGACCGTGATGACGCCGTCGCCGATGGCGCCGAGGGTCACGCGCAGCAGCTCCTTCTCATTGAACAGGCGGCGCTCGGCCTCCTTGCGGGCGGTGATGTCGCGCACCACGCCGGTGAAGGCGCGCCGGCCGTCGATGAGCATCTCGCTGAGCGTGAGTTCGACCGGAAACTCGCGGCCCTCGCGGTCGCACCCCAGCAGCTCCACGCCGCGCTGGCCCACCACCGTGCTCTCGCCGGTCTCGCGGTAGTGCGCGATGCCGGCGCGGTGCGACTCGCGCAAGCGTTCTGGCACCAGCTCGAGAATTTCGCGGCCGATCAGCGCGGCGCTGTCGTAGCCGAACATGTCGCAGGCAGCGCGGTTGGCGGCGGTGATGGTCCAGTTCCCGCTGATCGAGAAGATGCCTTCGACCACGCTGTCGACCACGGCGCGGATCTGCGCCTCGTTGCGCTGCGCCTCGCGCTGCGCCGCGCCCAGGCGCGCCGCCAGCGGCTTGATCTGTGCACGCACGCCGAGCGCCGAGGCGAGCACCAGCAGCCCGAGCAGCGGCAGCGTCCACTGCAGCGTGCGACGCAGCGGCGCGAACGCCTCGCTGGCGTGCTGCTGTACGACGACGCCGAGTTGCGGCGCCAGCGGCGCGTAGGCGGCCAGCACATGGTCGCCCTGCGGCGTGACGAAGCGCGTGACGCCGCTGCGGCCCGCGATGGCCATCGCCATCGGCGTGAGCGGCGCTGCGGGTTCGGCGCCCTGCACCGCGGACGGTGCCCGCTCGGCCGCCCCCGCGATGCACTCGACACGCAAGTCGACCTGTGCGCAGAGCTGGACTGCCCCGGTGGAGCCGAACCCGGCGGCGATGAAGAAGTCTCGCCACAAGGCCTGCAGCCGCTGGTCCAGCTCGATGGTTCCGAGAGAGCCCGCCCCGTCGCCCACCGGCGCGCGGCTGCGCAGCACAAGTCCGTCGTCCCACAGCAGCTGGGTCGGCACCTTCTGGACGAAACGCGCCATCAGGCCTTGAGACGGCGCGATGTCGCCGACCGCGACCACCGGATGCCCTTCGCCGGTTGTCACGACGACGCCGCTGTAGCCGGTATCGACCAGGCTGCGTGCGAACAGCGAGATCTGCACCTTGGCGTCGAGGAAGGCCTGGTGGTTTGCGGCCTGGCTGGCGGGAGGCAGGGGCGGCACGCGGCTCGCCGCATGCGCGGCGCGGCGCGAACTCGCTTCGAGCACCTCGTCGAGCAGCTTGCTACGGCTGTCGACCGCCGCCGCCAGCGCAGCGTTGGTGGCTTCCAGGCGCGAACGCGCCTCGCCTGCGATGCCGACCAGCGCGGCGCCGATTGCGGCAATGCCGACGAACGCCAGCGATGCCAGAAGGATCTGGCGTTCGCCATGGCGTGAATCGAACGCACCCGCGCGCGGAGCACGGCGCGCCTGCGCCCTCCACGCCAGTGCGGCGAGCAGCAGCCCGGCGGCGATCAGCCCCGGCGACGGCGCAAACCAGTGAATGCCGAAGATCAGATGCAGGTCGAGCGCGCGCGACAGCAGGCCCATCGCTGCGAGGGCGAGCGGCAGCGCGAGGGCGAGCCACGGCAGCGCGCGGGGAACCGCAGCGAGCCGCTGAAGGGCTGCGGTTCGGGGCCTGGGTGGGAACGGCATGGGTGTACTGCGCGCGGCGGGCGGGACGACATCGTGCCGACCACCGTGTGGACTCAGAGTTTGCGCTGCGGAGCAGCCTGCGGAGCCCCTGCGGTGCGCGAACACGCCCGCTGCGTGAACAGCTGCACAGCCTGCGGTTGGCGCGTTGTCATGCGTACGCGCCGCAGGCGAGGATGAGCTCGCCGTGCTTCTCGAAGTAGGTCGACTTGACCATCGCCTTCTGCGTCAGTGGATGCAGCCAGCGGTAGTTCACCTGTCCCTTGCCCTCGCGCCTGGCGACGGTGACGATGTCGCTCACGAACAGCTTGCCGTCGAGGTCCTTGAAGTTCGACGCGTCGATGCCGGCGAGGCGGCTGTTCACGCCGTGCGCGACACACTGCCCATCGGGCGAGTACACGCTCAGGTACAGGTCGCGGTCGATCAGCTCGCCCTTGTCGAGCTTGTTGACCTCGTCGACCAGCGCGCGATGCCCGCGGCTGCGGATGAACTGCGCCCCCTTCTGAACCAAGGCCTGCGCGTCGGCGTTGCTCGCGAACTCGCGTTCGCCGAGCTTGAAGAACGCCACCGAGTCGGTGAGCCCCACCGCCTGCTCGTGCAGCGCCTTCACCGGTTCGCCGGCGCGCTCGATCAGCGCCGCGTTACGCTGGGTCGCCGCGTCGATCTCGGTGATCGCGCGGTTGATCTCCGCGATGCCCGCGCTCTGCTGGCGCGCCGCCGCCGACATCTCCGTCATGATTTCCGTCACACGCTGAACGCTGTCGACGATGTCGTGCATGGTCGTGCCCGCGCGTTCGACCAGCGAGGCGCCGCTGTTGACGGCCGACACCGAGTTGTCGATCAGGCCCTTGACCGCCTTGGCCGCCTCGGCCGAGCGGGTGGCGAGCGAGCGAACCTCGCTGGCCACCACCGCGAAGCCCCGGCCCTGCTCGCCGGCGCGGGCCGCCTCGACCGCGGCGTTGAGCGCGAGGATGTTGGTCTGGAAGGCGATGCCGTCGATGACGCCGATGATGTCGACGATCTTGTTCGAGCTGCCGCGGATCGTGCCCATCGTGTCCACCACCTGCTGCACGACTTCGCCGCCCTGCGAGGCGAGCGCCAGGGTCACGGTGGCGAGCTCGTGCCCGCGCGCCGCGTTGTCGGCGTTGTGCTGCACGGCAGCGGTCAACTCCTCCAGCGACGAGGCGGTCGACTCGAGCGAGTTGGCCTGCGTGCGCACCGCCGACGAGAACGCCGCCTGGTCGGCGCCGATGTGGCCCGACGAGGTGGCGATGGCCAGCGTGCGCGATCGCACGTCCGCCACGATGCCGAAGGTCTGCTCACGCAAGGCGTCGAGGGCGGCAATGAGCGGATGCTGCGACGCAGCGGGCTCCGTGCCGGCTGCGCCGGAGAGGTCGCCCGAGGCCATCTGCCCGGCCAGTGCAGCGGCCTGCTCGACCGGTTGCAGCACATGCCGGCGCAGGCCGCGCGCTGCGTACGCGCCGGCGGCGAGCGCCAGCAGGCCGAGCCCGAGCGCGCCCTGGCGCTGCAACGCCGGCTGCACGTCGAGCGCCGCCAGTGCGACGATGGCCGCCACCGCGAACAAGCTCACGGCCAGTGCCCGGCCGAATCGCCGTGGGGCTGTTGTCTCTCGCGCTGTGTTCATGGCTGAGGAATCCGTTTGTCCGGTGTTCGAGTTCGTCCGCGCAATCGCTGCGCCGTCCTGTCTGCTATCGGCGCCGGCGGGCATCGGTTGAGCGTCTCGTTCGTCGCCGCGACGCCTTCCGAAGCGCCCGCTTGCAACAGACAGCGCACTATTCCTCGCCTGCCCCGAGCGCGAGCTAAGGCTTTCCTGTAGGTACGGACACGCCAGCTCGTTCCTACCAGGGTGCATTGCACCTCCCGGCTCATAAAGTGAAGTGCACCAATTCAACCGATGCGAGGTCGACATGAGGTTCTCGAAACTGAGACTGGCGGGGCGAGGACTGCTGATGTCGTGCGCGATGGCGTGCGGCGCGGCGGGCGCAGCGGAGATCGTGATCGGTCAGATCGCGCCGCTGTCCGGCGTGCTCGCCACCACCGGCGCGCAGATGGTGCTCGGCGGCAGGATCGTCTTCGACGCCGTCAACGACCAGGGCGGCGTGCACGGCGCGAAGATCCGCACCATCGTGCTCGATGACGGCTACAAGGTCGACGAGACGGTGAGGCTCACGCGCCAGCTGGTGGCCAAGCCGGAGGTCGTTGCGCTGTTCGGCTTCGCGGGCACCTCCAACATCGGCAAGCTGCTCGAGGAACGGGTGATGGCCGATGCCGGCATTGCGCTCGTGGCGCCCTACTCCGGCGGCGAGTCGCTGCGCTCGCCGTTCAACCCCTGGATCTTCCATGTGCGCGCCGGTTATGCCGCCGAGGCCGAGCACATGGTCAAGCAGCTCAACACGCTGGGCATCGATCGTGTGGCCCTGCTCTACCAGGACGACGGATTCGGCCGCTCCGGCCAGGCCGGCGTCGAGGCGGCCCTCGCCCGGCGCGGGCAGAAGGTGGTGGCCTCGGCCACCTACGATCGGCTGACCGGCAACGTCGACGAGGCCGTGAAGCAGATCCTCGCCGCGCGTGCGCAGGCGGTGATCATGATCGCGGTGAACAAACCCGCGGCGTCGTTCGTGAAGAAGTATCGCGAAGCCGGCGGCGGCGGGCAGCTGTTCAACATCTCGGTCGTCGACCCGGCGGAGCTGGTCAAGCTCGGCGGGCTGAACAACGTGCGCGGCCTGGGCATCAGCCAGGTCGTGCCCTACCCCTACCAGGGCGCGCTGCCGGTGGTGCGCGAGTTCCACGAGACCTTGAAGAAGTACGCGCCCGAGCAGGCCGTCAACTACACCAACTTCGAGGAGTTCGTCGGCGCCAAGGTGCTCGTCGAGGCGCTTCGCCGCGCCGGACCGCAGCCTTCGCGCGCGAAGGTGCTGGCCGCGCTCGAGTCGATCCGCAACCACGACCTCGGCGGCATCACGATCAGCTACGGTCCCAAGGAGCGCGTCGGCTCGCGTTACGTCGAAGTCACCGTGATCGGCAGCGACGGCAAGCTGCTGAAGTAGGTTGGCGACAGCACCGCTCAGGCCTTTCAATCGGCGGCATCAAGCATCCTCCTGCTGCTCGATCCGCTGAGTTCCGGCACCGCTCGAGCATCACGCCGCTTCGCCCGATGCATCCGCGCGCGGCGCGTCTTGGCGCGCCGCCTCCGCATCATGGCGTCGGGCGGGCGGCTCGGCGCGGCTCGCGCGCCGCTCGCGCCATGCGATCAGCTCGCCGACGATGCCGCGCCGGAACGCCAGCACGCACACGACGAAGATCACGCCGATGATCACCGTGACCCAGGAGCCGACACGGTCGGCCAGGTAGTCCTGCAGTCCGATGATGAGGACTGCGCCGATCGCCGGTCCGGCGAAGGTTCCCACGCCGCCCAGCAGCGTCATCAGCACCACCTCGCCCGACATCGTCCAGTGCACGTCGGACAGGGTGGCGAAGCCCACCACCAGCGTCTTGAGCCCGCCGGCGAGTCCGGCCAGCGAGGTCGACAGCACGAACGCGAGCAGCTTGTAGCGATCGACGTCGTAGCCCAGCGACACCGCGCGCGGCTCGTTCTCGCGAATCGCCTTGAGCACCTGGCCATAGGGCGAGTGCACGATGCGCACGATGAACAGGAACACCGCGGCGAACACCGCCAGCACGAAGTAGTACATGGCAAGGCTGCTGCCATCCTCCGCGGCGAGCGGCAGCAAGCCGAACAACTTGCCGCGCGGCACGCCTTGCAGGCCGTCCTCGCCGCCGGTGAACGGCGCCTGCAGGCACACGAAATACACCATCTGCGCCATCGCCAGCGTGATCATCGCGAAGTAGATGCCCTGGCGCCTGATCGCGATCAGCCCGACCCCCAACCCGAGCAGCCCGCCGACGGCCATGCCCGCGAGCAGCCCCAGTTCGGGCGGCCAGCCGGCCGAGCGCACCAGCCAGCCGGTGCCGTAGGCGGCCGCGCCCATGAAAGCGGCATGGCCGAACGACAGCAACCCGGTGTAGCCCAGCAGCAGGTTGAAGGCGCAGGCGAAGATCGCGTAACACAGCGCTTTCATCACGAAGACCGGATAGATGCCGATGAAGGGCACGGCCAGGAGCAGCGCGAAGACGACGCCCCAGGCAATGCGGCCGGCCCGTGCGGCCGCCGCGACGGGCGGAGCCACCGCACCTCTTGAAGCGCTCATCATTTCTCCTTGCCGAACAGCCCGGCCGGGCGGATCACCAGCACGATGGCCATGATCACGAACACCACGATGTTCGATGCCTCCGGATAGAACACCTTGGTCAAACCCTCGATCAACCCCAGCGCCAGGCCGGTGAGGATCGAGCCGAGGATCGATCCCATGCCGCCGATCACCACCACCGCGAACACGACGATGATCAGGTTGCTGCCCATCAGCGGCGTGATCTGGATCACCGGCGCGGCCAGCACGCCGGCCATGGCGGCGAGCGCCGCGCCCCCGGCATAGGTGAGCATCACCATCAGCGGCACGTTGATGCCGAACGCCTGCACGAGCTTCGGGTTCTCGGTGCCGGCGCGCAGGGTGGCGCCCAGACGGGTCTTCTCGATCAGGAACCAGGTTCCGAGGCACACCACCATCGATGCGACGACCACCCACGCCCGGTAGTTGGGCAGCATCATGAAGCCGAGGTCGGTGGCGCCTCGCAGCAGCTCGGGCACCTGGTACTGCTGGCCCGACACGCCGAACTGGTCGCGGAAGATGCCCTCCGCGATGAGCGCCACGCCGAAGGTCAGCAGCAGGCCGTACAGCGGGTCGAGCTTGTAGAGTTGCCGCAGCAGCGTGCGTTCGACCACCATGCCGATCGCGCCCACGACCAGCGGCGCGATGGCCAGCGACGCCCAGTAGTTCAGCCCGAACTTCTCGAGGCCGATCCAGGCGACGTAGGCCCCCATCATGTACAGCGCGCCGTGCGCGAAGTTGACGATGCCCAGCAACCCGAAGATCACCGCCAAGCCGAGGCTCAGCATCGCGTAGAACGACCCGTTGACCAGCCCGAGCAGGAGCTGGCCGAGCATGGCCTGCAGGGGAATACCGAAGATCTCGATCATGACAGCGTGGTTCTCGTTGGCGCGCGCGGCGGGCCCGGGGCCCGCCGCGCTGCACTCACATCGCGCGGGGAATCACTTCCACAGCGGGCACTTCGACTCTTCCTTGGTGGTCCAGGCCGCCTCGCCCTGGATGGTCTGCACCACGTTGTAGTAGTCCCACGGCTCGGTCGACTGCGCGGGCGACTTCACCTGCATGAGGTACATGTCGTGCACCATGCGGCCGTCGGGGCGGATGTAGCCTCCCTTGGCGTACATGTCGTTGATCTTCATCTTGCGCAGCTGCGCCATGACCTTGTCGCCGTCGTCCGTGCCTGCCGCCTTGACGGCGTTCAGGTACTGCAGCGCCGCCGAGTAGTCGCCGGCCTGGACCGACGAAGGCATGCGCTTGAACTTGTCGAAGAAGCGCCGGCTCCAGGCACGTGTCTCGGCGTTGGCGTTCCAGTACCAGCTGTCGGTGAGGTACATGCCCTGTGTCGCCGGCAGGCCGAGGGCGTGCACGTCGTTGATGAACATCAGCAGCGCGGCGAGCTTCATCGTCTTGTTGACCCCGAACTCGCTGGCCGCCTTGATCGCGTTGGTGAGGTCTCCGCCGGCGTTGGCCAGGCCCAGGATCTGCGCCTTGCTGGACTGCGCCTGCAGCAGGAACGACGAGAAGTCGCTGGCCGACAGCGGGTGGCGCACCGATCCGACCACCTTGCCGCCGGCCGCTTCGACGACCTTGGTAGTGTCGTTCTGCAGCGCGGTGCCGAACGCATAGTCCGCCGTCAGGAAGTACCAGTCCTTGCCGCCCGACTTGACGACCGCCGCGCCCGTGCCCTTGGACAAGGCGACCGTGTCGTAGGCGTAGTGCACCGTGTACGGCGTGCACTGCTCGTTGGTCAGCGCCGACGTGGCCGCGCCGACGGCGAAGAAGGGCTTCTTCTTCTCGGCCGACAGGCGCGCGAGCGCAAGGTTGACGCCCGAATTGACGCCGCCGATGAGCATGTCCAGGCCCTGCGTGTCGAACCACTCGCGCGCCTTGCCTGCGGCGATGTCCGCCTTGTTCTGGTGGTCGGCGAACACCACCTCGACCTTCTTGCCGTTGATGCTGCCGCCCATGTCGGCGATGGCCCAGCGGATCGCTTCGACTCCGCCCGCGCCGTCGAGGTCGGAGTACAGGCCGGACATGTCGGTGGTGATGCCGATGCGGATCACGTCGCCCGAATACTGCGCGTGCGCCGGCGCCGCCAGCGCGAGGGCCGCGCAGGCGATGCTGCAGGCGCCAAGAATGGACTTCGGTGTCATGTATGTCTCCTGGAATGAAAGTTGGAATGGGATCGCGGCGCCGACATGGCGTGCGAAGGGCGAGTTCATGCGGGCATGTCGGATCGGCTGACGCCTTCTCAGACGCCCAGGGTCTGGTGCAGCTGCTCCATACGCGACGCCAGCTCCGATTGGGGGAAGCTGTGGGTGATGCGGCCGTGTTCCATCAGGCAGAAGCGGTCCGCGAGCGGCGCGGCGAAGCGGAAGTTCTGCTCCACCATCACGATCGTGTAGCCCTGCTTTCGCAGCGCGATCACCATCTGCGCGAGCTTGTGGACGATCACCGGCGCGAGCCCCTCGGAGATCTCGTCGAGCAGCAGCAGCTTGGCGCCGGTCCGCAGGATGCGCGCCACCGCCAGCATCTGCTGCTCCCCCCCCGACAGCCGAGTCCCCTGGCTGGCCGCGCGTTCGCGCAGGTTGGGGAACATCTCGTGGATCTGCTCGATGGACATGCCGCCCGGCTTGAGCACGGGCGGCAGCAGCAGGTTCTCGTGCGTGTCCAGGCTCGCGAAGATGGCCCGTTCCTCGGGACAGTAGCCCACGCCGAGCCGCGCCACACGATGCGGCGGCAAGCCGATGGTCTCCTGCCCGTGCACACGCACGCTTCCCTTGCGGCTGCCCGTCAGGCCCATGATCGCGCGCAGCGTGCTCGTGCGCCCCGCGCCGTTGCGGCCGAGCAGCGTGACGACCTCGCCCTCCTGCACGTCGAAATCCACGCCATGCAGCACGTGCGACTCGCCGTACCAGGCGTGCAGGTTGCGCACCTCGAGCAACGCCGCCATCAGTGCGCCCCTTGCAGCGCTGCGTCCGCGCTGCCCATGTAGGCCTCGATCACCGCCGGGTCGGCCGACACCTGCGCATAGCTGCCTTCGGCGAGGGTGGCGCCGCGCTGCAGCACCGTGATCGTGTCGGCGATGCTCGCCACCACGCTCATGTTGTGTTCGACCATCAGCACGGTCCGCTGCGCGGCCACCTTCTTGATCAGGCGGCGCACCCGGTCGACGTCCTCGAGTCCCATGCCCTGGGTCGGCTCGTCCAGCAGCATCAGCTCGGGCTCGCACGCGAGCGTGGTGGCGATCTCCAGTGCGCGCTTGTGGCCGTAGCTCAGCTCGACCGCCGCGGTATCGGCGAACGGCGCCAGGTCGACCGCGTCCAGCAGCTCGAGCGCACGCTCGTTCAACGCGTGCAGCGAGCGCTCCGGGCGCCAGAAGTGAAACGAGGTGCCCAGGCGCCGCTGCAAGGCCACGCGCACGTTCTCGAGCACGCTCAGGTGCGGGAACACCGCCGAGATCTGGAACGAGCGGATGACGCCGCGCTTGGCGACCCGTGCCGGAGAATCGGCGGTGATGTCGATGCCGTTGAAGACGATGCGGCCCGCGCTCGGCGCCAGGAACTTCGTCAGCAGGTTGAAGCAGGTCGTCTTGCCGGCGCCGTTGGGCCCGATCAGCGCGTGGATGCTGCCGCGCTTGACGCGCAGGTTCACCTGGTTCACCGCAACGAAGCCCTTGAACTCCTTGCTGAGGTCGTGCGCTTCGAGGATCGTGTCGTTGCTCATGTCGGCCGGTCTGGTGCACGCCGACGTCGGCGAATGCGAGGCCGCTACGGTAGGTGCCAAGGCGCAGCGGCAACAGTCGCACGATTACCTCGGGGACAACCCGAGGCGCGCCTCACCCGGTGGTTCCACGGTGGTAGTCGTACGCCATTGACGATGTGCGCGCGCGAGCCACAAGCTGACAAGTGTCTCGGCATCGAACACCCGAGACCGAGACACGCAAGGGCTAACGGCAAGTGCACGCGGGGCATGCATGCGCGTATCCTCGCGCCACTTGTCACGCGATAGGCCGCTCCCTTGCTCTCCGACTCCGATCTGCTGCTCGCCTTCGACCTGGCGCCCGTGGGCTTGTGCGTCTCGCGCAACCGCGTGATTCAGCGCTGCAACGAAGCCTATGCGTCGATGTTCGGCTACACGGCCGACGAGCTGACGGGGCACTCGATGTCGATGCTGTACCCGTCGACCGACGAGTTCGAGCGCATCGGCGAACGCGGCCTCGCGATCATGCGCGACAGCGGGCGCTACTCCGACGAGCGCATCATGAAACACCGCGACGGGCACCTTTTCTGGTGCCACGTCGCGGGCCGCTCGCTGGACCGCGACGACCCCTTCGGCTGCGCCGTCTGGATGTTCGAGGACATCTCCGCGCGCAGGCCGGTCACGACGCCGCTCACGGTGCGCGAGCGCGAGATCGCGCAGTTGCTGGTCGAAGGCAAGACCAGCAAGCACATTGCGCGCGCGTTGGGCGTGAGCCCGCGCACCATCGACGCCCACCGCGCCCGGCTGCTGCGCAAGCTGAAGGTGAGCACGCCAACCGAGATGGTTGCTCGGCTGGCGGGGCTGACCTGATAAGCCGCCCTTTCTGCGGGAACCCGCTCAGTCCGGCACGCTGAGCGTGCTGCTGCCGACGAAGTCGATGCGGTCGCCCGCCGCCGGCGCGGCCACGAAGTTCGGCACGTTGGCCGCCGTGATCGCCGGTGCGGCGCCGGGCGTGCCGCCGCGCGGCGTGGTGCGCACGACCTGGCTCGGCGGCAGCGCGGTGCCCGTCGTCAGGTGGTCATACATCGCATCCATCGAGCGGTTGAAGTACAGGTGCAGCGGCACGAAGCGCGTGTCGAGGCCGGACTGGGGGATCAGGGTGTCGAAGTGCTGGGCGTTGGTCACCTCGATGTAGCGCAGCTGGCTGCCGGCGCCTTCCACCGACTTGTTGAATGCCGCATAGGCGCGCGCGTTGTGGTTGGGGATCACCAGCGCGTCGCTGCGGCCGGCGGCGATCAGCGTGGGCTTGCCCCGCAGGTTGCCGTTGAGCAGGAACTCGGCGATGCCGTCGCGCACGCGCTGGCTTTGCGCTGCGGTGGGCACGGTGAACTCGGAGAGGTCGGCGCCCGTGACCGCGTCCTTGCCGGTGACCAGCGCACGCTGGCACAGCGCGGAGTCGAGCGCGAAGTCCTGCAGGCCGGTGGAGGGCGACGTAGCGACTGCCCATGACGTCGCACCACCCACCGAGTCGTTGTAGACGACGGTGGCCGGCACGCCGTTGATGGTGCCGTTGCCGACCGCGAACAGCTGCGCCTTCTGCAGCGCCTGCACCGCAGAGGGCGCCGCCGGCACGCCGGTGCCGTCGACGTAGGCCGCGCTCACGCCGCACAGGTTGTCGGTGTAGCCGAAGCGGCCTGGCGCATTGGAGTAGATCATCGCGACGATGGGGGCGTTGCCGATGCCGTAGTGGAAGTTGTGCATCGTGTCGTGCTGTGGCTCCCAGCCATAGAAGCGCATCTTGGCCAGTGCGTCGGCGGCCTGCTCGGCAGTCGTGCCGCCGCTGACCAGTCCCTTGGCCGCCAGCGCGGCGCAGCGGTTGGCGGCGCGCGCGTTCATGCCCGTGAGCGTCATGAAGTTGTAGAACGACACTTCGGCCATCGCGGCGTCGGCCGCCAGCACCGCGCAGGGCTGGTAGATGTTGGCGTAGGTGAAGTAGTCCAGCAGCGATTTGCCGACGGTGGGCACCTCGACGCCGCCGAAGCTGACGCCGTAGCCGCTCGTGCTCGCGGGCTGTGCGCTGGGCTCGTTGGCCACCACGCCGTCGATCAGGCCCTCGGTGTCCTGCTCGGCCGCTTGCAGCACGGCCGCCCCGCCGTTGGAGACCGAACCCGCGATCACCAGCGTGTTGGCCGCCGTGAAGCGGATCAGCTTGCTGCTGCCGTCGGGTGCGGTGTCGGCGTATTCCTGGTTCAGCGCGTACAGCGCGTACTTGATCGAGGCGAGCGTGTCCGTGCCCCAATCCTTCTCGGGGTTCTTCTGCGAATGCGCCTGCTTCATCGCCACGCGGTTCGGGAACACCGCGTTGTACGCGGCGCGCGCCGCATCGGTCACGGCCGCGGCGAAGAACGACAGCGCGCCGGCCTCGGTGCGCGTGGCGCGGGTGCCGTCGATCTTCATCACGCTGTCGTCGGTCGGGTCGTACAGGCCCGGGCCCTTGCCGGCGTCGGTGAGCGTCACCGCGCAGCCGCGCTTGAGCGCCCACTCGGCGGCGCTGCTGATGGAGCCGTACACGCCGCGCGAGCCCGAGGAGGGGCCGGCCACGATGCAGGGTTTGTCGACGTCGAAGCTGTTCGGGATCTGGACCGCATACACAACCTTCTTGTGGCCCGTGCCGTCGTCCAGCGAGCCGATGTATTCCTTGCCGGGGATCAGGCCTTCATCGGCGGTGACGTTGCCGCTGGCATCGACGTTGGGCCCGTACAGCGTGCCGTAGCCGCCGTTGGCGCTGAAGTCGAGGATGCCGCGGTAGTTGGCGTGGATGGCGTTGCGGCGCAACTCCAGCGCGGTGGGATTGCTCGGGTCGGCGTAGGCCGGCGGCGCCGCGGCGCCCAGCCCCGTCTTGCCCAGGCCGGCGGTGAGCAGATCCTGCGTGTCGGCGGTGGTGCCGCTGCCGACGGTGATGGCGCCGTAGGTCGTGACGCTGTGCTGGGTCACGCCGGAAGGCAGCGCGTTGGTGGGCGGCGGCGCAGGCGGCGGCGGCGCGGGCGCCGGATCGTCACTGCCACCGCAGGCCGTCAGGGCCGCGACCATCAAGGCCAGTGCGGCCAGTCGCATTTCGGTTCGGGGTCCCGTCATCGTCGTGTCTCCAGTTGCGTCTTGGGTCGGGTCGCCACTGTGGAGTCAGGTGATGCGGGGCGCGAGTCGTACGAATACCTCAGGGACAACCGTTAGGTAGCCTTCGCTGCGGGAGAACCCCGGCGCAAAGAAGAGACACCCGCCTCGCGGGTGTCTCTCGGGTGAGTCAAGCGGCGGGTGGAAAAAGCAGCCCTACTGCGCCGTCCAGCCGCCGTCCACGGGAATGGTGGCGCCGTTGATGTTGTGTGCCCACGGCTGGCACAGCATGGCGGCCACCTCGCCGATTTCGCTCGGCTTGGAGGTGCGCAGGCTCGGCTGCTTCTCGCGCAGCAGGTCGCGCATTCCGGCGTCGCGGTCGCCGCCGAACTGCGCCGCGCGGGCGTCGATCTGGGGTTGGATGATCGCCGTCTCGGTCCAGGCGGGGGCGATGCAGTTGGCGGTGACGCCGCCGCTGTCGCGCGTGCCGGCCGCCGCGCATTCGAGCGCCGCTACCCGCGTGAGGCCGACCAGCCCGAACTTCGACGCGACATAGGGTGCCTTGTGCACCGAGGCCACCATGCCGTGCACCGAGGCGACGTTGACGACGCGGCCGTAGCCGCGCTCCAGCATGCCGGGCAAGGCGTGGCGCATCGTGTGGAAGGCGGCGCTCAGGTTGACCGCGAGGATGGCTTCCCATCGATCGGGCGGCATCGCGACGAGCGGCGCCGTGTGCTGGATGCCGGCGTTGTTGACGACGATGTCGAGGCCGCCGCGCCAGCCGAGTGCGCGCTGCATCAGCGCATCGATGGCCGCGGCGTCGCGCAGGTCGTGGTCGAGGAACAGCACGTCCGGCGCGCCCGCCAGGCGCAGCGACGCCGTCGCCTCGGCCGCCTGCGCCGCGTCGGCCAGCCCGTGGAGCACGATCGCGGCGCCCGCTTGCGCCAGCCGCTCGGCGATCGCGAGGCCGATGCCTTGGACCGAGCCGGTCACCAGCGCGGTGCGGCCCTGCAGGAATTTGTCGCTCATGGGAACTCCGGAGTCAGGTGGAAAGCCGTTCGGCGGCCAGCCGCGCGCGCAGCTCGGTCTTCAGCACCTTGCCGTAATGGTTCTTCGGCAAGGCGTCGACGACGCGGTATTGCTTGGGCCGCTTGAAGCGCGCGATGTGCTCGCGGCACAGCTCGTCGAGGGCCTGCGGATCGACGGCGGCGCCGTCGCGCGCGACGACGAAGGCGACCACGATCTCGCCCCATTCCGGGTCGCGCTGGCCGACCACCGACACCTCGGCCACCGCCGGGTGGTGCAGCAGCACCTCCTCGACCTCGCGCGGGTAGATGTTCGAGCCGCCGCTGATGATGACGTCCTTGGAGCGATCGCGCAGCGTGAGGAACCCGTCCTCGTCGAGGCTGCCGACGTCGCCGGTGAACAGCCAGCCGCCGCGGATGGTGCCCGCGGTGCCGGCCTCGTCGCGCCAATAGCCGGCCATCACGGCGTCGCCGCGCACGATCACCTCGCCGGTTTCGCCGGGCGCGAGCCTGCGCCCGTCGGCGCCGGCCACGCGCACCTCGACCGCCGACTGCGCCACGCCCACCGAGCCGATGCGCTCGAGGAAACGCGGATGGCCGGTGTCGCACAGGTGCGCGCGCGACAACGCGGTGATCGTCATCGGGCTTTCGCCCTGGCCGTAGATCTGAACGAAGCGCGGGCCCATCACCTGCAGCGCACGCTGGATGTCCTCGACGTACATCGGGCCGCCGCCGTAGACCACGGTCTTCAGGCCCTCGCCCTCCTCGCCCTGCGCGGCCGCATGCTCGACCAGGCGGCGCACCATCGTCGGCGCGGCGAACATCGACACGTCGCGCAAGCTGCGCGCGAGCGTGAGGATCTCCGCCGCGTCGAAGCCGCGCGACTCGGGCACCACGTGGCGCGCGGCAGCCGCGACGTGCGGCAGGCAGTACAGCCCCGCGCCGTGCGACATCGGCGCGGCGTAGAGGATGGCGTCGCGCGGATCGACCGGGTCGACGTCGGCGAAGTAGCACAGCGTCATCGTCAGCAGGTTGCGGTGCGTGAGCATCACGCCCTTCGGGTGGCCCGTCGTGCCCGAGGTGTAGAAGAGCCACGCCAGGTCGTCACCGGCGCGGTGCAGCGGTTCGGCCAGCGGCGCAGCCTCCAGCAGCGCGCGGTAGGCCGCCCGGTCGACGTCGACGATCTCGCGCACGTCGGGCAGCGGCAGCCCCGCATTGGCCAAGGCGCCGCCGATGTCGCCGGTCACGAACAGGAGCGACACGCCGCTGTGCGACACGATGTAGTGCGCCTCGCGCGGATGCAGCTTCGGATTGATCGGCACCACCGCGAGCCCGGCCCACCAGCAGCCGAACAGCAGCTCGATCACCGACGGGTGGTTGCTCATGAACAGGCCGACGCGGTCGCCCGGCTGCAGGCCGAAGCGCTGCAGCGCGCCGGCCAGCGTGGCCGCGCGGCGCGCGAGCGCCGGGTAGTCCGCGAGCGGCGTGCTGCCGAGGTACAGCGCGGGCCGCGTGCCGGCCGTCCTGGCTGCTCGCGCCAGCAGGTGGGCGAGGTTCATGCGCGCAAGGCCTGCAGCACGCTGACGTACGACGCCACCGCCGACCCGCCCATGTTGAAGACGGCGCCGAGCTCGGCGCCCGGGCATTGCAGGTCGCCGGCGGTGCCGGTCAGCTGCTTGGCCGCCATCACGTGCATCGACACGCCCGTGGCGCCGATGGGATGGCCCTTGGACTTGAGCCCGCCGGACAGGTTGACCGGCAGCCGGCCGCCGGGCATCACGCTGCCGTCCTCGATCAGGCGTGCTCCCTGCCCCGCCGGCACGAGGCCCATGGCTTCGTAGCTCAGCAGCTCGGCGATCGTGAAGCAGTCGTGCACCTCGGCGAAGTCGAGCTCGTCGACGCCGATGCCGGCCTGCTCGTAGGCCTGCGCGAACGCCCGCGCCGGGCCTTCGAAGCGCACCGCGTCGCGCCGCGACAGCGGCAGGTAGTCGTTGACTTGAACCGCGGCACGGATGCCCACCGCCTGGCGGTACCCGCGCGCGTCATCGATGCCGGTCAGCACGACGGCGGCGGCGCCGTCGGAGACCAGCGAGCAGTCGGTCTTGCGCAGCGGCGCGGCGATGAGCGGGTTCTGTGCCGAGACGGTGTTGCAGGTCTCGAAGTCGAGCGCGCGCCGCAGATGCGCCAGCGGATTGAGCGCCCCGTTGGCGTGGTTCTTCACGGCGATGCGCGCGAGTGTTTCCGACTGATCGCCGTAGCGTTCGAAGTACTGGCGCGCGATCAGCGCGAAGATGCCCGGAAAGGTGAGCCCGGTCGCGGCCTCTTCCTTCACGTAGCTGGCCGAGCCGAGCGAGGCGGTGACCGCCTCGCCGCTCACCGCGGTCATCTTCTCGGCGCCGATCACCAGCACGCGGCGCGCGCGGCCCGACTCGATCAGCGATTGGCCGAAATACAGTGCCGCCGCGCCGGAAGCGCAGGCGTTCTCCAGCCGGGTGGCCGGCACGAAGCGCAGCGCGGGGTCGGCCTGCAGGGCGAGCGAGCTGCAGAACGACTCCTTCACCATGCCGGCATTGAGATGGCCCAGCGCGATCGCGTCGATGTCGCCGAACTCGAGGCCGGCATGCGCCACGGCCTCGCGGGCGACGCTGACGATCAGCGACTCGAGGTCGTGCTCGTCCAGGCGGCCGAAACGGGTGTGGCCCCAACCGACGATGGCAGTCTTCACATTCTTCTCCTGATGCGATGCAGGAGGGTAAGAGTCACGACCCCCGGAGGGCAAGTCGCAGGATTGCCCTAGGGTTAGCCCGAGCTAGAAGCCAGCAACTCCGCGCCGTCGACCTTGCGCTTCGGTCACCCCGCCCCGCGCCGCTCTCACATCGCGACCAGATCGCCGCCGGCTTCACGCAAACGCCGCGATGCCGGTGATGGCGCGACCGAGGATCAGCGCGTGCACGTCGTGCGTGCCCTCATAGGTGTTGACGACCTCGAGGTTGACGAGGTGGCGCGCCACGCCGAACTCGTCGCTGATGCCGTTGCCGCCCATCATGTCGCGTGCCATGCGCGCGATGTCGAGCGACTTGCCGCAGGAGTTGCGCTTCATGATCGAGGTG